>CALKVF010000107.1 GCA_937996535.1 uncultured Novosphingobium sp. | reverse complement strand
GAATGGATGCTCGAATGGCGGCTCAAGGCCTATCGCCACTGGCTGACCATGCCGATGCCCGATTGGGCCAAGCTCGCCATCCCGCCGATCGACTATCAGGATGCCTATTACTACGCCGCGCCCAAGCCCAAGAAGCAGCTGGCCAGCCTGGACGAGGTCGATCCCGAAATCCTTGAGGTCTACAAGAAGCTGGGCATCCCACTGGAAGAGCAGAAAGTGCTCGCCGGGGTGGAGGGCGCGCGCAAGGTTGCGGTCGATGCGGTGTTCGATTCCGTCAGCGTCGCGACCACCTTCCGCGAGGAACTGAAAAAGGCCGGGGTGATCTTTCTCTCCATTTCGGAGGCAATCCGCGAATACCCCGATCTGGTCCGCCGCTGGCTCGGCAAGGTCGTGCCGATGCACGATAATTTCTTCGCGGCGCTCAACTGTGCGGTCTTTTCGGATGGCACTTTCGTCTACATTCCCGAAGGCGTGCGCTGCCCGATGGAGCTGTCGACCTACTTCCGCATCAATGCCGAAAACACCGGCCAGTTCGAACGCACGCTGATCGTGGCCGACAAGGGGGCCTATGTCTCCTACCTCGAAGGCTGCACCGCCCCCCAGCGCGACGAGAACCAGCTTCACGCCGCCGTGGTCGAACTGGTCGCGCTCGACGATGCCGAGATCAAGTATTCGACCGTGCAGAACTGGTATCCCGGTGATGCCGAAGGCAAGGGCGGAATCTACAACTTCGTGACCAAGCGCGCGCTGTGCCAGGGCAAGCGCAGCAAGGTATCGTGGACCCAGGTCGAAACCGGCTCGGCGGTGACGTGGAAATATCCCAGCTGCGTGCTCAACGGCGAAGACAGCGTGGGCGAGTTCTACTCGGTCGCGGTGACCAACAATTACCAGCAGGCCGATACCGGCACCAAGATGATCCACAACGGCAAGGGCAGCCGCTCGACCATCGTCAGCAAGGGCATCTCGGCGGGCAAGAGCCAGAACACCTATCGCGGCCTCGTGCGCGTGGCGCCCCAGGCCGAAGGCGTGCGCAATTTCACCCAGTGCGATTCGCTGCTGCTGGGCAAGGACTGCGGCGCGCACACCGTCCCCTATATCGAGGTGCGCAACCCCTCTGCCCAGATCGAGCACGAGGCGACTACCAGCAAGATTTCCGATGACCAGCTGTTCTACGCGATGCAGCGCGGGCTCGGCCAGGAAGAGGCCGTGGCGCTGATCGTCAACGGCTTCGCCAAGGAAGTGCTGCAACAGCTGCCGATGGAATTCGCGGTCGAGGCGCAGAAGCTGCTCGGCATCAGCCTTGAGGGGAGCGTGGGATGATCGCGCTGCTCGCTATGATGGCCGCCGCCTTCGAAGGGCCCGAGGCCGCGCCTGCGCTGGATGTGGTGAAGCGCTGCGATCGCGGCGCGATGCAGAGCCTGACCAAGGCCGAGCCGCACCGCCGCAGCCAGTTTGCCGCTGCCGCCTATGCCGAGCAGCAGGCGATCGCGCGCGAGCGGTCTGCCGTGCTGGTCCGCGCGCCGCAGGATGGCGCGCCTGCGGTTCAGGCCGCCAATGCCGCCGCGCTGACCGCGCTCGATGCCCGCCAGCGCCAGCTCGATGATGCCCGCGCGGTCGAACAGGGCTGGCGCGTGCTGGTGGACGAACTGCGCACCGATTTTCTTGCCAATTGTGCCCAAGGCCGACGAAATGCTGACGATTGATAATCTCCAGGCCCAGGTGGCCGACAAGCCGATCCTCAAGGGGATCTCGCTCCGGATCAACCCGGGCGAGATCCACGCGATCATGGGCCCCAACGGGGCGGGCAAGTCGACGCTGGGCTATACCCTTGGTGGGCGCCCCGGCTACGAAGTGACCGGCGGTTCGGTGCTGTTCAAGGGCGCGGATCTGCTTGGCCTTGAGCCGCACGAGCGCGCGGCGGCGGGCCTGTTCCTCGGCTTCCAGTATCCGGTTGAGATTCCGGGCGTGTCGTTCGTCCAGTTTCTGCGCGAAAGCGCCAATGCCCAGCGCAAGAGCCGCGGCGAGGAGCCGCTCTCGGGCGGCGAATTCCTCAAGCTCGCGCGCGAAAAGGCCGCCTTGCTGCGGATGGACATGGACATGCTCAAGCGGCCGGTGAACGTCGGCTTTTCGGGCGGCGAAAAGAAGCGCGCCGAAATGGTCCAGATGGGGATCCTCGATCCCGCGCTGGCGATCCTCGATGAAACCGATTCCGGGCTCGACATCGATGCGCTGCGGATTTGCGGCGAAGGGATCAACGCGATCATGCGTCGGCCCGACAAGGCCGTGCTGCTGATCACCCACTATCAGCGCCTGCTCGATTACGTGAAGCCTGACTTCGTCCACGTTCTTGCCGGCGGGCGGATCGTCAAGTCGGGCGGCCCCGAACTCGCCCTGCAGCTTGAGGACGAGGGCTACGAGGCGGTCGCGGCATGAGCCAGGCGCTCGCCTTGCCCAGCCGTAGCAACGAGGATTTCCGCTATGCGGACCTTGCCGCGCTGGCCCCACTGTGGCCGGTGGCGGTGGAAGAGATCGCCCTTGGTGCGGGTGAGCATCGGGCACTGACGATCACCAACACCGGCGGGTCTGCCGCGGTGCGCGAGCTGGCGATCACGCTCGCGCCGGGCGCCAGCCTTGCGCTCCACGTGCTCAATGCCTCGCCCGCCTATGGCCGGATCGCGGTGCGGGCCGAGCTGGGCGCTAGGGCTGAGTTCACGCTGGGCGCGGCTCAGCTGGCTGGCGGTGAGGCCACGCTCGAAATCGTCACCCATGTCACCCATGCCGGGCCCGATGCGGTCAGCCGGCAGGTGGTGCGCTCGGTCGCCGGCGGCGCGGCGACGGCCAATTATCTCGGCAAGGTGCTGGTCCGGCCCGGCGCCGATGGCACCGATGGCGAACAGTCGGTCCGCGCCATGTTGCTCGATCGGACGGCGACGGCCAATGCCCGGCCCGAGCTGGAAATTTATGCTGACGACGTGAAGTGCGCCCACGGCTGCGCGGTGGGTGAACTGGACGCCAACGGGCTGTTCTACCTCGCCTCGCGCGGGCTGCCCCCGGCGGATGCCAAGCGCCTGATGCTCCAGGCCTTCATCGCCGAAGCCTTCGTTGGCGCGGCCGAGGAAGAGGCTTTGCAAGAGGCTGCGCTGGCCGCGCTGGAGGCCTTGCTGTGACCACTGCAACGCTCTTGCGCCCTGACCTTCGGGCCGATTTTCCGGGCCTTGCGGACGGCTGGCACTATCTCGATAGCGGAGCCACCGCGCAAAAGCCGCAGACCGTGATCGACGCAACCGTGCGCGCGATGGGCCGCGACTATGCGACCGTCCACCGCGGGGTCTATGCCCGCTCGGCCGAAATGACCCTGGCCTTCGAAGCCGCGCGCCGCCGCGTTGCCAGCTTCATCGGCGGGCAGGAAGACGAGGTGGTCTTCACCCGCGGCGCGACCGAGGCGATCAATCTCGTCGCGCAGACCTGGGGGCAGGCGAACCTCAAGGTCGGGGACCGCATCCTGCTGTCGGTGCTGGAGCATCATTCGAATATCGTCCCTTGGCAGCTGCTGGCCGAACGCACGGGCGCGGTCATCGATGTCTGCCCGCTGACCGATGATGGCCAGATCGACCTTGATGCCGCCGAAGCGATGCTGACCGGCGCGCACAAGTTGGTGGCGCTGGCCCATGTCTCGAACGTGCTCGGCTCGGTGCTCGATTGCCGCCGTGCTGCCGCGCTGGCCCACGGGGTTGGCGCGAAGCTGCTGCTCGATGGCTGCCAGGCCGTGCCGCGGCTTGCCGTCGATGTCGCGGCGCTGGGCTGTGATTTCTATGTGTTCTCAGCGCACAAGCTTTACGGGCCGACCGGGATTGGCGCGCTGTGGGCCAAGGCTGAACTCCTGGGCGCGATGCCGCCGTGGCAGGGTGGCGGCGCGATGATCGACCGCGTGACCTTTGCGCGCACCACCTATGCCCCCGCGCCGCAGCGCTTCGAGGCCGGCACGCCCGCGATCATCGAGGCGATCGGGCTGGCGGCGGCGATCGACTATGTCGAGAGCGTCGGGCTTGCCGCGATCCACGCGCATGAGGCCGAACTGGTGCGTGAACTGCGCGATGCCCTGCGCGCGCGCAATGACATTACCCTGTTCGGGCCCGAGCAATCGGCGGGGATCGTCAGTTTTGCGATGGACGGGGTGCATCCGCACGACCTCGGCACCATATTGGACGAGGAAGGGGTGGCGATCCGCGCCGGGCACCACTGCGCCCAGCCGCTGATGGACCACCTTGGCGTTGCCGCCACGGCCCGCGCCAGCTTCGGGCTGTACAGCCACGCCAGCGATATCGCCGCGCTGCTGCGCGGCATTGAAAGAACCAGGAGAATCTTCGGGTGAGCGAAGAACCCAAATTCACGGTCGAACAGGTCAACAGCGTCGAGGCCCCGCCGCGCGCGCGGGTCGAGGATGCCGAAGCCCCAGCGCAAAAGCTTGAGCGCAAGCGCGACTATCTGGAAGGCTTCCTTGCGGCCAAGCCCGCCGATGTGGCTCCGGGCGAGCCGGGCGGCGACCTGTACGAAGCGGTGGTCGGCGCGCTGCGCGACATTTTCGATCCGGAAATCCCGGTCAACATCTACGATCTTGGTCTGATCTACGGGGTCGAGATCACGCCCGAGGCCAGCGTGGTGGTCACCATGACCCTGACCACGCCGCATTGCCCGGTGGCCGAATCGATGCCCGGCGAAGTGGAACTGCGCGTTGGCGCGGTGCCCGGCGTGCGCGATGCCGAGGTCAACCTTGTCTGGGATCCGCCGTGGGATCCCGCCAAGATGAGCGATGAAGCCCGGCTTGAACTGGGGATGCTGTGATGAGCACGACTACCCGCCAGCGGCCCACCGCCGTGATCCTTACCCCGTCCGCCGAGGCGCGGATTGCCAAGCTGATGGGCGAAGCGCCCGAAGGCGCGATCGGGGTCAAGCTTTCGACCCCGCGCCGCGGTTGTTCGGGGCTGGCCTATTCGGTCGACTATGTGACTGCGGCCGATCCGATCGATGAGCGGATCGAAACGCCCGGCGGCACCTTCTTCATCGACGGCGCCAGCGTGCTCTACCTGATCGGCAGCACGATGGACTGGCAGGAAGACGATTTCACCGCCGGCTTCGTGTTCCAGAATCCCAATGCCAAGGGCAGCTGCGGCTGCGGGGAAAGCTTTACCGTCTGACCGCTCAGGCGGCGCGCAGCAGTTCGCCGGTTTCGCCGGTTTCCTGCGCGATGAAGGCCAGCAGCGCCTTTTCGAGCGGGTCGAGTTCCTCGTCGGCGTCGATATGATCGATCAGCCATAGCTCTTCCTCGCGGTCGAGCCCGGGCGCCTCGTCCGCGGCGCCGGCTGCGGGGCCCATGTCGAGCAGGCTGCCAAAGGCGTTGGCGGCTTCGGGTTCGACCTCGGCGGCGAGCATCCGGGCAAGGAAATTGCCGATCCCGGCGCCTTCGCTGGCCATGAAGCGTTCCAGTTCGGCCGCGCGCTCATGCGGCAGCGGTTCGGTCCCGGCAAAGCCGATCAGGAAGCTCGCTACCCCTTGCACGAACAGGCGTTCCCATTCGGGCGCAGTGGTATCGTACAGCGTCGCATCCTTGATCCGGCACAGCAGCTCGGCTTCGGCCTGGCTGACCCGCGCCGGGCCCTCGCTGGCGGGGGCAAAGATCATCCGGCGCAGCAACGCGCATTCGTTGGCGGTGATCCCGGCGGGATCAAGCGTGCCGTGGCGGGTCGGTCCTTCGCCCGAAAGCACCGCCTGTTCGATCTGGCCCAGCGCATAGGCCTGGAGGCTGGGCGGAACGCTGGCCGCGCGTTCAAGCACCCGGACCAGCAGTTCGAGTTCAGCCATGGTGCCCACGCGCCCGTCGCGGTCGATCTGGGCGATCAGCTCGTCGGCCATCGCCTGATCGACGTAGCCGTGGGGCTCGACGGTGTTGATGATGAATTCGCCCAGCGCCTCGACGAAGAAATCGCACCATTCGGGGCTTGGCTGTTCAAGCTTGTCATTGGCGATGAACAGGGCCTCGGCCTCTTCCGGGGTCATCTGCCCATCGGCCCAGCCGGCCTGGCGCAGCGCCAGGATTTCATCGGCGCCGATCGCGCCATCGGCGGCTGCGCGCAGCGCCGTTTCCCCAAAATGCATAGTCATGGCGGCGGCGCCCCCTGGATGTCGTTCAGGCGCGATTGTGGCAGGCCAACCTTAAATCCGCGTTACCCGCAGCTTGCGGGACGGCCTAGGGCTTGCGGCGTAGCGCGTTGATGCAGGCCAGATCGTCCACGTCCTGGGCATCGCTGGCCCGGCGCGCTTCGACATAGGTGGCCTCTGGCTCGCGCCCCGGGGCGGCGGGATATAGGAACACGTCAAGCACGCAGGCCTCGCCGCTGAACTGCAGCTTGCGGGCATCGCCTTCATAAACGTCGAGCCGCGCGGGACCGAACTGGCGCAGCAGATCCTCGCGGCTCGCGCCGATCATGCCTTCAAGTCCGGGGATCACCTGGCGTTTGGCCGGCGGCGGAGGCTGGTGCACCGGCACGCGCGGGGCAATTGCCACGCGCGGGGCTGGGCGCGGCTGGACGCGGCCTTTCTGGTAGGCCGACTTGCTGGCAGTCTTGCCGCGCTGCGGGTGGCTGGATGCGGTTTTGACACTGCCGCCGCCACACGCGGTCAGACACAGGCTGAGAGCAGCGGCGATAAGGATCTTGCGGGCCATTGCCCCCGCGGATCGCCCGAGACGCCGGCGCTGTCAACGCCGCATGATCTTGCCCTGCGCCGATATGCCCGCTAACCGCGCCGACTGACTTTTCTCTTCCCGCAGCAGGAAACCCAATGACCGCACCCGCTTACGACGTGATCGCCATCGGCAACGCCATCGTCGATGTGATGGCCCCTTGCGATGATGCCACGATCGAACGCCTCGGCATGACCCGCGGCGGGATGACCCTGGTCGATACCGACCGCGCCCACGCGCTGTATGACGCGATGGGCCCGGCGCGCGAAATCTCGGGCGGTTCGGCTGCCAACACGCTGGCCGGGCTCGCCGCGCTGGGCGCCAAGTGCGCGTTCATCGGCCAGGTCGCGGGCGACCAGCTGGGCGAAGTCTTCGCCCATGACATCCGCGCCGGCGGGATCGATTTCACCACCGCGGCGCGCGCAGGTGATCCGCCGACGGCGCGCTGCCTGATCTTCGTCACCCCCGATGGCCAGCGCACGATGAACACCTTCCTCGGCGCTTCGCAGTTCCTTCCGGCGGCCGCGCTTGATGAAGATGCGATCCGTTCGGCCGGGGTGCTCTACCTCGAAGGCTACCTGTGGGATCCCGAAGAACCGCGCGCGGCGATGCGCCGGGCGATTGCGGCAGCCAGGGATGCTGGCCGCAAGGTCGCCTTCACCCTGTCCGATGCCTTCGTGATCGAGCGTCACGGCGACGATTTCCGCGCGATGATCGATGCTGGCGAAATCGACATCCTGTTTGCCAACCACGTCGAACTGGCCTCGCTGACGGGCCTCGATGATTTCGATGCCGGGCTGGCCGCGCTCGCGCCCAAGGTGCCGATGCTGGTCGTGACCCGCAGCGAACACGGCGCCGTGGCGGTCACCGGGGGTGAGCGTTTCGCCGTTGCCGCCGAGCCTATCGAGCAGGTGGTCGACACCACCGGGGCGGGCGATTTGTTCGCCGCCGGGTTCCTGTTTGGCCATGCTCGCGGCTGGGCCGTGAGCGATTGCCTGACCATGGGCGCGATCTGCGCGGCGGAAATCATTTCGCACTACGGCGCGCGTCCCGAGGCCGACCTCAAGGCTCTGGTTGCCGCCCGCTTTAGCTAATATATTGATATAAAATATAATTTTACCGATTGCTTGCGGGGCCTCTCTTCGATTAGGTTGGCGCCGCCTAAAACCGAAGGGGGCATTTAAAATGCGCAAGACTGTTCTCGTTCTCGCTACCGTCGCCAGCTCGCTGGCTCTCGCTGCTTGCAGCAAGGGTGAAGAAGCGGCTCCCGCCGCCACCGAAGAAGCCGCTGCCACCGACGCCGCGACCGACGCTGCTACCGATGCTGCGACCGACGCTGCTGCCGCTGACGCCAGCGCTGCCGGTGCGACCGAAGCCGCCAAGTAATCTACTTGCGGTAGCGTAAGGAACGGCCCGCCAGCCGGGCCATTCCGCGCGAGTTTACGGCGCTCGTTCCCTGTGGGGAGCGGGCGCCGTTTGCTTTTGCGCCTGTGGTGCGGCGCGGCGCGTGCAGGGGTTTCTTAGGACCTTGGTGCCTAGTGCGGGGCTGAGGGAGTCACCGTGACCGCACTTGGGCCACCAGACAGCGTGCTCGATCTTGCCGGCCCGCAAGGCGCGGCAGCGCTGCTCCATGGCTGGCGCCAGCTAGCCCCCCATGCGGCCCTGCCAACCCAGCATCCCGCCTTCACTCTGGCCCTCACCCACAGCCTTCAACGCGGCGCGCCCTCCGTGCTGTTTTGCGCAGGCGGCGCTGATCCATCTGCGATGATCGCGTTGACCCATGCCGCGCAGCCCCTGGCGCGCTGGCAGGAGCCCGGCGCGCGCGATGTCGCCGAACCGGTCGATGTCGTTTGCCGCGATGCCGCCGGCGCGGCCCGGCTCGCCCGGCTGATCGCCGATCAGGCGCGCCCGCTTGATCTGGCGCGGATCCCGGCGGGATCGCTGCTGGTCCCGGCCCTGGTAGCGGCGATGCGTGGGCGCGGCTGGCTGCGGGTGCGCCCGGCCCCGCCCTGCCCGCGTATTGCGCTGGGGCCGGATTGGGCCGAGCCCGAAGCGCGCTTCAACGCCGGGCGCCGCTCTGACTTTCGCCGCGCCGCGCGCCGCGCTGCTGAACTCGGCGCCGTGACCTACGAACTCCACGCCCCCGGTCCCGAAAGCTTCGGCGCGCTGTTTGATGAGGCGATTGCGGTCGAACAGCGCAGCTGGAAGGAGGCCGCTGGCAGCGCGATTGCTGCCGATGCCGCCAAGGCCGCGTTCTTTCGCAGCTATCTTGGCGAAGCCGCCGCGCGCGGTATGACGCGCGTCGCGCTGCTGCGGATTGCGGGCCGCGCGGTGGCGATGCAGCTCGCGGTGGAATGGCGCGGGCGCTACTGGCTCTACAAGATCGGCTTTGACGAGGCCTATGCCCGCTGCTCCCCCGGCACCCTGCTGATGCTGTACTGCCTGCGTAATGCCGCGCAGCGCGGACTGACCGGGTTCGAGCTGATGGGCCAGGCCGAACCGTGGATCGCCGACCTCTGGACCCGCGAAAGCGCGCCGTGTGTGCGCCTGCGCACCTATCCCGCCAACTGGCGCGGCATCGCAGCTCTGGCCGAGGACGGCTGGGCATGGCTGCGCGCGAAGGTGCAGCGGTGAAGGGGCGGCTGTGGGCCGGACTGCGTAGCGCGCGCTATGCCCTGCCGGGCCTGGCCGGACGGCTGCTGCCCGCGCCCGGCCCGGCCGAGGCGGCCCAGCTCTGCGCCCGGCTTTGGCAGCGCGGGCTGCGCACCAGCGCCGGCTATTTCCAGCCTGCCGATGCCCCGGCCGAAGCGATTGTTGCAGCTTACCGCGATCTTGCCGCGCGGCTGCGCGAGGCGGGCTGTGACAGCTACCTCTCGGTCAAGGCGCCGGCGTTCGGCTTCGATCCCGCGGCGCTGGCGGCGATTGCCGCGGCGGGGCTGGACGTGGTGCTCGACGCCCATGCCGAGCCCCAGGCCGCGGCGACTCTCGCCATGGCTGCCGCCCAGCCGGGGATTGGCGCGGTGCTGCCCGCGCGCTGGCGGCGGTCGCTGGGCGATGCCGAGGCGCTGCGTGATGCGCCGGTGCGGCTGCGGATCGTCAAGGGCGAATGGGCCGATCCGGCGGGCGATCTGGCCGATATCGACGGGGCCTACCGCGCGCTGGTTCGCGTGCTGGCGGGCCGCGCCGCACCGGTCGCCATCGCCACCCACGATCCGCTGTTGGCCGAAGCCGCGCTGACCATGCTCAAGGCGGCGGGAACCCCGTGCGAGCTGGAACAGCTGCGCGGATTGCCGCGCCGGCGCACCAGCGCGCTGGCGGCGCGGCTGGGGGTGCCGGTGCGGCTCTACTGTCCATTCGGGCCCGGCTGGTGGCCCTATGCGATCGACAAAGCGCTGGCGCGTCCTTACCTCCCGCTGTGGGCGGTGAAGGACTGGCTGGCTTAGCCCTGCGCTTCGCGCGCCACTTCGCGGTAGCCGATATCGCGGCGGCAGAAGCCATCGGCAAAATCGATCGCATCGACCGCGGCATAGGCGCGGGCCTGGGCTTCGGTGGCATTGCGCCCGCGCGCGGTGACGTTGAGCACGCGCCCGCCATTGGCAACAAGCTGCCCATCCTTGAGCGCGGTGCCCGCATGGAACACCTTGGCGCCGGTCGCCTCGGCGCCGTCCAGCCCGGCGATCGCGCCGCCCTTTTCGGGGGTTTCGGGATAGCCCTTGGCGGCCATCACCACGGTCAGCGCGGTATCGGGGGACAGGCGCGGGGCCTCCAGCGCGGCCAGCCGGTTTTCGGCCACGGCCAGCATCAGCTCGCCCAGATCGCTTTCCAGCCGCAGCATCAGCACCTGGCATTCGGGATCACCGAAGCGGGCGTTGTATTCGATCAGCTGGACGCCGGTCTTGGTCAGCATCAGCCCGGCATAGAGCACGCCCGAATAGGGCATCCCTTCCTGCGCCATGGCCCGCACCGTGGGGGCAACGATCCGCTCGATCGCCTCGCCTTCGAGCAGCGGGGTCAGCACCGGGGCCGGGCTATAGGCGCCCATCCCGCCGGTGTTGGGGCCGGTATCGCCATCGCCGACGCGCTTGTGATCCTGGGCCGAACCGAACGGCACGATGGTGTGGCCATCGGTGATCGCAAAGAAGCTGGCTTCCTCGCCTTCGAGGAATTCCTCGATCACCGCTTCGGCCCCGGCTTCGCCGAAGCGGCCCGAGAAGATGTCGCGCACCGCGCCTTCGGCCTCGGCGCGGGTCATCGCCACGGTCACGCCCTTGCCGGCGGCAAGGCCATCGGCCTTGATCACCACCGGGATGCCGAACTTGCCGAGTGCGGCCATGCCTTCGGCTTCGCTTGCCACGCGTTCGAACCCGGCGGTCGGGATGTTGTGGCGCGCGCACAGTTCCTTGGTGAAGGCCTTGCTGCCTTCAAGCTGGGCCGCGGCCTTGCTCGGTCCGAACACCGGCACGCCCGCGCCGCGCAGCGCATCTGACAGGCCATCGACCAGCGGGGCTTCGGGGCCGATCACGACCAGCCCGATCGCCTGGGCCTCGCAGAAGGCCAGCACGGCGGCGTGGTCGGTCAGCTCGAGCGGAGTGAGTTCGGCATGGTCGGCAATTCCCGGGTTTCCAGGGCTTGCGAACAGCTTGTCGCACAGGCGGGATTGCGCCAGCTTCCATGCCAGCGCATGTTCGCGCCCACCCGATCCCAGCAGCAGGATATTCATGTCTCGCGTTCCGCCTTTCACCGATGACGATGCTTTCGCCGAGGGGCTGGTAGCGAAGGAGTCGGCGGGCGACAACGCCGCAGCGCTCTCTGTCAGCGAGATTTCCGCCCTGCTCAAGCGCACGGTTGAGGATCGGTTCGGCTTCGTGCGGGTGCGCGGGGAGATTTCCGGGCTCAAGCGCGCGGCCTCGGGCCACGTCTATCTGACCCTCAAGGACGAGAATGCCCGGCTTGACGGGGTGATGTGGCGCGGCACGGCCCAGCGGCTGGGATTCCAGCCCGAGGACGGGCTCGAAGTGGTCGCCACCGGCAAGCTCACCACCTATCCGGGGCGCTCGAACTACCAGATCGTGATCGAGCGGATGGAAGTGGCGGGCGAAGGCGCGCTGCTCGCCCTGCTCGCGCGCAACAAGGCCCGGTTTGAGGCCGAAGGGCTGTTCGCGCCCGAAAAGAAGCGCCGCCTGCCGTTCCTGCCGCGGGTGATCGGGGTGGTGACTTCGCCGACCGGCGCAGTGATCCGCGACATCCTCCACCGCTTGGCCGACCGCTTCCCCAGCCATGTCGTGGTCTGGCCGGTGCTGGTTCAGGGCCAGGGCGCGGCCGAACAGGTGGCAGCCGCCGTGCGCGGCTTTTCCGATTTGCCCGCGGGCGGCGCGGTACCCCGCCCCGATCTGGTGATCGTGGCGCGCGGGGGCGGCTCGATCGAAGACCTCTGGGCCTTCAACGAGGAAGCCGTGGTCCGTGCGATCGCGGGCTCGACGATTCCCGTGATTTCCGCGGTCGGCCATGAAACCGACACGACGCTGGCCGATTTCGCCGCCGACCTGCGCGCGCCCACCCCGACTGCGGCGGCTGAAATCGCAGTGCCGGTGCGCGAAGACCTGCTCGCCCAGCTTGCCGAACTCGCATTACGTCAGCGCCGCGCAGTGGTGCGCCCGGTGCAGCTGGGGCGTGAGCGGCTGGCCGCCCGGGCCGAGCGTCTGCCCGCGCCCGATGCCTTGCTCAGCCCCCATGCCCAGGCGCTGGATGAGCAGGCCGAACGGCTGCGCCGCGGGCTGGGCGAGCGCACCCATCTCGCCCGTGCGCAATTGCAGCAGGTGGCCGGGCGGCTGTCGCTGCCGCTGCTTTCGGCTCGGCTCGACCGCGCGCGCGACCGGCTCGATGCCCTGGCGCGGCTGGCGCAGTCGCTCGATCCCGACCGGGTGCTCCAGCGCGGCTATGTCCGCGTGACGGGGGCCGATGGGCGCACGCTGGTGACCCGCGCTGCCGTGGCGGGCGAAACCGGGCTGACCCTGCATTTCCGCGATGGCGAACTCGGGGTGGTCCCCGCCGATGGCGCGCCTGCGCCCAGCCGTGCCGCGCCCAAGGCGAAAGCCCCGCCCCGCCCCGCCCCGCCCGAGCAGGGCAAATTGCTCTGAGCCGCCGCTTCGGTTAGGAAGGGCCCATGTTGATGTCTGCAGCCGATCGCCCCGCCACCCTGTTCTTCGAGCCCAATGGCTTCCGGGTGGTCAGCCCGGGCAACCATGTCATCTGCGCGGTGACCGCCGCGGCGATCCCGCTGGAGGAACTGCGCTATTGGAGCGCTGAGCGCCAGGAAGCCTACGCCAGCCCCGAAGTCGCCACCCGCCGCTTGCTCGGCCAGGGCTGAGCGCGGCCGTGGGTCGCACCGCGCCGCTCGTTCTGGGGATCGCCACGCTGGGCCTTGCCGCCGTGGGCGCCCCCCGGCTGGCGGCATGGTCCGCTGCTGCCGCGCCGGCCGCCGATTTCGCGCTTACCGGTCAGTTGACCCAGGGCGGCTGGGCGCGCGGCATGGCTCCGCGCGGCTCCGCGCTCAGCCTTGATGGCGTGCCGGTTACCGTGGCCGGCGATGGCCGCTTCCTGATTGCCTTTGACCGCGATGCCCCGCGCAGCGCGGTGCTGACCGCGCGGCTCGCCGATGGCACGGCGCTCAGCCGCACGCTCGCCATCGCTCCGCGCGCCTGGCAGCTTGAATATATCCCATTGGGCCCCAAGCCCGGCACGCCCCCCAGCCCTGAATTCCAGATCCGGCGCGAGGCTGAGCTGGCCCGGATCAAGGCGGCGCGCGGCGTCGATCACCCCTCGGCGGGCTGGCAGCAGAAGTTCATCTGGCCGGCGCGCGGCCGGCTGTCGGGCCGGTTCGGCTCGCAGAGGATCTACAACGGCACCCCGGGCAGCTACCATTCGGGCATGGACATCGCCACCGGGGCCAGCGGCACGCCGTTCGTCGCCCCGGCTGACGGCGTGGTGATCCTCGCGGCTGACAGCCCCTTCACGCTGGAGGGGCGCCTGTTGATGATCGACCACGGCATGGGGCTCAACAGCGCCTTCCTGCATTGCTCGAAACTGGCGGTGAAGGTCGGCGATGTGGTCCGCCAGGGGCAGTATCTGGGCAATATCGGGATGACCGGCCGGGCCACCGGGCCGCACCTCCACTGGTCGATCAAATGGCGCGACGCGCGGCTCGATCCGCTGCTGTTTGTCGGGCCGATGCCCTGATCCGGGCCGAGGCCTGCTTCCCATCAAGCTTGTAAATTGCGCAAGAATCCTGCGTGACGTAAAAATATTGCGCATGTGCCGCTTTCCTGTGGCTTGGTTGCCACAGGAGTAGGGGTGAATGTTGCAATTGCGTGAAAATCCTTTGCCCGCGCCTTAGAGTTTCGTCATTCCAGCCCCATCTATCCGTAATTCTGGCTACAGTTTCGGCTGTCCAGATGCGCGGGTGATCAGGAATCCGGGTGCGTTCGTCCACCGGATATACAGAGGGACTAACCTGTGAAAATCACCAAGAAATCGCTCCTTTCGAGCACGACCTACCTGGTCGCCGGCGGTGCCATGGCGCTGCTTTCGTCGGCTGCTGCCTACGCGCAAGACGCCGCGGCTGAAGACGATACCGCTGCCCAGAAGGACCAGACCATCGTCGTTACCGGGTCGCTGATCCGCAACCCGAACCTGACCGCTTCGGCCCCGATTGCCACCATCGGCAGCCAGGAGCTCGAACTGCGTCAGTCGAACGTCGCTGAAGAAGTGCTGCGCACTCTGCCCGGCGCCGTTCCCTCGGTCGGTTCGAACGTGAACAACGGTAACGGTGGTTCGTCCTACGTCGACCTTCGCGGCCTGGGTTCCAACCGCAACATCGTGCTGCTCGACGGCGACCGGATCGTTCCGGCCGACCTTACCGGCCGCGTCGACCTTAACAACATCCCGCTCGCCCTGATCCAGCGCACCGACGTGCTGACCGGCGGCGCCAGCTCGACCTACGGCGCTGACGCCATCTCGGGCGTGGTGAACTTCATCACCAAGAAGGACTTCGCCGGCTTCACCGCGACGGCTTCGGAACAGACCACCCAGCGTGGCGACGGCAACGTGTTCCGCACCGACGTGACCCTGGGCGCCAACTTCGACGACGGCCGCGGCAACGCTGTGCTGTCGCTGGGCTACCAGAAGTCGAATCCGGTCTACATGGGCGGCGATCGTCCGTGGTCGAACGTGACGCTCGAATCCTACGACGCCACCTACACCGCTGGCCAGGGTTCGTCGACGACCACCCCGTCGGCTCTCGACATCGGTGGCGGCCGCAGCCGTCGTCAGATCTCGGCTGATGGCACCAACATCGGCGCCTACTCGACGCCGTTCAACTTCAACCCGTACAACGTGTTCCAGGTGCCCTTCAAGCGCTTCAACATGTTCAGCCAGGCTCACTACGAGCTGGCCGACGGGCTGACCGCCTACGCTCGTGGCATGTACTCGAACAACACGGTCGACACCATCATCGCTCCTTCGGGCGTGTTCGGTTCGTCGGTCACCGTGCCGGTTTCGAACCCGTTCATGACCGCTGCGCAGCGCACCTACCTGTGCGCCAACGCCGACACCAACACGGCTGTTGCCGGCAACCAGACGCTGACCACCGCGGAATGCGCCCTGGCCGCCGCTGCCACCAGCCCGACGGATCCGAACTACCGCACCTTCACCTTCGGTCTGCGTCGCCGCACCACCGAAGTCGGTCCGCGTATTTCGAGCTACAACACCCAGGTGTTCGATTTCCGCGCCGGTCTGCGTGGTGACATCACCGACTCGATCCACTTCGACGTTTCGGCCGCTCACGGCGAATCGAAGAAGCTGCAGAACATTCAGAACTACGTTCTGCTCTCGCGCGTTCGTCAGGCCCTGCTGGCCACCAACACCAGCACCTGCCTCACCAACTCGGGTGGCTGCGTCCCGCTGAACATCTTCGGCGCGAACGGTTCGATCACTTCGGCGATGTCTGATTACATCAGCGACAACTCGACCACCCAGGTCAACACCAAGCTTGACCAGGTCAAGGGTGTGATCAGCGGCGACACCGGCATCAGCTCGCCCTGGGCTGGTGACAGCATCAACTTCGCCGTTGGTACCGAATACCGCAAGTATCAGGCCGAACAGGCTTCGGACATCCTGTCGAAGACGGCTGGTGAACTGGGCGGCGCCGGCGGCGCGGCTCCGGACATCAAGGGTGGCTACGAAGTGTACGAAGGCTTCGCCGAAGTCATCGTTCCGATCGCTTCGGACAAGCCGCTGATCCAGGAACTGAGCCTCGAAGGCGGTCTGCGTCAGTCGCACTACAAGATCGCGGCTGCTGGCAGCCCGACCTATGATGCCACCACCTGGAAGGTTGCTGCGACCTGGGCTCCGACTGCGGACCTCAAGATCCGTGGTAACTACCAGCGCGCGGTCCGCGCCCCGAACATCGGCGAACTGTTCTCGCCCGTGTCGACCGGCCTGACCAACCTGGGCGTTGATCCCTGCGCCGGCACCGCGCCGGTCAGCAACGCCAACCTGCGTGCGGTCTGTATCGCTCAGGGTGCGCCTTCGGCCACCATCGGGACGATCAGCAACCCGACCGCCGGTCAGGCCAACATCACCAGCGGCGGCAACACCGCTGTTGGCCCGGAAACCGCCACCACCTGGACGGCGGGCGCGGTCTTCACCCCGGCCTTCATCCCGGGCTTCTCGGCCTCGCTCGACTACTACGACATCAAGGTCAACAACGCGATCACCACGCCGACCCCGGCTGACCTGGTCTCGGCTTGCTTCGGCAGCATCTCGGCTTCGAGCGCTACCAACGCGGCTTGCACCGTGATCCGTCGTAACCCGATCACCGGTGGCCTTGACGGCGATCCGGCGACCACGGGTGGTCTCTATGGCGTGCTGTCGAACCTGGGCCACCTGGCCACCAACGGTGTCGACCTCAACCTGAACTACACCACTGGCATCGGCACCCTGCTGGGCCAGGAGTCGCGTCTGTCGCTGTCGTTCAACGGCAACTACACCGCGCACTCGCTGTTCCAGGCGACCCCGACTTCGATCAATCGCGAATGCGTCAACCAGTACTCGGTTAACTGCTCGTCGATCCAGCCGAAGTTCTCGTTCAACCAGCGCACCACGCTCAGCATCGGCCCGGTCGATGTGTCGCTCCTGTGGCGCTGGATGAACAAGGTTCACCTTGAAGACCTGCAGATGGCTTCGGACGTCGCTGGCTGCACCACCGTGCCGACCACCGATGCTGCTGACGCCATTGCCAATGGTGGTGAAGGCTGCCTGATCGACAGCGCATTCCGCACGATCAACGCCTACAGCAACTTCGACCTGACCACGCGCTTCGAAGTGACCAAGAACCTCGACATCACCATGTCGATGTTCAACATGTTCGACAAGAAGCCGCCGGTCGTCGGTGGCACCGTCGGCACCACCTCGCAGAACGGTGGCAACACCTATCCGTCGAGCTACGACGCGCTGGGTCGCCGCTTCGCGGTCAGCGCTGCGCTGAAGTTCTAAGCGAACTTCTCGCAAGACAATTGGGGGGCGGGCAGCAATGCCCGCCCCCTTTTTGTTGGCGTCAATATGAAGAGCAGGCGGGGCGCAGAGGCCCCGCTCCAGCGGCGGGCTTAGCCTAGCAGCGGCAGCGGCAGGGTTTCGGCGATGCCATTGGCCTCGGCCACGGCGCGGACCCAGGTCGCAACCTTACCGATCTCGTCATCGTGGGCCGCGCGCGCGGCGGCATATTCGGCCTCGCGCGTGGCGGCATCGAAAGCCGCGCCGGATTTGGAGTGGCGGGTAAAGGCCGGGCTGGCCGCCATCGCCGCGACATCGTCTGCGCTTGCCGCCAGGCCATAGTGCGCTGCCGCTGCCGCCAGCACATCGGCGGGCCGCGCGGTCAGGGTTTCTGAATCGAGCGTGGCGATCCGCCCCGGGCCGAGTTTGGCCGCCAGCTTGTGGAACAGCGCGTGCTGCGCCAGCCAGCCGGTCGCGGCAACCTGCAGGTCGCTCTGCCGGAAATAGTCCCCTGGGGCCATGCCCAGATCGACCGCCTGATCGGTCAGGAAGCCTTCGAGCAGTTCGCGCACCCACAGCCGGCACCACAGCCCCTTGCGCACCACCGACACCAGAAAGGTTTCCAGTGGGGCATGGAGCAGGATCGCCGGGGCATCGGCGCGCAGCGCCAGCAGCAGTTCGGCCAGCGGGTTGAGCACGTTGGATGGCTTGACCACCACCATCTCACCCGCGTCAAACGGTCGGGCGAGCGCGCGGGTTGCCGCATCGGCCAGCCGCGCCACGGCGGCCCCGGGCGCGCCGCGCCGGCGAAAGCCGACCACGTCGTTGAGGACGACCGGCTCCGACAAGCCCATCGCCACGCCCGGGCGATCGAGCGCCGAGAGCAGCAGGGTCGATCCGCAGAACGCCGAATGGAACAGGAAGCCCATCCGCCGGGGCGCAAGGGTGGCAAGGCACTGCTCGACCGGAACATCGTGGGCCGGGCGATTGCTGCCGAGATATTCATCGGTCAGGAACGGGGCGCGGCGATGCTCGGCGCGGGGCAGGTGTACGAAGCGCAGGTGGTCGTGCCCTTCGACATGACGGTGCGCAAGCCATTGTGCGTCGGACAGGTCGAAGCGGGGAGCAGTCATCGCCCCAGCCTAGGGGCGCGCGGGCCGGCCTGCAACTCCCGCCCCTAACTCATGCTTGCCCGGCTGCGCGCCCCGCCCTATCCCGGCGGGATGACGGGGCAAATCGATCCAGCGCGGCTGCAGGCCGCCCAGCAGGCCAATGCGGAGGGCATGGCTGCCCTGCGCAGCGGCAATGGCGCCAGCGCGGCCGAGGCGTTTCGCCGGGCGATCGCGGAGGATTCCAGCGCGGGCGCGCTGTGGCGCAACCTGGCCCACGCGCTGCGCATGGCGGGCGACGATGCCGGGGAACGCGAGGCGCTCGAACACGCGCTTGAAATCGACCGGACCGATATTCTCGCCCAGCTGCGCAAGGCCCAAAACCTGGAGCGCGCCGGCGAGGAACAGGCGGCGCTCACTGCCTGGTCGGGCGCGTTGCAGCTCGCCGCGGGGATCGAACGCCCCTCGCCCGAGCTTGAGGCCGAACTGGCCGCCGGGCGCGCCTATGTCGCGGCGCTGCAGGCGCGGCTCGGCGCGTCGGCCGACCGGGTCTATGACAGCCTTGAGCTGCAGCTTGATGAAACCGAGCGCCGCCGGGTGCGGGCCTTCTACGATCTGTCGCTGGGCCGGCGGCAGGTGTTCTACAACGACTGCGCGGGGCTCTATTATCCGTTCCTGCCCGCCGACGAATATTTCGACCGCAAGCATTTCCCTTGGCTCGAGGAACTGGAGGCTGCCACCGCCGACATTCGCGAGGAACTCCACGGCCTGCTCGCCGAGGGCAATCCCGCGATCATCCCCTATGTCCGGCTCGATGAAGGCACGCCCGAGAACAAGTGGAGCGAGCTGAGCCACAACGACGATTGGAGCGCCTGCTTCCTCTACGAATATGGCCGCCCCAACCAGGCCGTGCTCGATCGCTGCCCGCGCACCGCGGCGCTGCTCAAGCGGCTTCCGCTGGCGCAGATCCCCGGCAAGGCGCCCAACGCGTTCTTCTCGATGCTCAAGCCGCACAGCGCGATCCCGCCGCACACCGGGGTCACCAACACCCGCGCGATCATCCACCTCGCGCTCGATGTGCCGCCCGATTGCGGGTTCCGCGTCGGGGGCGAGACCCGCGAATGGGTGGAGGGCAAGGCCTTCGCCTTTGACGATTCGATCGATCACGAGGCCTGGAACCGCAGCGACCAGCGCCGTCACATCCTGATCATCGATACCTGGAACCCGCACCTCAGCGAAGGTGAGCAGCAGGCCATCGTCCAGTATTTCGAAGCCGGCGACGAGGAACTGGCACCGCGCTGAGCGGCGCTGCCATTCGACCAACGACAGGGCAATGATCTTGCCGCCCCGCGCGGCAGGGCTTAATTATGCGGCATATTCCTATTGCCAGGGACCATCCTGATCATGATTCTTCTGCCCTTCATCCTGTCTGCCGCTGCTGCCACCGCCGTGCCGGCGGCCGAACCCGCGACGATTGCCGAACCCGATCCGAGCCACATGACGCTCAAGGAAATCCGGGCCTTCAACAAGACCGTCAGCTCCAATCACCCCTATTACATCCGCTGCCGCAGCGATGTGGAGATCGGCACGCTCGCCAAGGCCCACACCGTGTGCCGCACCCTGCGCGACTGGTCGTCGGCCGATCGTGATGGCAACCGCGTTGCCCGCGATACCCTGCGCCTGATGGACGAAACCCGCGGCAACATGGGTAACTGATCGCTCGCTCCGCCCGGCGGCGCTGCGCCCAGGTTACTGGATGCGCACGACCCGGGCGTTGTGGCCCTTGCCGATCTTGGCAAAGAAGCTGCCGAGCGAAGCCTTTTCGATGTGGATCGGATCGCCCTTGCGGGCATAGGCCGGCCGGCCTTCCACCTGCTTCCAGCGGGCGCCGTCCTCCAGCACGAAGATGAAGTTGCCGTCCTTGGCGGCATAGCTGCTGTCGATCGTGCCATCGATCGCGGTCACGTCTTCGCTTTCGCTGCCGCCGAACAGTTTCAGCGAGGGTAGCGAGAGGCCGAACAGGCCCTTGCGCGCCTCGCGCATGGTGGCGCGATCGGCAACCACCAGCTCCTTGGTTGAGCGGGCCTGCGCCATCACCCCTACCGCCTTGTCATAGCACGCCAGCCGTGCGGCCGGATCGGCTTCGGCGCGGCAGTCGATCACCGCCTGAAAGACCGGCGGGGGCGCGGCGTTGTCATCCTTGTCCTTGCCGGCGGCAAGCGCGGGCGCGGCGGCGGCGGCAAGGGCGATGGCGGCGATCAGGGTGGATGGGCGCAAGGGCTGGGTTCCGTGGCTTGAGGCGGGATTGCCCGCGATGATGCGCGCGCCGCCCGGGCGCGTCAATCACCGGGCGCATGGGCCTTGGCGCTTGAATTGCGGGCAGCGGCGCGTCACACCCCGGCGATGGGCCGCATCGTCTTGATCCTGCTGCTGATCCTCGGCCTTGCGCCCGGGACATGGTGGCGCGCGCCGCGCGCGGTGCCCAATCATGACCAGCGGGTCGAACTGGCCCCCCTCGACCTGCCGCGCGGTTGCTGCCGCCTTGGGCCGTTCCGGCTGGCGGGGGCCTGGCAGCTGACCAGCCCTAACGATGACTTTGGCGGCTATTCGGCCCTGCTGCCAGCGGGCGGCGGGCATCTGCTCGCGCTCAGCGACAAGGGCTTCGCGCTCGATTTCGCCAAGCCGGGCAGCGCAGCCGCCCCCGCGCGGCAATGGCCGCTGCTGGGCGATGCGCCAGCGCGCAAGCAGAGCCGGGATATCGAATCCGCCACCCGCGATCCGGCCACGGGCCAGGTGTGGATCGCGCTCGAAGGGCGCAACGCGGTCGCCCGGTTTGCGCCGGGGATGACGCTCGAGGCGCTGCGCCAGCCCGATGAGATGCGCGGCTGGCCCCAGAACACCGGGCCCGAGGCAATGGTCCGGCTGGCCGATGGGCGCTTTGTCATCCTCTCGGAAAGCTATGCCGGGTGGGAGGATGGTTCGGGCCATCCCGCGCTCTTGTTCGCGCAGGATCCCGCCGCCGTGCAGCGCGCGGTGCGCTTTCGCTTTGCCGGGGCGGCGGGGTATCGCCCCACCGACATGGCGCAGCTACCCGATGGGCGCGTGCTGGTGCTGATGCGGCGGTTGGTATGGCCGATGCCGGCGCGATTCGCGGGGAAAATCCTGCTGGCGGATCCTGCCGCGATTCGCGCGGGCGGGGTCTGGCCGGCGATCGAACTGGCAGACCTTGCGCGGCCCCTGCCGGTCGACAATTTCGAGGCGCTGGCGATCGAGCCTGCCCAAGGCCCTTCGGCATCGCAGGGTCATGTCACGGTCTGGTTGATGAGCGACAACAACGATGCGGCAACCCAGCGGACCTTGCTGTGGCGGCTCGATCTTGATCCGGCCGCTCTGCCGGCAAAGCAAAAGGCGCGCAGGTGAACCCGCGCGCCTCTTGGTGATTCGGTGCCGTTATCCTGACGAGGTCAGGACAGGCCTGAAGATCAGGCGGCCTGCTTCTTGAGCAGTTCGCGCTTCACCTTCTGGGCGCCGGTCGAAAGCTTTTCGTCCGAGGTCTTGAGCAGCCAGTTGTCGAGGCCGCCGACGTGTTCGACCGAGCGCAGGCCCTGGGTCGAGACGCGGAACTTGAAGCTGCGGTCCAGCCCTTCCGACATCAGCGTGACGTTCTGCAGGTTGGGCAGGAAGACGCGCTTGGTCTTGTTGTTGGCATGGCTGACGTTGTGGCCAACCTGACGACCCTTGCCGGTCAGTTCGCAGATACGGGACATGGCTAAACTCGCTTCGAAAATACGTTACCGTTGCCGGAAGAAGCCGGGCGCATAGCGATTCCCCCTTGAACGGTCAAGATATCGCGGCCAATCCGCGCAAATGAACCGCTGGCCCCTTCCAGAACCGATGCAAACCGCGCTCGCCGCGGCGCAGGCGGGTGCGCAGGCGGGCGAAGTGCCGATCGGCGCGGTGGTGGTCAAGGACGGCGTGGTCATCGCCAGCGCCCACAATGCTCCGCGCGGGCTGACCGATCCCACCGCACACGCGGAAATCCTGGCGATTCGCGCCGCTGCCAAGGTGCTGGGCAGCGAACGACTCGAAGGCTG
Source organism: uncultured Novosphingobium sp. (assembly GCA_937996535.1). Taxonomy (GTDB): domain Bacteria; phylum Pseudomonadota; class Alphaproteobacteria; order Sphingomonadales; family Sphingomonadaceae; genus Novosphingobium. Next base: position 15,421 of record CALKVF010000107.1, on the reverse strand, counting down.
CGAGCTGTGGGTCACGCTCGAGCCCTGCCCGATGTGCGCCGGGGCGATCAGCCATGCGCGAATCGGGCGGCTCTATTACGCGGCAGGCGATCCCAAGGGCGGCGCGGTGGAACACGGCGCGCGGGTGTTTGAACATGACCAATGTTTGCACCGGCCCGAGGTCTATGCCGGAATCGGCGAATCGGAAGCCGGCGAACTGCTGCGCGGCTTCTTTCGCGCCCGCCGCTAATCCCCGCGCCAGATCTTGAGCGGGGTGGATGCCGCCGGGCCAAAGGTTCGCGCGGTGCAGGCCGTGGGGGTGAATCGCGCCGAATAGCACAGCCGCATTTCGCGCAGCCAACCGCCGTTGCTGGTGAGCAGGCCGATCGCCGCCACGGGCAGGCCGGGATTGCGCGCGGCAAAGGCGCGGCGCAGATCCCCCGCGGTCAGCCCGCCCTGGCGCGAGATGGCCGCGGCATCAGGCAGGCGCAGCTTGCCCCACAGCGCCTGCTCAGCCCGGAAATAGGCCCCGGGCGTCGCAGCCATGCAGCTGCCGTGCTTGGCCCATTCGTGTTCGAGCAGCCACGGCACCGGGGTCATGCACAGGTTGCCGCGCAGTTCCTCGGCGCTGGGGCGCGGGGTCAGCGCGCACCATTGCGGCGGCTTGCCGCGCCCTTCGGGCCAGAGCCCGTGGAGGACAAAGCCGAAGCGCCCGATCTGGCCGCCGCACTGGTAATCGTTCGCGCCGCCAGCCTTGCCGCGGCAATATTCGGGCGACCAGCTGACCGCGAGGGTATAGCCGGTGATCGGCGTGCGCAGCGCCGGGCCATCGGGCGTGATCGGGCGGGGCAGTTCGATGGATCGCGGCGGCTGACAGGATGCCGCCTGGGCCAGCGCCGGGGTGGCCGCCAGCAGCAGGCCTGAGGCCGCAGCAGAGCCTAAGGGGGCCGCAAGGCGTCGAAGCATCACAGCGGGGTGAAATCGAGCCCGATATCGGCTGCCGGCGCGCTTTGCGTCAGGCGCCCGACCGAGACATAGGTGACCCCGCTGGCGGCGATGGCCGCGATCGTGTCGAGCCGCACCCCGCCCGAGGCTTCGCTCGGCACGCGCCCGGCGATCAGCGCCACGGCCTCGCCCAGCATCGCCGGGCCCATATTGTCGAGCAGGATGTGGCTGGCCCCGGCGGCGAGTGCAGGTTCGATCTGGTCAAGGCGGTCAACCTCGCAGATGATGTCCTTGACCCCGGCCGCGCGCGCACGGCGCACGGCTTCGGCCACACCGCCGGCCACGGCCACGTGGTTGTCCTTGATCATCGCCGCGTCCCACAGGCCCATGCGGTGGTTCTTGGCCCCGCCCATCCGGGTCGCGTATTTTTCGAGATGGCGCAGCCCGGGGATGGTCTTGCGGGTGTCGAGCAGCACGCCCCGGCCCTGCATCGCATCGACATAGGTGCGCGTCAGGGTAGCAATGCCCGAAAGATGCTGGACGGTGTTGAGCGCGGCGCGTTCGGCGGTTAGCATGGCGCGGGCGGTGCCCTCGATCCGCATCAGGTCGGTGCCAGCGGGAACCTGTGCGCCTTCCTCGACCAGCACGTCAATCGTCATCGCCGGATCGAGCGCGCGGAAAAACGCGGCCGCGATCGGCAGCCCGGCCGCTGTGATCGCATCGCGGGTGTCCATCACCCCGGCAAAGCGCGCGTCCGCCGGGATCACGCTTTCGCTGGTCACGTCGTGCCCGCCGCCGGGCAGCCCGGTGCCCAGATCCTCGTCCAGCGTCGCGCGGACGAATGCGTCGAGGTTGAACCCCGTCAGCTGCCAGCCCCCCATGATCGCTGCCTCCTAGTGCACGAACCGCGCGACAACGTCGCGGTAGGAGCGGCTGACCTTCACATCGGCGCCGCTTTCCAGGATCAGGAAGCATTCGCCATTGGTGTGCGGCTTGACCTGCCGGACCTGATTGAGATTGACGATCCAGCTGCGGTGGACGCGCTGGAACACACGCGGATCAAGCCGGCGCTCAAGATCCTTCATCGTTTCGCGCAGGATCAGCGAATTGTCGGCGGTGTAGATGCACATGTAATCGCCCGCCGCCTCGATCCGCTCGATCGAATCCACGTCGATGCGGAAGATCTGGCCGCGATCCTTGATGTTGATGAGCTTTTCATAGCGCGCGGCCGGCTCACCCTCTTCGGGGATCGCCTCGATCGCGTCGGGGGCGACTTCGGCCAGAACGGTCTTGAGCTTTTCGGCTTCCTCGGCGCTGCGCTTTTCAGCGAGCCGGGTGCGCACGCGCTCCATCGTGTCAGCGAGCTTGTCCTCGTCGACCGGCTTCATCAGGTAGTTGACGGCATTGGCCTCGAACGCGCGCACGGCGTGTTCCTGATAGGCGGTGACGAAGACGATCAGCGGAGGCTCGATCTCCATCACGCCCTTGACCACCGAGAAGCCGTCGAAGCCCGGCATCTGGATGTCGAGGAACACCAGATCGGGCTTTTCGGTCTTGATCTTGCGGATCGCCTCGCGCCCGTTCGAGCAGGTGTCGATGATCTCGACATCGGGGAATTTTTCGAGACGCAGCATCAGCCCCTGAATGGCGAGCTTTTCATCGTCGACGAGAATGGTGCGGATGGTCATGGGATTGGTCCCTGGGTTCAGCCGGCCAGCACGGGGCGCCGGTCGGCAGGCAGCGCCTCGGCCGCGGTTTCGCGGCGTTCGAACGGAATTTCGATGAGCACGGCAAACCCGCCTTCGGCCGGTTCCATCGTCTCGAAACGATGTTCCTCGCCGTAAGCCTGGGCCAGCCGGTCGCGAATGTTCGCAAGGCCGACGCCCGTTGATACCTGTTCGCCGCCATCAAAGGTCACGCCGGTCAACCTGTTGCTCGCCGGGCCGTTTTGCAATCCCGGCCCGGTATCGGAGACGGTGATGCGAAGGTTCTGACCGACGAGCTGCGTGGCGATGGTGATTTCGGCGCCCGTCTCCTGCGGGCTGACGGCATATTTGATCGCGTTCTCGACCAGCGGCTGGAGCAGTAGCGAGGGCAGCAGCGCGGGCTGGGTGGCCGGATCGATCAGGAAGCTGGTGCGCAGCCGCTCCTCGAACCGCATCCGCTCGATATCGAGGTAGAGCTTGAGCGTGTCGATTTCCTGCGCGACGGTGACGCGGCCGGTGGGTTCGTTGACCAGGGTATAGCGCAGGAACGCCGAAAGCCGGCTGAGCATGGCATTGGCCGGCTCGGTCTGCTTGAGCAGCACCAAGGTCGAGATCGAATTGAGCGTGTTGAACAGGAAGTGCGGGTTGAGCTGGTAGCGCAGCATCGCCAGCTGGGCCTGGGTCGCCTGGTTTTCCAGCTGGATCAGCTGATCGTTCTGCTCTTCGATCTGGAGGAAGAAGTTGATCGCGTAATAGAGCGCCGACCAGGCCCCGAGCAGGGTCAGGTCAAGATAGAACAGGCCGATGATGCGCTGGGCAAAGCCGACGCTGGCATCGCCCGCGTAGAGCCCGTTCACCCAGGCATCGATGAACGAATAGAGCGCGACCGCAAAGGGCAGGACCACCGCGGTCACCCCCCAGGTCACGATCGGGCGGCGGTTGATCAGCTGGCGATAGATCACCGCAAGGATCAGCGTGATCGAAAAGCCGGTGATCGTCGCCAGCAGGACCAGCACGAGGAACGAGAGCGGCAGCCCGTTGGCCAGCCCCGACATCGCGCGCAGCAGCAGCGCGCCGCCCCAGCCGGCCGCCTGCAGGCGCCAGAACGCGCGGTTCTTGTTGGCGAAGAAGGGGGTGGGGTGGAACGGCAGGACAACCATTACCCAGCCCTAGCAGAAAATCGCGGCGCGGCGCTAGCCAAGGCCGTCACCCCTCGCGCGCGGCCTCGATCGCTTTGGCCAGCGCCTCGCGCCCGACCGCGCCCGAGATCGCCTGATCGCCGATCACCCAGCTGGGCGTGCCATCGAACCCGAGGGTCTGGGCATAGTGCAGGTTGGTGGTGATTTCGGCATTGATGCGCGGATCGGCGATGACCTTGGCGGCGCGGGCGAGATCGAGCCCGGCGACCTTGGCAGCAGCCTGGATATTGGCGGGATCGGGGCGCCCGGCGGCGAACATCGCCTTGTGGAAGGCGGCGTAGCGGCCCTGTTCGGCGGCGGCGAGGCCCCAGCGTGCGGCGACCGCGCTTTGCGGCGAAAGGATCGGCAGTTCGCGCACCACCACCCGCAGATCGGGATTGGCGCGGACCAGGGCTTCGACATCTTCGACGCTGCGACGGCAATAGGTGCAGGCAAAGTCGGTAAATTCAACCAGCGTGACCTTGCCCTGCGGATTGCCGAGCACGGCGCCGGGGAAGGGGGTGGTGATCTTGTCGGCGATCGCGGCGAGCTGCTTGCCGGTTTCCTTGGCGCGCAGGCGCTCCATCGCTTCGGGCAGGACTTCGGGATGTTCGAGCAGATAGGCGCGCACTGCCGGGCCGATATCGCCGCCCGCCGTGCGGTGGCGTTCGAACTGCCAGCCGGCCAGCGCGCCTGCGACCATCAGGACAAGCCCGGCCAGGGTCAGGACAAGCGGCGAACGGGGATTGGGCGTGGTCATGAAGGCAGGCGCTACCGGTGTTTGCCCTGGCGTTCAATCATCGCGCGCGCCTGCATCGCGATATCCTGCGCGCGCAGCCAGTCGGGCGTGCCTTCGGGCAGGGTGGCCTCGGCCGCCAGCGCGCTCTGCAAGGCTTCGGGGAAGCGGTATTCGAGCGCCTGCTGCTCGGCGCTGGCGAGCCGCGCGCGCGCCATGTCGCCATTGGCGGCATAGACCACGCCGAGCTGATACCAGGCGAAGGGGTTTTCGCGGTCGCGCGCGACCGAGGCCTTGAGCACGCGCTGGGCCTCGGCAAAATTGGCGGTGTTTTCGGTGGCGATCAGCGCATGGCCGAACGTGGTGGCGATCAGCGGCTGGTTGCCGGTAATTTCGGTGGCATGGCGCAGCGGCGGCAGGGCATCGAGCGGGCGCCCGGCCTCGAGCAGGATCTGGCCTTTCAGTTCAAGGAAATAGGGGTCTTCGGGCGCCTTGGCGAGCAGCGCGTCAGCCTCGCCCAGCGCCTTGTCGAGGAAGGCCTCCTTGTGCCAGGCATAGGCCCGGGCATAGCGCGCGGGCACGTCGGTCTGGCTTGGCGGATAGACCTGCATGGTGCTTTGCGGTTCGGCCAGATAGCCAAACAGCTTGGCCTTGACCCGGGTGAAGCGCGCTTCGAGCTTGGCATCGGACGGCCGGTTCCAGGCCGGATCCTGCTGGTAGGTGTCCTGCAGCGTGGCGATCCGGTCACCGGTCATCGGGTGGGTCGAATAGAATGCGCTGTCTGCGTCATGCGATACGCCGTGGCGCATTTCGAGGTTCTGGAGCTTCTGGAAAAAGCTGATCGAGCCGCGGCCCGAAATTCCGGCCTTGGCGAGGAAGCTGGCCCCGGCGGCATCGGCGCTGGCTTCCTGTCCGCGCGAAAAGGCGAGGTATTTGCCGAGCGCGGCCTGCTGGCCGGCCATCATCACACCCATCGCGGCTTCGCCCGCGCCGGCCACGGCGGCTGCCGCGCCCAGCAGCAGCGAGAGGATCGAGATCGAGGTGGCCGCCTTGCTGCCGCCGTCGCTGATCGCGTGGCCGCCGGTGATGTGGCCAAGTTCGTGCGCGATCACGCCCTGAACTTCGTTGGCGCTGCTGGCCTCGTTGATCAGCCCGGAATTGAGATAGACCGCCTGCCCGCCGATCACGAAGGCGTTCACGCTGGAATCGTTGACCAGCACGATGTCGACGTTCCTGGGGTCGAGCCCGGCAGCGGCGACGATCGGGGCCGCCATGTCGTGAAACAGCGCCTCGGTTTCGGCATCGCGCAGCACCGATTGGGCCATGACCGGCTCGGCCATCAGGGTACTGGCAACCAGCGCGGCGAGCGCGCGGGTCAGAAAACGGATCGGGCCAGACTTGCGCATCGGGTTCCTTCTGGCAGCCGAGCGCCTGAACCGGTGCTGAAGGCGGGCCGTGTCCCCAACCCTAACCCGCAATTGCCGGGCGCGCTAGCCGACCAGTTGGCGTGCGGCGCGTTCGAGCAGCGCGGTATCGCACGCGACCTCGCCCAGCAGTACGACTTCGCCCGAGGCCAGGCGGCGGGCGACCAGCAGGGCGAATTCCTCGCCGGCGCTGGGCACTTCGGCCAGCGGCCGGGCCGTGATCGCGCGCAGCTTGCGAGCGAGTTCCTCGCGCGGGGCGGTGCGCGGCGTGGCGGTCTTGCCGGCGGCGGCGCGTTTCAAGCGGCGCTCTTCGCCAACCACGCCCTTGAGCCCGCCGGGCGCGCCGGCCAGATGGCGGGCCAGTTCGCCCTGACCCAGCCCGAGCCGGTGGGCATGGCCCAGCGCGGCGGCATATTCGGTCAGGCGGGTCTTGTCGTAATCGGCGCCGAACACCAGCTTGACCACCGGGGTCATCGGCGCGCGCGGCTGGATCACCAGCCCCGAATCCGCGACCAGTTCGGCAAATTCGGCGGGCTGGGCGGCAGCAGCGAGCGAGAAATCATAGGCCCGGCCAATCGCGGCATAGAGCGCCTGACGGGTGCGGTCTTCCGATCCGTGGGCGGCCTGCGCCAGTTCGCGGGCAGCCGCCAGCCAATCGGCCAGTGCCATATCCGGATCAATTGCGAGGTCGTCGTCGCTGTCTGGAAGGTCGGCGGCGAAGGCGGCCAGATCGAGCACGTCGTCGTCGCCATCGTCGGCCGGGCCATCGGCCCAGTCGGTCAGCGGATCGGCGCGGCGGCTGTCTCCGGCATGGCCGGCATCGAGCGCCTGGTCGATTTCCAGCAGCAGCGCGTCGGTGGTCTTCTGGTCGGCCAGTTCCTTCCAGTTGATCACCCCATAGATGAAGTCGATCGTGTCATCGTCGCTCGAATAGGGCAGCAGGATCCCGCGATAGAGAATGGTCTTCTCGCGCTGGTTGACGAATTCGGCCTCGAATCCGATCGGCGCCTGGTTGGCGAGGATCTGCATGTAGTGATCGGTGATCCGCGACAGCAGCGAGCGGCTCGGCACATCGGCCAGGGTGGCGATGCGGGTGCTGGCGCCGCATTCTTCGGCCAGCGCTGTGCCAAGGAAGCGGATCGCGGGATTGTCGATCCCGGTCGAGAAATCGAGCAGCACCGAATAGGGCCCGAAATCGGGCAGGGCCTCGGGCTCGAGATCCTCGATCGAGGGGAAATTGCGGTTGTCGAGCAGGCCCGCCCAGTGGTTGTAGGCGCGCACCTGCATCCGGCGCTCGTCCTGGCCGATCACCGCGGGCGGTGCTTCGCGCGCATAGTCGTCGTCCCCGGTGTCGAGGTCCGGCCCGGCGTGGTCGATGAAATTCCCGCGATACGTATCCATGTGGCTTCCCCGACAGCGATCCTGTCGCTCGCGTTCTGGCGCAACATGGTGAAATAACGGTTAAGTTGCGCCGGTGGCGGGCGCGGCCCCATCCTTGCCGATCCGGCCGTCATCGCGCGCGGGCATCGGCGCCACCCAGCGCAGCAGCAGCGAGGCGAGCAGCAGGGCCGAGGCGGCATGGATCGCAAAGCGCAGGCCCAGCAGGTCGGAGATGAGGCCGCCGGCATAGGCCCCCAGCGCCATGCCGCCGAACGTCACCGCCTGATAGATCGCCAGGCACCGCCCGAGAATCGCCTCGGGCGAACGCAGCTGCATCGCGACGTTGAGGCTGGTCAGCGTGGCCACCCAGCCGCCGCCCGCGATAAACAGGCTGGCGAGGATCAGTGGGAACGAGATCGACCGGGCCACCACCAGCATCGCCAGCGCAAAGACCATGGTGGCGACGCCGACCACCGCCTCGCTCCCCCAGCGCCGCCGCGCCGGGGCCACCCACAGCGCGATCACGATCGAGCCCAGCCCGAACGCGCCGAGCGTCAGCCCATAGTCCACCTCGGTGCCGTGGAGCTGTTCGCGCACCACCAGCGGCAGCAGCGCCTGAACCCCGGCTGCGCCGAACCCGAACACTAGCCCGCGCACCAGCACCCGGCGCACCGGGCTCGACCCGGCGCAGAAAGCCAGCCCGGCCTTGATCGCGGGGATCATCGGCTGGCGGGTGCGTGCGGGCATTTCGGGGCGCCAGCGCAGCAGCACCGCGATTAGCGCCACGAAACTGAGCGCATTGAGCGCAAAGGCCAGCGCCGGTCCGGTCAGCGAAATCAGCAGCCCGCCGAGCGCGGGGCCGACGCTGCGCGCCAGATTGAACGCGATGGTGTTGATCGAGATCGCCTGCGAGAGATCGCCCGGCCCAACCTGCAACCGGACCGAGGCTTGCCATGCCGGGCCGTTGAGCGCGGTGCCCGCGCCCACCGCCAGGGTAAAGGCCAGCAGCGAGATCGGGCCGATCGCGTCCGCCCAGGTCATCGCCGCCAGCAGCGCCGAGGCAACCAGCATCCCGGCCTGGGCCGCGAGCATGACCTTGCGCCGGTCATAATTGTCGGCAATCGCCCCCGCGAACACGCCCAGCACCATCACCGGGATCGTCACCGAGGCCTGGACCAGCGCGACCAGCTGGTGCGAACGGGTCAGGTCGGTCATCAGCCAGGCCGCGCCGACCGACTGGATCATCGAGCCGATGTTGGAAGTCAGGTTGGCCGTCCAGATCGCGCGGAACGCGGGGTAGCGGAACGGGGCAAAGGGGCGTCCGGGAGCGGTCAGCGAAGAGGCCATCGCGGATGACTATGGCGCGATCCGCGCGTCAGGGCAATTGGCCGATCAGGCGCTGGCGAACCAGACGAGCGCGGCGACCTGCGCCGCGGCGATCAGCCACAACCGGGTGGTGAAGGGTTGCTTGCGGGTCTTGTGGCGCAGCAGGCGGCGCGCGGCGAAGGCCGCCGGAGTGCCGCCGCACAGCGCCAGGCCCAGCAGCCGGGCTTCAGGAATGCGGCGCAGTTTGCGTTCGGCCCGGCGCTTGTCGCGCCAGAATTCGATCAGGGTCCAGCCGTTGATCGCGGCCAGCGCCGCTGCGCCAGTGGCAGCCGGGGTCATCCGCCCCAGCCGGACAGGTGGGGATCGCCCAGCACCCCGTGGCGGCGCAGCGCGGCGCGGGCCAGCCGCTCAACCTCGACCTTGCGGCGCGCGGCGGCCAGCGGCACCGTGGTGGCTGGGCGCAGGATTTCAGCGTCATAGCCATCGGCCACGATCAGCCCGCAACGCTCGGGCAGGAACGCGGGCTCTTCCATGCAGGCGCGATCGAGTTCCGGGGCCAGCCCCCAATAGAACCGGTCACAAAATTCGAGATAGTCGGTCCACTTGCCGTCACCCAGCAGATCGCCCCGCGCAACCTTGATCTCGACGATCACGAGGTGCCCCTTGGCATCGATCCCCATCAGATCAGCGCGGCGGCCATTGCGCAGCGGCATTTCGGGCAGGCACCAGATGTCATTGCGTGCGAACAGGCGGCCAATCCCCCGGGCAACGGCCTGCGCAGCCTTGAGCTGGACGGTATCGGCGGGGGCAGCGGCGTGATTCGCGGGATCGGCTGGCATGGTCCCTGTTTAGGAACATACCATGAACTTGGCAAGCGCGGCTCAGGTGAAGCGGCGCAGTTCCCTTACCGGCGGGGGCGGGGTCAGCGTCAGTAGCCCGGCGCGCGCGGCCTGGAATTCCTGCCACAGCGCCAAAGCGGCGGCGGCGGGATTGGCGCCGCGGGCGTGCACCGCCAGCAGCGCGGCAAGGCCCGGTTCCATGATCGCGGCCAGATCCTCGATGCCCTGTTCGGTCAGGGTCCGGCGCCAGCCGCCGGCATCGCGCATCAGCGCGGGGAAATTGCGCAGTTCGGGGCGCATCGGTTCGGGCGCAAGGCCGGCAAGCGTGGCAACCACGGCGGCGGCTTCGTGCAGCGCCGACCATTTCATGCTCATCGCGCTGGCAGCGGCCTGCCCGAATTCGGCCCGGCCCGAAGCGGGCAGCACGCCGCCTGCCTGGCCGGCGGCGCCGCTTGGCGCGGTAAAGGTGGGCTGCATGGTCATCGAATCGAAGCTAGCCCGGCCATGCTTGCCAAATTGCTAACCGCGACCTTTCGCACAAAAGGCACTGGCGCGCCGCGCCACACGCTGCTAACCGCCGCAGCCACGCACCCATAGCTCAGCTGGATAGAGCGCTGCCCTCCGAAGGCAGAGGCCAGAGGTTCGAATCCTCTTGGGTGCGCCACTTTCTAAACATGCACCGACCTGCCTGCCCTCGCATATGCGACAGGGGCAGCCACCATCCTTGCGCTTGGCAGGGCTGCGGCCCTTGCTCAGTCCCAGCCGCGGGCGAGGAATCGTTCGGCCAGGCCCGCCAGCAGCGCGGCGCCGCGCGGCAGGGCGTCTTCGTCGACCACCATCCGGGGCGAATGGATCGCGTGGCACTTGTGCCAATCGGCCCCGGCATGGGCGACGCCGAGGAAGAACATCGCGCCCGGCACCTGTTCGAGCACGTAGGAGAAATCTTCCGCGCCCATGATCGGCTGGTCGAGCCCGCGCCACGCGGCCTCGCCAAACAGGTCGCTGGTCACCGCCTCGCCCATCGCCACCGCGCGCGGATCGCACAGCGTGACCGGGAAGCCGGGGGTGATCGTGACGCTGGCCGAGGCGCCGTGGGCGGCGGCGATCCCGGTGGCGAGCTGTTCCAGCGCGGCGTGGAGCTTTTCGCGGTGGCGCGATGACAGCGTGCGCAGCGTGCCGCGCAGGCTGGCAAAATCGGCGATCACGTTATGCGCGGTGCCAGCCTCGATCCGCGCGACCGTGGCGATGACCGGATCGTGGGGATCGAACTGGCGGGCAACCAGCGCCTGGATAGCGGTGACGATTTCGCAGGCGATCGGCACCGGATCGAGCGCCTGATGCGGCATGGCGGCGTGGCCGCCACGGCCCGTCACCACGATGTCGAACTGGTCGGCCGAGGCCATCAGCGCCCCGCTGCGTCCGGCGACCATGCCGTGCGGCGCATTGGGCATGACGTGGAGCGCAAAGGCCGCGTCGGGCAGGGGGCGATTGGTGCCCTTGCCGCCCAGCAGCCCGTCCTCGAGCATGAAGCGCGCGCCGTGGTAGCCTTCTTCCCCCGACTGGAACATCAGCCGCACTTCGCCGCGCAGCCTATCGCGCCGGGCACACAGCAGCCGCGCCGCGCCTGCGAGCATCGCGGTGTGGGCATCGTGGCCGCAGGCGTGCATCGTGCCGGCAATGGTTGAGGCATAGTCGAGCCCGGTTTCCTCGGGCATCGGCAGCGCGTCCATATCGCCGCGCAGCAGCACGGTGCGCCCCTCGCCCGCGCCGCCCTTGAGCGTTGCGACGAGCCCGGTGGTCGAGGCGCCCTCGTTCCATTCAAGCGGCAGGTCGGCGAGCGCGGCGCGGACCTTGTCGCGGGTCAGCGGGGTCTGCAGGCCAAGTTCAGGCTCGGCGTGGATGGCGCGGCGCAGGGCGACGATTTCGCCGGCAATGGCGCGGGCATCGCCCAGCAGGGTTTCGGTTGGCATGGCTCTCGCTCCCACGGACTGTTTGCGCCGAGGATAGCCTGCCAAACCGGCGCGTCTAGGCCCCGATTTTTGCTGCGATGCGCCGGGCTGCCGCGTTGTGCAGGCTGACCGAAATCAGCAGCAGCGCGTTGAGCACGACCGACTGGTAGAGCATGTACCACAGCGGGGTGCCGGCAAACATCGACAGTCCCAGCACGATCGCGCGCGGGTTGGGGCCGAGGATCTTGCACATCAGCAGCAGTAGCGGCGCTTCGGCGCGCACCGCGGCGGCAATCGCATCGAGCCGGGCGCGGTCACCCTGCGCGGCCTCGATCGCGGCATCGACCTTGAGCGCGTGGGGGGTCATCCCGTTGGCGACGCCGATATAGGCCGAAACCAGCATCGCGGCCCAGCTGCGCTTGGTCGCCGATTCTGCGCTGTCGTGCGAACTGCGGATCCACGGCGTGCCATAGACCCAGTACTGGTACTGCCGGCGCTGCACTTCGACGTGGTTGGCCTGAACCGCATGGCTGACCCCGGCAAAGACGATCAGCGCCCAGCCCCCGCCGCCGGCAAAGGCCCCGGCCTGGTGCGAGAGCACCCAGCCCAGAATCAGGTAGAGCACGACATGGCTAAGATAGTCCGACAGGCCATCGACCATTTCACCGATCGGGCTGGCCCGGCCGGTCAGGCGGGCGAGATCGCCATCGGCGCCGTCGACCACGTGCCAGCTCATGTGCAGCAACATGCCGAGCGCCGCCGACAGCGGATAGGACAACCCGGAATAACAGACCCCGGCAAGCACCACCATCAGCCCGCCGCAGACCGAGACCATGTTGGGGGTCAGGGGGGTGGCGGCCAGCCGCCGGGCGAGCTGCCAGGCGAGCGGGTGGTAGAGATAGTGGTTGAGCGGATCCTGCAATTCGCGCGGGCGCATCGGGCGTTTGGGGGCCGGCGTGTTCGCGCTGCCCTGCGCTGTTGTGCCCTTGTCTGCGGCGGTTTCCATGCGTGTTCCCGTGCTTGCCCGGCGCATTTGCGCCCCCGTTTCGGCTGGCAATAGACCATCCAGCGGCGATCACAACCGGGGGATAGCCTCAGGCCCGATGGATCAAAGAACTTGCATTTGGGCCGCGATTTACCGAAGAGGCCTGTTTAACCAATAGCCCGACAAAGCTCGCAAGGGATTTAAATCGAATGAAGCCTATCAAGGTCGCCATCATCGGCGTCGGCAACTGCGCCAGCTCGCTGGTCCAGGGCGTTACCTATTATCGCCAGAACAATTCGTCGCAGGGCCTGATCCACGACAAGATCGGTGGCTACGGCGCTGGTGATGTCGATTTCGTGCTTGGCGTCGATGTCGATGCGCGCAAGGTCGGCAAGGACATCGCCGAGGCGATCTTCGCTCAGCCGAACAACACCAAGGTGTTCCAGCAGGACGTGCCCGCCACCGGCACCAAGGTCATCATGGGCCGTGTGTCGGACGGCGTTGCCCCGCACATGACCACCGTTGGCGACAAGGGCTTCATCGTGGCCGATGCCGCCGAACCCACCCAGGCCGACATCGTCAAGGCGATCAAGGATTCGGGCGCGGAAGTGCTGATCAACTTCCTGCCGGTCGGCTCGCAGGCCGCCACCGAATTCTACATGGAATGCGCGCTCGAAGCGGGCGTGGCCGTGGTCAACTGCATGCCGGTGTTCATCGCCTCGAAGCCGGAATGGGAAGCCAAGTTCCGCGCCAAGAACTTGCCCATCGTGGGTGACGACATCAAGGCCCAGGTTGGCGCCACGATCGTTCACCGCGTGCTGTCCAGCCTGTTCGCCGCCCGCGGCGTGACGGTGGAACGCACCTATCAGCTCAACACCGGCGGCAACACCGACTTCATGAACATGCTCGACCGTCAGCGTCTGGGCAGCAAGAAGGAATCGAAGACCGAAGCCGTGCAGGCGATGCTTGCCCAGCGCCTTGAGGATGAAAACATCCACGTCGGCCCGTCGGACTATGTTCCCTGGCAGAAGGACAACAAGCTGTGCTTCCTGCGCCTCGAAGGCCTGCAGTGGGGCAATGTCCCGATGGAACTGGAACTGCGTCTCTCGGTTGAAGACAGCCCGAACTCGGCGGCCTGCGTCATGGACGCGATCCGCTGCGCCAAGGTTGCGCTCGAGCGCGGTGAAGGCGGTGCGCTGGTTGGCCCCTCGGCCTACTTCTGCAAGCACCCGCCGCAGCAGTTCAACGACGATCTGGCCGCCCAGATGGTCGACGAATATGTCTCGGTTGCCCCGCTCGCCGCTGAATAAGCGCTAGCGACAAGCACCCCATTGACGGCGCCGGTCGGTTTGCTGACCGGCGCCGTTGTTGTTTCAAGAGGTCGATCGATGGACGCCCTGATCATTGCCGCCGGGTTCGGCAGCCGCCTGCGTGACATTTCGGATTCCAAGCCGATGACCCCGGTCGCCGGGGTGCCGCTGCTCGAACTGGGCGTGCGCCAGGCCAAGGCCGCCGGGGCGGCGCGCGTCGTGGTGGTCACCGGGCACGAGGCCGAACGGCTTGAAGCCGCGCTGCCCGCGCTGGCCGAGCGTGCCGGGATCCCGGTCGTGGCGCAGCGGGTTGAGGACTGGTCCAAGCCCAATGGCTGGTCGGTGATGGCCGGGGCCAGCGTGATCGACGGTGATTACCTGCTGATGATGTCGGACCATATCTTTTCGGGCTCGATCCTCACCCGGCTGGCGCAGCAGGGCGGCGCGGACCGGGGCGTGACCCTGGCGATCGACCGGCGCTGCGATCATCCGCTGATCGATCCGGATGACGCCACCTGGGTCAAGCGCGATGGCGCGGGGTTCATCACCGCGATCGGCAAGACCATCCCCGAATACGATGCGGTCGATTGCGGGGCGTTTCTGGCCACCCCGGAACTTGCCGCCGCGATCCAGGCTGCGATCCACGAGGGCAAGGCCGGAAGCCTGTCCGAAGGGATGCAGCGGCTGGCGGACAGCGGCCGCGCGGCGACGATGGACATTGGCGAGGCCTGGTGGCTCGATGTCGACGATCCGCGCGCGCACCAGCTTGCCGAAGCGCAGGCGCCCGCCCAGCTGCCTGAAATCTACGGCTGAGCGGCCTTAGGGATATTTCATCGAGACGCGGGTGGTCAGTCCGGTCTTGGGCACCGCGATCCGCACCGATTTGAACGCGGGCAGCCCGGCGAGCGTTGCCGGGTTGTTCGAAAAGCCGAAGCCTTCGGCCGGAAAGCCCACCGTGGTCCGGTCGAACGAGCGGTTGGCATTTTCATCGTGATAGAGCGCCAGCGCGTAAACTCCGGGCTTCGGCACGAAGATGCAGGCCCGCGTGACTCCGGCATGGGCATCGACCCGGCCGACATAGAGCGAGCCGTGCTTGATCAGGAACTTGCTCGAATCGTCGGCATAAAGCGTCACCGCCAGCAGCCCGTCGCTGTTGCGCAGGCCTTCGGCCACCACGTTGAGCCAATAAGGGCTCGCCGGGCCGGTGCAGCCTGCCGGCGGCGCGGCGGCGGCCGGCGCGGCGATTGCCGGGGCGCCTGGCGCGGCCAGCAGCGCGGCGGCAAGCGCGGCGGCGCGAAAGTTCCGGGGCAGTTTCATCGGCGTCAATCCCGTATCCCGGGGGCAGGCCAGCGTGACTGCCGCCTTGATCCCCCATGCCGAGCCGTGGTTCCCAACTTTGGCCCGCGCCGTCAATAGATGCTGAATCGGGCCAAAATCGGGCCGCGCCAGCCAGATCGCCGCGCGGCTTGGCGCAGGCCCGGCGCCCTGCGCAGATACTGTGTGGAAAAACGGATTTGTGCGGCTTGTCCCCCCTAGATGTGGTAGGTAAGCGCCGGGAAAGGAGCCGTGTTTTCCATGCCCAGCCCGCTGATTTCGCCCTCGATCCTGTCCGCCGATTTTGCCCGGCTGGGTGAAGAGGTGCGCGCCGTCGATGCCGCCGGGGC
>CALKVF010000106.1 GCA_937996535.1 uncultured Novosphingobium sp. | reverse complement strand
GCAACCTTCTACACCGGCGGCGATACCGGACTGCCCAGCCTGTGGGCCCATCCGGGCGAGCTGCTGCAATTGTGGAACGGCGGAATGAGCTTCCACGGCGGGTTGATCGGGGTGACCCTGGCGATGGCCTGGGTGGCATGGCGCGGCGGGCTCAATTTCCTGCGAGTGGCCGATTACATCGCGGTCTGCGTGCCCTTCGGGATGATGTTCGGGCGGCTGGCCAACTTCGTCAACGGCGAACTGTGGGGCCGCGTTGCCGGCTCCGGCGTGCGCTGGGCGATGGTGTTCCCCGGCGCCGGGCCGTTTCCGCGCCACCCCAGCCAGCTTTACGAAGCCGCCCTTGAAGGGCTGGCGCTGATCGTGATCATGCTGCCGCTGTTCTGGAAGACGCGCGCCCGCTGGCGTCCGGGGCTGCTGGTCGGCACCTTTACGCTGGGGATCGGGCTGGCGCGGTTCATCGTCGAATTCTTCCGCGAACCCGATGCCCAGTTGCAGGACTTCGCGGTCCGCACCGGGCTGTCGATGGGCCAGTGGCTGACCGTCCCGCTGATGCTGGTCGGGCTGTTCTTCATGGTCCGCGCGCTGCTGCGCCGGCCGCTGGGCACCGCCACCACCATCCTGAAACGATGACCCAGCCTGCTGCCCCGGAACCGCTTGATGCCATCTTCCGGCGGCTGATCGCCAATACCGGCCCGATCAGCCTGATGCACTACATGGGCGAAGCCAACGCCCGCTATTACACCGCCAAGGATCCGCTCGGCAGCGACGGGGATTTCGTCACCGCGCCCGAAATCAGCCAGATGTTCGGCGAACTGATCGGGCTGTGGCTGGCCGACATCTGGATCCGCGCCGGGCGCGAAACTCCGGTCCACTATGTCGAACTGGGGCCGGGCCGGGGCACGCTCGCTGCCGATGCGCTGCGCGCGGCGCGGCGCTATGGACTGGAGCCGTCGATCCATCTGGTCGAAGCGTCAGCCGCGCTCAAGGACGTGCAACTCGCCACAGTTCCGGGCGCGCAGTGGCACCACGATCTGTCGAGCGTGCCGCTCTATGGCCCGGTGCTGATCGTCGCCAACGAATTTCTCGATGCTCTGCCGGTGCGGCAACTGGTCAAGACCGAAGCGGGCTGGCGCGAGCGCATGGTGATTGCCGAGGACGAGCGCTTTGCCTGCGTGGCGGGCGCCCAGCCGATGGATGCCGCCGTGCCTGAAGCGCGCAGCGATGCCGCCCCCGGCACAATTATCGAAACCTGCCCGGGCGCGGCCGCCACGGTCTATGAAGTGGCCGGGCGGCTGGTCGAACAAGGCGGCGCCGCGCTGTTCATCGACTATGGCCACGATGCCTTGCGCGATGGATCGACGCTTCAGGCCGTGCGCGCGCACCGCAAGGTCGATCCCTTCATCGCCCCGGGCGCGGCGGACCTCACCGCCCATGTCGATTTTGCGACCCTGGCGCCGATCGCCCAGTCGCGCGGGGTGAAATGGCTCGGCACCGCGCCGCAAGGCCGGTGGCTGAGGAACCTCGGGATCGAAGCCCGGGCCGAGGCGCTCGCCGCCAAGGCCCCGCACCACGCCGCCGCGATCCAGACCGCGATGGAGCGGCTGGTTGGCGAGGGCCAGATGGGCTTGCTGTTCAAGGTCATGGGGCTGGCCGCGCCGACCTGGCCCGACGGCGCGGGGTTCTGATCCGCGCAACCCGGTTGCTTTCCTGCGCAACTAGTTTGCGCGGCGCGCGGCGCTTGCTATGCCGTGTGCCAAGGAGAGGATAACCCATGCGCGCGACGCCTGATTTCGATTTCGCCCTGCCCGAAAGCACCCTGATGATCCGCGAGGCGGCAGCCCGCTTCGCCGATGACAAGATCGCCCCGCTGGCCGCCCGGATCGACGCCGACGATTGGTTTCCCCGCGCCGAACTGTGGGCCGCGATGGGCGAACTGGGGCTCCACGGGATCACGGTGGAAGAGGAATGGGGCGGGCTTGGCCTTGGCTATCTCGACCATGTCGTCGCGGTGGAAGAGGTCAGCCGCGCGTCGGCCTCGATCGGGCTGAGCTATGGCGCGCACTCGAACCTGTGCGTCAACCAGATCCGCCGCTGGGGCAATGACGAACAAAAGGCCCGCTATCTGCCCGGGCTGGTCTCGGGCGAGCAGGTCGGCAGCCTTGCCATGTCCGAAGCCGGGGCGGGTTCGGATGTCGTCTCGATGAAATTGAAGGCCGAAGCCGTCCCCGGCGGCTTCCGGCTCAACGGCACCAAGTTCTGGATCACCAATGCCACCTACGCCGACGTGCTGGTGGTCTATGCCAAGACCGCGCCCGAAGCCGGATCGCGCGGCATCACCGCCTTCCTGATCGAAGCCGGGGACCAAGGCTTCAGCATCGGCCAGAAGATCGACAAGCTGGGGATGCGCGGCAGCCCGACCGCCGAACTGGTGTTCAACGACTGCTTCGTGCCCGAGGACCGGGTCATGGGCCCGCTCCACGGCGGGGTGGGCGTGCTGATGAGCGGGCTTGATTACGAGCGCGTGGTGCTGGCCGGGTTGCAGCTGGGCATCATGCAGGCCTGTCTCGACACGGTCATTCCCTATCTTCGCGAGCGCAAGCAGTTCGGCAAGGCGATCGGCGCGTTCCAGCTGATGCAGGCCAAAGTCGCGGACATGTATGTCGCGCTGCAATCGGCGCGGGCCTATGTCTATGCCGTGGCGCGGGCCTGCGATGCCGGGCAGACCACCCGCTTCGATGCCGCAGGCGCGATCCTGCTGGCCTCCGAAAACGCCTTCCGCGCTGCGGGCGAGGCGGTGCAGGCGCTGGGCGGGGCGGGCTATACCAAGGACTGGCCGGTGGAACGCTATCTGCGGGATGCCAAGCTGCTCGACATCGGCGCGGGCACGAACGAAATCCGCCGTATGCTGATCGGCCGCGAATTGATTGGAGCCAACTGATGACCTTCGTCCGCAAACTCGCGCTTGGCCTTGCCAGCGCTGCCGCGCTGATCGCCGCCCCGGCGCTGGCCCGGGTCGAAAAGCTCACAGTCCATGCGCCGAGCGTCGAGGGCAACCTTGAAGGCAATTCGGCCGACCGCACGGTCTATGTGATCCTGCCGCCGAGCTATGACACCGCCAAGAAGCGGCACTATCCGGTGCTCTATTTCCTCCACGGCTTCACCGCCACGGCCGACCGCTACATGGGCTACATCCCGTTTGATGCCGCGCTCAAGGCCGCGGGCGCCGGGCCGCAGGAAATGATCGTGGTCGTGCCTGACAGCCACACCCGTTTTGGCGGCTCGATGTATTCGAACTCGCCCACGGTCGGCAATTTCGAGGACTTCATCGCCACCGATCTGGTCGGCTATGTCGATGGGCACTTCCGTACCATCGCCCGGCGCGAAGCGCGCGGCCTCGCGGGCCACTCGATGGGCGGCTATGGGACGATGAAGATCGGGATGAAGCGGCCCGAGGTGTTCGGCGCGCTCTATGCGATGAACCCGTGCTGCCTCACCCCGCGCGGCGCCGAAACCGCCGACCCCAAGTTCGAGGCGCTGACCCTCGATCAGGCGCTGGCCGGCGAATTCAACACCATCGGCAACTTCGCCGTGGCGGCCGCCTGGTCGCCCGATCCGGCCAAGCCCCCGTTCTATTCCGACCTTGCCACCAAGGACGGCAAGCCGGTGCCCTTCGTGCTGGCGCAGTGGGCCGCCAACGCCCCTGCGGCGATGGCCGCGCAATACCTGCGCGCGCTCAAATCGATGAAGGGCATCGCGATCGACACCGGCGACACCGACTTTGTCCAGTTCGAAGCGGTCGGCATGCACGCCGAACTCGGCAAGCTCGGCGTGGCGCATGACTATGACCTCTACGTCGGCGATCACGGCAACAAGGTGCCCGAACGCTTTGGCGCCAAGGTGCTGCCGTTCTTCGCCAAGGCCTTTGCCGGGGTAAAGCCGTGAGCGCACCCACGCTGCCCACCGCGCTCAACCCCGACGATCCGCAGGCTCAGGCCCGCGCCGCGCACAACCGCGCCCTTGCCGCAGAGCTGCGCGAGCGGGTGGCCGAGGCGGCGCTCGGCGGAAACGAAGCCTCGCGCCAGCGCCACACCGCGCGCGGCAAGCTGCTCCCGCGCGAACGGGTTGAACGGCTGCTCGATCCGGGTGCGCCGCTGCTTGAACTGGGCCAGCTCGCCGCTTGCGATATGTATGGCGGCGAAATTCCGGGCGCCGGGATCATCACCGCGATCGGGCGGGTGTCGGGCCGGATGTGTATGATCGTTGCCAACGATGCCACCGTGAAGGGCGGCACCTATTACCCGATGACAGTCAAGAAGCACCTGCGCGCACAGGAAATCGCCGAGGCGAACCACCTGCCGTGCATCTATCTGGTCGACAGCGGCGGGGCCAACCTGCCCCACCAGAGCGAAGTCTTCCCCGATCGCGATCACTTTGGCCGGATCTTCTTCAATCAGGCGCAGATGAGCGCCAAGGGCATTGCCCAGATCGCCTGCGTGATGGGCAGCTGCACCGCGGGTGGGGCCTATGTCCCAGCGATGTCCGATGAAACGGTGATCGTGCGCCAGCAGGGCACGATCTTCCTTGCCGGCCCGCCGCTGGTAAAGGCCGCGACCGGCGAGGAAATCAGCGCCGAGGATCTGGGCGGCGGCGATCTCCACGCCCGCAAATCGGGCGTGGTCGATCATCTTGCCGAAAGCGACGAGCACGCTCTGCAGATCGTGCGCGACATCGTCAGCCATCTCGGCCCGGCGCATCGCCACGGCCTGACCCTGCTGGAACCGCGCGCCCCCAAATACGGTGCCGAAGATCTTTACGGCCTGATCCCTGAAGACGTGCGCGCACCATATGATGTGCACGAAGTGATCGCCCGGCTAGTCGATGGCAGCGAGTTTCACGAATTCAAGGCGCACTACGGCGCCAGCCTGGTTTGCGGCTTTGCTCACATCTGGGGCACGCCGGTGGCGATCCTGGCCAACAACGGCGTGCTGTTTTCCGAAAGCGCGGTAAAGGGCGCGCACTTCATCGAACTGGCCTGCCAGCGCAAGATCCCGCTGCTATTCCTGCAGAACATCTCGGGCTTCATGGTCGGCGGCAAGTATGAGGCCGAAGGCATCGCCAAGCACGGCGCCAAGCTGGTTACCGCGGTTGCCACCGCCACCGTCCCCAAGCTGACGGTCCTCATCGGCGGCAGCTTTGGCGCGGGCAATTACGGGATGTGCGGCCGGGCCTACTCCCCGCGGTTCCTGTTTTCGTGGCCCAATTCACGCATCTCGGTGATGGGCGGCGAACAGGCGGCCTCGGTGCTGGCCACGGTCCACCGCGATGCCGCCACCTGGACGGCCGACGAGGCCGAGGCCTTCAAGGCCCCGATCCGGCAGAAGTACGAGGACGAAGGCAATCCCTACCACGCCACCGCGCGATTGTGGGATGATGGGGTGATCGATCCCGCCCAGACCCGTGACGTGCTGGGACTGGCGCTAGCGGTCAGCCTTGAGTCCCCGATCCCAGAGCGTCCGGCCTTCGGCGTGTTCCGGATGTGACCATGTGTTCGCCCTTACTCCCATTGCCCGCGCAAGGTGCTAGACCTTGCCCAAGGGGGAAGAGCACATGACAGGCACGGAAGACCGGCCGCCAACTCTGTTGTCGCGGATCACCAAGGCGGTTCTGCTGTGGCTATACCGCTGGAAGGGCTGGACGCTGGAGGCCACCAGCCCGATCCCGCAGCGCTGCGTGATCCTGGGGGCGCCGCATACCTCCAACTGGGATTTCGTGTTCTTCCTCGGCGCGACCCACCAGCTCGGGATCGAGCCCGCCTTCATGGGCAAGCACACCCTGTTCAAATGGCCGCTGACCCGCTTCATGTTCGACATGGGCGGGGTGCCGGTCAACCGCAGCCGCGGCGGCAACTATGTCGAAGCCCTGGTGGCCGAGTTCAAGCGCCGCAGCCGCCTGGCTCTGGTGATCGCGCCCGAAGGAACGCGCAGTTCGACCGGCGGTTGGAAATCGGGGTTTTACCACATCGCCCACGGCGCGGGTGTGCCGATCGTACCGGCCTGGGTGGACAATGCGCGGATGCGCGGCGGGCTTGGCCCGGCGATCACGACGACCGGCGATTACAGCGCCGATCTGGCCCGGCTGGCGGCGTTCTATCGCTCGGTCATGCCCGATCACCCGCGCGTGCTGGCGATTGATGCGGAGACGAGCAATGCTTGATGGTTTGCTGATCAATGCCGGGGTCGACCTGGTGATGATGCTGGTGCTGTGCGTGATTGCTGCACGGATCGGCGACGTTTCATTCATCGATGCGGTGTGGGGCGCGGGCATGGCCGTGCTGGCGCTGGCCAGCTGGCTGCAACTGGCAGAGCCCGCCCCGCGCGCCACCCTGCTGCTGACGATGACCGCGATCTGGGGGCTGCGACTGGGCTGGCACCTGTTCACCCGCTGGCACGCTCACGGCGAGGATCCGCGCTATGCCCGGATGCTGGCGAAGGCCCGCGAACAGGGGCGCTATGGCGCGGCGGCGTTCAAAGTGGTGTTCGGCCCGCAAGCGGTCTTGCTGTTCATCACCAGCCTGCCGGCGCAGCTGGGTATCCTGAGCGGGGATGAACCCGCCCCGATCGGCGCAATCGGCCTGGCCGGCGCCGCGCTGTGGCTGGTCGGGATCGGCTTTGAAGCGGTGGGCGATGCCCAGCTCAAGGCCTTCCGCGCCGATCCGGCCAACCGGGGGCGGGTGCTCGATACCGGGCTGTGGCGCTATACCCGCCACCCCAACTACTTTGGCGATGCCTGCGTGTGGTGGGGAATCTGGCTGGTCGCCGCCGGGTCGGGCACGGGCGTGGCGCTGGTGAGCGTGATCGGCCCGCTGTTCCTGACCTTCACGCTCACCCGCTGGTCGGGCAAGCCGCTGCTGGAAAAGGGCCTGATGAAAAGCCGCCCGGGCTATGCCGACTATGTCGCACGCACCTCGGGCTTCCTGCCGCTGCCGCCGCGCAAGGGCTAGCGCCCGGCCTCCCCGCTGCGCTCTTCGCTGGGCACCGCGCGCGGCTGATCGCCCTTGAGCCAGGCTTCGAGCGCATCGATGTCCGACATCCCGATCACCGCGCCCTGCCCTGTGGTGAACAGAGTAAAGCTGTCACCGCCCTGGGCGAGGAAGTTGTTGGTGGTGACGCGGTAGGTCGCCGCCGGATCGATCGGCGCCCCGTCCAGCGTCATCGCGGTGATCCGGTCGCCCACGGCGCGGCTGCGATCATAGCGGAACGCGAACCCGGCCGATGGCAGCAGCGCCTGTTCGGGCCCATTGGCATCGAAGCCCTGCTCCAGAATCGCTTTCAGCTGCGCGCCGGTAAAGCTTTGCGTTACCAGCGTGTTGTTGAACGGCTGGACCGCGTAGATATCGCCAAAAGTCACGCTGCCATCGCTTGCGGGCACCAGCGCGGCGCGCACCCCGAACGGGTTCATCAGCGCGATCTGCGCGCCCGCGCTGCGGGTCGCGGCAAGCTGGGCATCGGCGATCAACTGCCCGAGCGGCCGCCCGGTCGCCGCGCCCGAGAGCTTGCCGACGCCGCGCTGGGCAAAGGCCTTGGCCGCATCGACATAGGTGGCGACATAGGCCGCCACATCGGCGCGCGGGGTGAACTGCGGCACCAGCGCGGTGTTGGCGACCACGCCCTTGCTGCCGGTATAGGGCGCGCTCTGCACCACCACGTTGACCGCGTGCTTGCCCACCACCTTGTGCTGGACCGGATCGATCTCGAGCGTGATGTCGGTCACCAGTTCGCCGTAAACCCCGGCACTGGTCAGCAGCACCGGATGGGCCGGATTGATCGCGCCATAGTTGCAGACATAGGCCTTGTGGGTGTGGCCCGAAACCACCAGGTCGACGCCCGGGTCAAGCTGGTCGAGGATCGGCCGGATCTCCCCGGTCAGACCCTTGCAGTCATTGGGATCGCTGATCCCGTCCTGGCTGCCGCCCTGATGGATCAGCACCACCACGGCATCGGCGCCCTGCGCTTTGAGCGCCGGGACCAGCCGGTTGATCGTGGCCGCTTCGTTGAGGAAGGTCAGCCCCTTGATCCCGCCGGGCGAAACCAGATCGGGCGTGCCCTGCAGCGTCAGGCCGATCAGCCCCACGGTGACCCGGCGCTTGCCCGTGCCGAAGGTTTTGAGCGCGGTCGCGGGAAACAGGGTCTGCCCGTTCTCGGTCATGGTGCTGGCGGCGAGGAAGCCGAACCGCGCCCCGGTGAACTGTTCGACCTGGCAGGGCTTGCGCGGGGTGTTCTGCTGGCAGCCGCCCGTCTGCATCCGCTGCAGTTCGATGCGGCCACGATCGAATTCGTGATTGCCCACCGCATTGAAATCGAGCCCGATCCGGTTGGCCACGCCGATCGCCGGTTCATCGAGATAGAGCGAGGAGGACAGCTGCGAGGCCGAGATCAGATCGCCCGCTCCCACGGTCAGATGGTTGGGATACTTGGCGCGGATCGCATCGATCGCGCTGGCCAGCCAGGCCGCGCCGCCCGCGGGCACCTGCACCATCCCGCCCTTGCCATCGGCCACCGCAACCGACTGGCGCGGGGCTTCCAGGCTGCCGTGAAAATCGTTGATCGCAACCACGCCCACGGTCACGGGGCGGCCGATCGATCCAGCGGAATGGAGCGCGCCGCCGCCCGCGCAGGCAGCCAGCAGCGGCAACAGGATTGCGGGAGCAAAGCGGGCAAGGCCGCGGCGCAAATGGGTCTGGTTGTACATAGCGATGTCCTAGCGGATCGGGGCGGATCGGCAAGTCTTGCGTATTATGCAAATAAGACAGTTTCTTGAAATTTCGGCGCGGCTATTTATGTAAGGGGAAAGACCTGAGAGTCGCGGGGAGATTGCAGCATGGCACGGCCGCAAACCGATATCGAAGCCGGACGCGAAACGCTGATCGATCTGGTGGTCGAACTGATCGAGGAGCGCGGCACGACCACGCTGACCGTGGCCGAACTGGCCGCCCGCGCGCAGATGTCACCCGCCAACCTCTATCGCTACTTCGAAAGCAAGGAAGCCCTGATCGAAGCGGTCGCCGAACGCTGGTTCCAGCCCAAGGTGGCGATCATGGAAGCGGTCATTGCCTCGGACCTGTCCCCCCGGCGCAAGATGTTCGAATTCTTCGCCCGCCGCTTTGCGCTGATGAAGGCCGAATGGGAACGCGATCCCGTGGCATTCGCCAACTACGTCGAACTGGGCAAAGAGAACTTCGAACTGGTGCGCTCCTACGTTGATCTGGGCGATCACTATCTGGCGATGATCATTGGCGAAGCGATGGCCGAAGGCGCCTTTGCCGGGCTGTCGATCGATGCCGCGCTCAGCCTGATCAACCAGATGGTCAGCGTTTACGTCAACATCGGCTCAATGGATCTGGTGATGCCCCGCCTGTCGGTCGACAAGCTGGCGATGATCATCGATGCGATTTTCGATGGCCTGTCCGCGACAGACCGTGGCGCGAAGGCGGTTACCGGTCTGCGTGCCGCCTAGCCGTGCAGAGCAGGGCGTGTTACTTACATCGGTGTGAGCACCGCCCTACCCTATCTGTTCCCGATCGGCATCGATCCGGCCGACATCGACTTCATGGGTCATGTCAACAATGCCAGCTATCTCAAATGGGTGCAGGACGCGGTGATCGGACACTGGCGCAGCCTGGCCCCGGCCGAAGCAGTCGCCGCGCACCTGTGGGTCGCGCTCAAGCACGAAATCACCTATCGCCGCCCGACTTTTCTGGGTGACGAAGTGATCGCCACGGTCTTGCTCGAAAAGGTGCAGGGCGCGCGGGCGAGCTATGAAACGGTGATCCGCCGCGGCGAGGAAATCCTCGCCGAGGTCAAGTCGAGCTGGTGCTGCCTTGACGCCGAAACCCTGCGCCCGGCCCGGCTCGCGCGCGAGGTGATCGCGCGCTTCTTCCCCGAGCCGGTCAGCGAGTAGCTATCAAACGTCCAGATTGGCGACGTTGAGCGCGTTTTCCTGAATGAAGTCGCGGCGCGGTTCGACCACGTCGCCCATCAAGCGGGTGAAGATCTCGTCGGTCACGTCGGCGTCCTCGACCTTGACCTGGAGCAGCACGCGGTTGTCGGGATCGAGCGTGGTTTCCCAAAGCTGCTCGGCGTTCATTTCACCCAGCCCCTTGTAGCGCGCGATCGACAGGCCGCGGCGGCCGCCAGCCAGCACCGCGTCAAGCAGTTCGGACGGGCGCGTCACCTGATCCTTGGCTGCAGCCGGACGGGCAGCGGGGACGTCCTCCTCAACCACCTCGGCAGCCGGTTCGGCCACGTCCTCGGCCGCCGCGCTAGCCCGCACCAGCCGCGCGGGCGTGGCATAGACTTCGGCGTTTTCAGCGGCGAGGCGGGCCAGCTTGCGCGCTTCGGCGCTGGTCAGGAAGCTGGCGTCGATCGGATAGGCATCGGTCACTCCGCGCCACACCCGCTTGACCATCACCGCGCCGTCCTCGGTCAGTTCGGCCGACCACTTGGCATCGCGGTCACCGGCTTCGAGCCAGGCGGCGGTGCGGGTCAGCGCGGCTTCACGCGCGGCACGGTCGATGTCCGGGGTCAGCACGCCGGCCAGCGCCAGCGCCTCGACGATTGCGGGGTCAAAGCGGCGCGGCACGAAGCCCATCAGGCTGCGCATCCGCATCGCGTGTTCGACCAGGGCTTCAAGATCAGGGCCGCTGCGCGCGCCGCTGCCGGTTTCGAGCACGCGGCCCGAGAGCCCGGCTTCGACCAGATAGCGATCCAGCGCCGCGCCGTCCTTGAGATAGACTTCCGAGCGACCCTTGTTGACCTTGTAGAGCGGCGGCTGGGCGATGAAGAGGTGCCCGGCCTTGATGATGTCGGGCATCTGGCGGTGGAAGAAGGTCAGCAGCAGGGTGCGGATGTGCGCCCCGTCGACGTCGGCGTCGGTCATGATGACGATCTTGTGATAGCGCAGCTTCTCAAGATTGAATTCATCGCGGATGCCGGTGCCCATCGCTTGGATCAGCGTGCCGACTTCCTTCGAGCTGATGATGCGGTCAAACCGCGCGCGCTCGACGTTGAGGATCTTGCCCTTCAAGGGCAGGATCGCCTGGATGTGGCGATCGCGGCCCTGCTTGGCGCTGCCCCCTGCCGAGTCCCCTTCGACCAGGAACAGTTCGCACTTCGAGGGATCGCGTTCCTGGCAATCGGCGAGCTTGCCCGGCAGGCTGGCGATGTCCATCGCGCCCTTGCGGCGGGTCAGTTCGCGGGCGCGGCGCGCGGCTTCGCGGGCGGCGGCGGCATCGATGATCTTGCCGACGACCTGCTTGGCGTTGGCCGGGTTTTCTTCCAGCCAGTCGCTCAGCCGGTCCGCCATCAGGCTTTCCAGCGGCTGACGCACTTCGGAGGACACCAGCTTGTCCTTGGTCTGCGACGAGAACTTGGGATCGGGCAGCTTGACCGAAACGATCGCGGTCAGCCCTTCGCGCATGTCATCGCCGGTCAGGCTGACCTTTTCCTTCTTCAGCAGGCCCGACTTTTCGGCATAGTTGTTGAGCGTGCGGGTCAGCGCGGCGCGGAACGCAGCCAGGTGCGTGCCGCCATCGCGCTGCGGGATGTTATTGGTGAAGCACAGGACGTTTTCGTAATACGAATCGTTCCATTCCAGCGCGACATCGATGCCGATCCCGTCCCGTTCCGACGAGATTGCGATCGGATCAGGCAGCAGCGCGGTCTTGTTGCGATCGAGATACTGCACGAACGCGGCGATCCCGCCTTCGTAGAACAGGTCGTGCTCCTTCACTTCCTCGCCGCGCTTGTCGCGCAGCAGGATGCGCACGCCCGAGTTGAGGAAGGCGAGTTCGCGGTAGCGATGCTCAAGCTTGTCGAAATCATAGACGGTGACGTTCTTGAACGTCTCGTCCGAGGCGAGGAAGGTCACCCGGGTGCCGTTCTTGATCCGCCCCTTGCGCGGCCCTTCGCTGTCGAGCGGGGCATCGCCCTTGACCACAAGCGGGCCCACCGCATCGCCGTGGGCGAACTTCATCCAGTGTTCCTTGCCCTCGCGCCAGATGGTCAGCTCAAGCCATTCCGACAGCGCGTTGACCACCGAGACGCCCACGCCGTGGAGGCCGCCCGACACCTTGTAGGCGTTGTCGTCCGAAGTGTTTTCGAACTTACCCCCGGCGTGGAGCTGGGTCATGATGACCTCGGCCGCCGAAACGCCTTCTTCGGGGTGGATGCCGGTCGGGATGCCGCGCCCGTTGTCTTCCACCGAGACCGAACCATCGGGGTTCAGTTCGATCAGCACCAGGTCGCAGTGCCCGGCCAGCGCCTCGTCGATCGCGTTGTCCGAGACTTCGAACACCATGTGGTGCAGGCCCGAACCATCGTCGGTATCGCCGATATACATGCCCGGGCGCTTGCGCACCGCATCGAGGCCCTTGAGGACCTTGATCGATTCCGCGCCATAGGAGTTGGTGTTCGGGGTGTTTTCAGGTGCTTCAGACATGCCGAGGCTATAGGCAATCCCCCCCGCAAACCCAAGCGCAAGCGCCCTTTGCGGAGCTATTTTTCCCCAAGGTTGCGCCAGACTTCACTTGGCCGCGCGGACCTGCTTTATTCCCGCCACATCCCAGGGGAGTTCAACCGATGATCAAGCTGTTTGCCGCCGCCCTGTTGGGCAGCTCCGTCCTTGCCTCGGGCGCTGCTGCGCAGGGCGCCGAACTGCGCGCCGACCAGGCCGAATTTCGCGGTCTTTACAAGGAACTGGTCGAAACCAATACGACCCTGTCGGCCGGCAGCTGCACGCTTGCCGCGCAGCGCATGGGCGCACGGCTGAAAGCGGCGGGACTCGCAGACTCGCAGATCACCTATTTCAGCAGTGAAGGCCATCCGGCCGAAGGCGGGCTGGTTGCGGTCTATCCCGGCACCAACAAGAAACTGAAGCCGATGCTGCTGCTCGCCCATATCGACGTGGTCGAAGCCAACCGCGCCGACTGGACCCGCGATCCCTTCACCCTGATCGAGGAAAACGGCTATTTCTACGCCCGCGGCACCGCGGACGACAAGGCCCAGGCCGCGGTCTGGACCGACACGCTGATCCGCTTTGCCAAGGAAGGCTACAAGCCCAAGCGCACGGTCAAGCTGGCGCTGACCTGCGGCGAGGAAAGCTCGGGCGCGTTCAACGGCGCGGAATACCTGGCCCAGAACAAGCGTGACCTGATCGACGCGGCCTTTGCGCTGAACGAAGGCGGCGGCGGGCGCACCGATGGCAAGGGCCACCTGATGGTCCAGACCATCCAGGTCGGCGAAAAGGCCTATCAGGACTTCACCCTGACCACGACCAACCCGGGCGGCCACTCGTCGCAGCCGGTGCCCGACAATGCGATCACCGCGATGAGCGATGCGCTGGGCAAGGTGGGCCGCTTCGAGTTCCCGCTCGAACTCAACGACACCACCCGCGCGTTCTTCGCCAAGGCCGGGGCGATGCGCCCCGATGCCATGGGCAAGGCGATGGTCGCGATCGCCGCGAACCCGCAGGATGCCGCCGCCGAGGCCATTCTGAACAAGGACAAGGGGTTCCATTCGATGCTGCGCACCACCTGCGTGCCGACCATGGTCAAGGGTGGCCACGCGCTCAACGCGCTGCCCCAGTCGGTCAGCGCCAACGTCAATTGCCGGATGTTCCCGGGCCGCACCTCGAACGAAACGCAGGCGATGCTTGAGCAGGCCGTTGGCAATCCGGCGGTGCATTTCGACCAGACCGTCAAGACCAAGCCGATCGCCAAGGCCCCGCCGATGGATCCCAAGGTGATCGGGCCGATGGAACAGCTGGCCTCCAAGCACTTCCCGGGCGTGCCGGTCCTGCCGACGATGTCGACCGGGGCGACCGACGCGGTCTATCTCGGCGCGGTAGGCATTCCGACCTACGGCGTGCCCGGCATCTGGGGCGATCCCGATGGCAACGGCGCGCACGGTCTCAACGAACGCGTCGAGGTGAAGTCGCTCTATGCCGGGCGCGATTACCTCTTCGATCTCGTGAAGGCGCTGTCGAGCAAGTAAGCGCAAGGGACGGCGCGCGCTGGCTGATTAGCCGGGCCGCTGCCCCGCAGACGACAAAACGGCCGTCAAGCCCGAGGGCTCGGCGGCCGTTTTGTTTGGGGGGAGGTTGCTGCCGGGGGCCTGCGGCCCCAGCCGCGAGGCTCAGGCGAGCGTCGCGGTGAACATCAGACCGCTGATCCCAGCGGCGGCGATGATCGGCAGCACGATGGTAACGATGCTGCGCATGGGTATTCCTTCCTGTTTGCATTGGCGAACTCAGTTCGCAGTTGCAACATAACCATTCTAGTAGAGATTGCGAGTGCAAAGGTGGTCACACCTGTTGCGTTTTTTGCAACATTCTCCTTTACCTTACGGCAAGCAGATGCGCGCCGCGCACGGACAGACAGACTGGACAGACTTGGCGCCGTTCCGCAACAATGCGGCAAAACAACGATTCCGAGAGAGGTTCATGACCAGCGATCCCAGCACGCAGCTCGATGCCGAATTCGGCTCCTTCCCCGGCCTGATAGCCGCCTGGGGCGAATACCGCGGCGATGCCCCGGCCCTGTTTGACGGCACCACCAACCTCTCGTGGCGCGAAACCGCCGCGCTGGTCGAACGGATCGCCGCGCGGCTGCAGGCCGATGGGCTCCAGCGCGGGCAGTCGGTCGCCATTCTGGGCACCACCAGCGTCAACTATGCGCTGGTCTTCCTCGCCGCGATCCGCGCCGGCGGCTGCGCCGCGCCGCTGACCACCAGCGCCAGCCCCGACCAGCTCCGGGGCATGGCGGCGGATTCGGGCGCGATCCACCTGTTCATCGACCGGGCCAAGCTTACCGAACTGGGCGATTTCAAGCTCCCGGTCGAACGCCAGATCGTGCTGGACGAGGACCTGGACGCCTTCATGGCCCCCGCGGGCACCATGGCCGCGCCCTTCGAGCCGGCCGAGAAGGATCCCTTCAACATCATCTATTCGTCGGGCACCACGGGCATTCCCAAGGGCATCGTCCACAGCCACGGGATGCGCTGGCGGCAAATGACTTTCCGCGCGGCGATGAATTACGGCGTCGACAGCCGCACGCTGACTTCGACCCCGCTCTATTCGAACACCACGATGGCCGTGTTCCTGCCGACGATGTATTCGGGCGGCTGTGCCTCGATGATGGGCAAGTTCGACACCGAAGGCTGGCTGAAGCGCGCCGAGGCCGAACGCGTCACCCACACCATGCTGGTCCCGGTGCAATATCGCCGACTGATGCAGTTCCCCGATTTCGACAAGTATGATCTCTCGTCGATGCGGATGAAGTACTGCACCTCCGCGCCCTTCCCGGCCGATCTCAAGGGTGAAGTGCTGCAGCGGATGCCCGGCGGGCTGATCGAGATCTACGGCATGACCGAAGGCGGGGTGGCCTGCATCTTCCCGGTCCACGAACATCCCGACAAGCTGCACACCGTCGGCCGCCCGGCACCGGGCCACTTCCTCAAGGTGCTGGATGAGGACGGCAACGAAGTTCCCCCCGGCACCCCGGGCGAACTGGTCGGCAAAAGCTCGACCATGATGCTCGGCTACAAGAACCAGCCCGAAAAGACCCGCGAGGGCTACTGGATCAATCCCGAGGACGGCACCACCTGGCAGCGCATGGGCGATGTCGGGCGGGTCGATGCCGATGGCTTCGTCGAACTGGTCGGGCGAACCAAGGACGTGATCATCTCGGGCGGGTTCAACATCTTCCCGATCGACCTCGAAGCCGAACTCGCCAAGGACGAGCGCGTGGCCGAAGCCGCGGTGGTTGGCGTTCCGTCCGATCAATGGGGCGAAACCCCGGTCGGTTTCGTGGTGCTGAAACCCGGCACCGGCGAGGACAGCCTTGAGGACATCCGCACCATCGCCAACAGCCGCCTGGGCAAGACCCAGCGCGTCTCGGCGCTGCACGCGATTGCCGAAATGCCGCGCAGCCACATCGGCAAGCTGCTCAAGACCGACCTGCGCGAGATTGCCCAGGCGCACATTTCAACGGCGAAATAGGCGCCAAACTTGCCAGCATGGCCCGCCAGCTTTATCGGCGGGCCATGACGGTCCAACCCTCCGATTCCATCCTCATTGTCGATTTCGGCAGCCAGGTCACCCAGCTCATCGCCCGCCGCGTGCGCGAAGCCGGGGTCTATTCCGAAATCGCCCCCTTCAGCCTTGCCGAAGCCGCCTTTGCGCGGATGCAGCCCAAGGGGATCATCCTCTCGGGCGGTCCAGCCTCGGTGCTCGATGAAAACGGCCCGCGCATTCCGGCCGCGATCCTCGAAAGCGGGCTGCCGATGCTCGGCATCTGCTATGGCCAGCAGGCGCTGATGCACCAGCTGGGCGGCGAAGTGACCAGCGGCGATGCCGGCGAATTCGGCCGCGCCTTCATCGACGTGTCCGACAGCTGCGTGCTGTTCGATGGCCTCTGGGCCGAAGGCGACAAGCACCAGGTGTGGATGAGCCACGGCGACAAGGTCACCGCGCTGGCCCCGGGCTTCCGCCCGGTCGCCGCCAGCCCCGGCGCGCCATACGCCGTGATCGCCAACGACGAGGCCCGCATCTACGCGATGCAGTTCCACCCCGAAGTGGTGCACACCCCCGATGGGGCCAAGCTGCTCAAGAACTTCGTGCGCCATGTCTGCGGCCTTGCCGGCGATTGGACCATGGCCGAATTCCGCAAGACCAAGATCGACGAAATCCGCGCCCAGGTGGGTGACGGCAAGGTGATCTGCGGCCTGTCGGGCGGGGTCGATAGCGCGGTGGCAGCGGTGCTGATCCACGAAGCGATCGGCGATCAGCTGACCTGCGTGTTCGTTGACCACGGGCTGATGCGGCTGGGCGAGGCGGAACAGGTCGTCTCGCTGTTCAAGGGCCACTACAACATTCCGCTGGTCCACAAGGACGTCAGTGCGCTGTTCCTCAATGGCCTTGCCGGGGTCACCGATCCCGAAGCCAAGCGCAAGTTCATCGGCAAGACCTTCATCGACGTGTTCGAGGAAGAGGCCAAGCAGATCGGCGGCGCGCAGTTCCTGGCCCAGGGCACGCTCTATCCCGACGTGATCGAAAGCGTGTCCTTCACCGGCGGGCCTTCGGTGACGATCAAGAGCCACCACAACGTCGGCGGCCTGCCCGAGCGCATGAACATGCAGCTGGTCGAGCCCTTGCGCGAACTGTTCAAGGACGAAGTGCGCGAGCTGGGCCGCGAGTTGGGCCTGCCCGAAGTGTTCGTCGGCCGCCACCCCTTCCCGGGGCCGGGCCTGGCGATCCGCATCCCCGGCGAAGTAACCCGTGAACGCTGCGACATCCTGCGCAAGGCCGATGCGGTCTATCTCGAAGAAATCCGCAACGCCGGGCTCTACGATGCGATCTGGCAGGCCTTTGCCGTGCTGCTCCCGGTCAAGACCGTGGGCGTGATGGGCGATGGGCGCACCTATGACAGCGTCTGCGCACTGCGCGCGGTGACCAGCACCGATGGCATGACCGCCGACATCTATCCCTTCGACGCCGCGTTCCTCTCGCGCTGCGCAACCCGGATCATCAACGAGGTCAAGGGCATCAACCGTGTGGTCTATGACTACACCTCGAAGCCGCCCGGCACGATCGAGTGGGAATAACCCCCCTTACCTGACCCCAGACAAAAGAGGGCCGGAGCTTTGCAGCTCCGGCCCTTTCTAGTTGACGTTCGCAGGAGGAACGTGGGTTGGCGAGACCGGGAAAGGGAGGAGAGGAGGTGGTCCCCGGCCCCGCCAAACTGGGAAGGTGCGTCAGTAGTTGTAGGCGCGCTCGCCGTGTTCGGTGAGGTCGAGCCCTTCGCGTTCGGATTCTTCAGCCGGACGCAGGCCAAACACCTTGTCGATCACGTAGAACAGCACCGCCGAACCCACGCCCGACCAGACCAGCGTCAGGACCACAGCCTTGATCTGGGTGATCACCTGGGCGGCCATGTCATAGCTGCCAACCGCGGCGGGGAACTGGGTGTAGTCGAAGAAGCCCTGGCCGCCGAGCGCCGGGTCAGCGACCACGCCGGTGGCGATCGCCCCGAAGATCCCGCCGACGCAGTGCACGCCGAACACATCAAGCGTATCGTCGTACTTCAGCTTGTTCTTCACGTAGCTCACGAAGAAGTAGCAGAGCGGCGAAACCAGCAGACCCAGCGCGATCGAGGTCATCGGCGCGGCATAGCCCGAGGCCGGAGTGATCGCGACGAGCCCGGCAACAGCGCCCGTGGCCGCACCCAGCATCGAAGGCTTGCCGTGGTGGACCTGTTCGCACAGCGCCCAGCTGATCGCGGCAGCGGCCGTGGCAACGTAGGTGTTGATGAAGGCCACCGCGGTCACGCCATTGGCTTCGAGGTTGGAGCCAGCGTTGAAGCCGAACCAGCCCACCCACAGCAGCGAGGCGCCGATCATGGTCATGGTCAGCGAGTGCGGCGGGGTGGCTTCGCGGCCAAAGCCCACGCGCTTGCCGATCATCAGGCAGCCCACCAGGCCAGCGATACCGGCGTTGATGTGGACCACGGTGCCGCCGGCAAAGTCGAGCGCGCCCATGCCCCAGAGCAGGCCGTAGTCGGTCGGCGCGTCAGGCAGGAAGTCCGGGCCAGCCCAGTACCACACCATGTGCGCGATCGGGAAATAGACGATCGTCAGCCACAGCACCGTGAACAGCATCAGCGGCCAGAACTTCACGCGTTCGGCAAAGGCGCCGACGATCAGCGCCGGGGTGATGCAGGCAAAGGTCATCTGGAAGACGACGAACACGAACTCGGGCAGATAGACGTTGTTCGAGAAGGTCGCGGCATAGGTCGAACCGGAAACCCCGGCGAGGAAGGCCTTGGACAGCCCGCCGATATAGGGGGTCGAACCGCTGGTGAAGGCCAGCGAATAGCCCCAGCCGACCCAGACCAGGGCGGCGATCGAGACGATCATGAACACCTGCATCAGCACGCTGAGCATGTTCTTGGTGCGCACCAGGCCGCCGTAGAACAGCGCCAGCGCGGGCACGCTCATCATCAGCACCAGTGCGGCCGAGATGAGCATCCAGGCGGTATCGCCCTTGTTGACCATGGTGGCCATCTGTTCGGCGGTCGGGGCCTTGATCGGCCCCGCCGCCTGGGCAAACGCGGTAGCGCCGGTCAGGAGCCAGGCCCCTGCCGCGCTCGCGCTGCCGATAAGCTTGCGGATCATGTTGTTTTCCCTCCTGTCGGCTACGCTCACAGCGCAGTGTCCCCGGTTTCGCCGGTGCGGATGCGGGTTGCGGATGCCAGATCGAGCACGAAGACCTTGCCATCACCGATGGCCTCGGTGCTGGCGGCTTGCTGGATCGTCTCGACCACTTGCGGCGCAAGCTCGTCGCTGCACGCGATTTCGAGCTTCACCTTGGGCAGCATATTCGTCGAATATTCCGCCCCGCGGTAGATTTCGGTCTGTCCCTTTTGCCGCCCAAAGCCCTTGACCTCAGACACGGTCATTCCCGCGACGCCGAGAGCGCCGAGAGCATCGCGCACCTCGTCGAGCTTGAACGGCTTGATGATGGCGATGATGAACTTCATGCCTATCCCCTGGTTGCCTGCCGGCCCCATGCCGACACCA
Source organism: uncultured Novosphingobium sp. (assembly GCA_937996535.1). Classification (GTDB taxonomy): domain Bacteria; phylum Pseudomonadota; class Alphaproteobacteria; order Sphingomonadales; family Sphingomonadaceae; genus Novosphingobium. The sequence goes on along the minus strand of CALKVF010000106.1, from coordinate 18,339 downwards.
GCTTCATCAGCAAGGCACGTGCCAAAACGCCATTTCGGCGTGTTTTCAGGGAATTGCGAAAAATCGCGCCCGCAGCATCAACCCGCGCGCGCCCGGCAATTGCTCACCTGCCTAAATTTTAGGCAGATCCAGCCGCGCAAACACCGGCAGATGATCCGAACCGCGCGCGGCCAGCGCCGAATGGTGCACCCCGGCTTCGCGCAGGGTCCATTCCGCCGAGACCACGATCCGGTCGAGCATCGCCACCGGGCGGCGTGAGGGGAAGCTGCGCCCGGGGGCGAGCACGCGCCACGGGGCCGCAAATTCGCGCAGGCTGCCGCCCAGCGCCGACCATTCGTTGAAATCGCCCATCAGCACCGTGGGGCACGGAGCATCGCGGGTTTCGACATGGCCAAGGATCGTGCGCAATTGCTGGCGGCGGCGCAGCCCCGACAGGTCAAGGTGCATCCCCACCACCCGCACCGGCTGCCCCTCGATCACCAGATCGGCGCGCACCGCCCCGCGCGGCTCCAGCGTCGGCAGCGGCACCACGCCCGCATCGGCGATGGTGAAATGGCGGCGCACCAGCAGCGCATTGCCGTGCCACCCGATCGAATCCGGCCGGTGGTTGAGCGGCACCGCGCGGTAGTGGCCCAGATCGTCTATTGCCGAGAGCGGCAGCACGCTTTCGCGCCGCCCGAACCGGCGATCGGCCTCTTGCAGCGCGATCACGTCCGCATCGATTTCGTACAGGATCGTGAGGATACGGTCAGGGTCGCGCCGCCGGTCAAGCCCGACGGCCTTATGGATGTTGTAGCTGGCGAATGTCAGTTCCATTGACAAAATGCTGGCCGTGGTCAGCGCGCTCCGATAGAACTTCGCCGCATGACCGGCAGTTAGACCGTCAGGGGTAGAGGAAAAATGCAGGCGAATAAACCCGCACGGCGCGAACCGGCGCCCACCTTGGTGCTGGCCATGCTGCTGGTGGTCTATACCTTCAACTACCTTGATCGGCAGATCTTCTCGGTGGTCGCCCAGCAGGTCAAAGCCGACCTTGGGATCAGCGACGCGCAGGTCGGCGCACTGGGCGGGATCGCCTTTGCCCTGCTCTATTCGACGATGGGCGTGCCGCTGGGCCTGCTGGCCGATCGCAAGGGCCGCACCCGCGTCATCGCCGCCGGGCTGGTGGTGTGGAGCGGGTTTACCGCGCTGTGCGGCGCGGCAACCAATTTCGTCCAGCTGTTCGCCTGCCGGCTGGGCGTGGGGATTGGCGAGGCCGGCGGGGTGGCGCCGTCCTATGCCCTGATCGCCGACTATTTCCCGCCCGAGCGGCGTTCGCGCGCCTTGGCGCTCTATTCGCTGGGCGTGCCGTTCGGATCGGCGGCTGGCGCGATCTTCGGGGCGAGCATCGCCGCGGCGGTCAACTGGCGCGCCGCTTTCGTGATCCTTGGCGTTGCCGGCGTGCTGGCCGCGATCCCCTTTGCCCTGCTGGTCCGAGACCGCAGCTTGCCGGCCGCCGCGCCAGCGCAGTCGCCGCTTGCCGCCCTCAGCAAACTGATCCGCCTGCCCGCCTTCTGGCTGATCTCGCTCGGCACGGCGGCTGGCGGGATTGGCGGCACCGGGCTCTTGTTCTGGACCCCGGCGCTGCTCCAGCGCAGCTATGGCCTGAGCCTGATCCAAGCCGGGCAATTCGTCGGCGCACTGCTGCTTTTGGCCAGCGCCACCGGCATGGTCATCGGCGGCATGCTTGGCGACCGGGCCGGCCAGCGCGACAAGGCGGGCTATGCCCGGCTCCCGGCCTGGGCCTTTCTGCTCTGCGCGCCGGGCTTTGCCCTCGCGCTCGCCAGCACCGGGGTAACGCCGCTGTTCCTGCTGCTGATCGCGCCGTTCGCGCTGGCCTTCGTGTGGAACGGGCCGATCATCACGGCGGTCCAGCATATCGTTGCCCCGGCCGACCGGGCCGGCGCTTCGGCCTGCTTCCTGCTGGTGGTCAACCTGATCGCCTTTGGCCTCGGGCCCTACCTGATCGGCGTGCTGAGCGACCGCCTCTGCGCAACCTCAGGGCCGGAGGCCCTGCGCCACGCAATGATCGCGGTGGCGGGGCTGGCCTTCACCGCTTCGGCGGTGTGCCTCTATCTTGCCGGGCCGCGCCTGCGCGCCGCCTGGCGCGATTAATCAGCGTTCCTTGGTCGCCGAGAAGGTCAGCTCGGGGTTCTTTTCCTGCTGGTAGCTCACGTCCCAGGCCGAGCGCGCCATGAACACCATGTCGCCGTCGCGGTCCTTGGCGAGGTTCGACTTGTTGAAATCGGCAAACTGCCCCAGCGCCGCATCGCTGCCCTTGAGCCAACGCGCGGTATCGAAGGGCGAGGCTTCCAGCCCGGCCTCGACCTTGTATTCAGCCTCCAGCCGCGAGATCAGCACGTCGAGCTGCAGCTGGCCGACCACGCCGACGATCCACTGGCTGCCGATCTCGGGATAGAACACCTGGATCACGCCCTCTTCGCTAAGATCGTCGAGCGCCTTCCTGAGCTGCTTGGTCTTGGTCGGATCCTTAAGCGCGACGCGGCGCAGGATTTCAGGCGCGAAGTTGGGCAGGCCGGTAAAGCGCACCTTGTTGAATTCCGACAGGGTATCGCCCACCCGCAGCGTGCCGTGGTTGGGGATGCCGATGATATCGCCGGGTTCGGCCGTGTCGGCGATTTCGCGGTCCTGCGCGAAGAACAGGATCGGCGAATGGATCGCCACCGGCTTGCCCAGTGCCGAGGGGGTCAGCTTCATGCCGCGCTTGAAGGTCCCCGACACCAGCCGCATGAAGGCGATCCGGTCGCGGTGCTGCGGGTCCATGTTGGCCTGGACCTTGAAGATGAAGCCTGTGACTTCCTTGTTGGCGGGCTCGATCGTGCCCGCCTCGCTCGGCTGGGGGCGCGGCGGCGGGGCATAGCGGGCGATCGCGTCGATCAGTTCGACCACCCCGAAATTCTTGAGCGCCGAGCCGAAATAGACCGGGGTCATATCGCCGTGGCGATAGGCCTCGACATCGAATTCGCCGTAGCCGGCCTGGGCCAGTTCGATTTCCTCGGCGATCGCGGCGGGAATATTGTCCGCGGTGGCGGCTTCACGCTGGCCAAGGAACTCGCGGCTCGGGCCTTCGGGGCGGCTGATCGTGTTGGTGGCGAAATCGAGCACGCCCTGAAATTCACCGCCCATCCCGATCGGCCAGGCCATCGGCACAACATCGAGCGCCAGCGCATCGGCAACTTCGTCGAGCGTTTCGAACACCGAGCGGCCTTCGCGGTCGACCTTGTTGACGAAGGTGATGATCGGCACCGAGCGCAGCCGGCAGACCTCGAACAGCTTGCGGGTCTGCGGCTCGATCCCCTTGGCCGCGTCGATCACCATGATCGCGGAATCGACCGCGGTCAGCGTGCGGTAGGTGTCTTCGGAAAAGTCCTCGTGGCCCGGCGTATCGAGTAGGTTGAAGGTGATCCCGCCCTTCTCGAAGGTCATCACCGACGAGGTCACCGAAATCCCGCGCTGCTGCTCGATCTTCATCCAGTCCGAACGCGCCCGCCGTGCCTGCCCGCGCGCCTTGACCTCACCCGCAAGGTGGATCGCCCCGCCTTGCAGCAAGAGCTTTTCGGTCAGCGTGGTCTTACCCGCGTCGGGGTGCGAAATGATGGCAAAGGTGCGGCGATTGGACATGGGGGCCGCCCTTAGCCGAGCTTGCCCGCCGAGTCATTGGCTTTGCGGCGCAGGCTCGAAATAGCCCGCCGCGCTCAGCCGCTGCGACAGCCACCAGATATTGCCGCCGCAATCGCGCACCCCGCCCTGCCGGTCGCCATAGGGCATGTCGGCCACGTCCATGATGCGGATCGCCCCGGCTGCTTCGGCCCGGGCCATCGCGGCGTCGGCATCGCCGACATAGAGATAGAACGACGCGGCGCTGGGCGGGAACTGGGGCGATGCCTCGCTGACCATGACCGTAGCGCTATCGAAGCGGAGCTGGGCATTGGCGATCCGCCCATCAGGCGCAGTGCTGCGGCCAATCTCGCGCGCGCCAAACGCCGCTTCGAGAAAGCGCACATAGGCATCGGCGCGCTCGGCGAAGATATAGGGCGTCACCACGGCAAAGCCTTCGGGAAGGTGCATCGGCTCACTCCTGCAAGATCAGGACACGATACCCAGCTTACCCAAGCGGTTCAATGTTTTGGCGGAGCCTCAGCCGAGCCCATCCTGGAGCAGCGCATTGGCCTTGGCGGCGACCTCGGCCAGATCGGCCGCCCCGTCCAGCACCCCGAAGCGCAGCCCCAGAAACACGTTCATGCCCATGATAGCCCAGGCATGGACCTCGTCGGGTTCAATCCCCAGCTCGCCCTTGGCGCGGGCAGCCTGCAACCGTTCGAGAATACGCGCCGCGGTGTTGAGATAGTGCGCCCGCCAGCTTTCCGGGGCGACGAATTCGGCTTCATCGATGATCCGGTAGATTTCCTTGTGGCCGCGCGCAAAGCCGAGGAAGGCTTCCAGCGCCGCACCTTCGGCGGCGATCCCGCTGCGCGGCTGTTCGGCCAGCACCGGTGCGACATGATCGCGCACCCGCTCGCTCATGTCCTGGACCAGCGCCTTGAACAGCGTCTCCTTGCTTTCGAAATAGGTATAGAAGCTGCCCAGCGCAACGCCGGCACGGATCGTGATCGACACGATCGAGCTTTCGTGAAAGCCCTTCTCGCCAAATTCGGCGGCGGCGGCATCGAGAATCGCACGCTGGGTGCGCCGCCCCCGCTCGGTGCGGGGGACGCGCTGCGCCTTGTCTGCGCCGGCGCTGCTGCGGGCCTTGTCCCCGGCTGCGCCCGACTGCGCTTCGTCCATTCCCCAATCCTCTCCCCGGCGACCCGCCAAAGGCCGTGGCGATAGGGTGTGTTGCAACCTTGCCACGATTGCCACCCTTTTCCCGTTCACGGCGAACCATGCAAGCATAACAAAGTTGAAAGTTGATTCAACTTCTATAAAGGCAGAATTCGGATGGCCCGCCGCCACGCGTGGGCCCCAGGTTCATAGGGAGGATTCCGATGCCTGCTCATACCCTGCTTTGCCGTGCCTCGCTGGTCGCCAGCGCGCTTGCCGGCCTCTATGCCATGCCCGCCTACGCGCAGACCGCCGATGCCGCCGCCAGCAGCGATGACAGCGCGATCGTCGTCACCGCGCGCCGCCGCGAGGAAAGCCTCGTCGACGTGCCGATCGCGATCACCGCGCTGACCGGCGACCAGCTATCGGACAAGGGCGCGCTCGACATTACCGCGCTTGCCGAAACCGTCCCCAACGTGACGCTTGAGGCCAGCCGCGCCACCAATTCCACCCTCACCGCCTTCATCCGCGGCGTGGGCCAGCAGGACCCGGTCGCCGGGTTTGAACAGGGCGTCGGGATCTACCTCGACGACGTTTACCTCAACCGCCCGCAGGCCGCCGTGCTCGACATCTACGATGTCCAGCGCATCGAAGTGCTGCGCGGCCCGCAGGGCACGCTCTATGGCCGCAACACCGTGGGCGGCGCGGTCAAGTATGTGACCAAGCGGCTCGACAACGAAGCCCAGCTCAACCTGCGCGGCACCTTCGGCACCTATCACCAGGCCGATGGCGTGGTCACCGGCAGCACCCCGCTGGGCGATGGCACGGTCCGCGTGGGTGCCTCGGTCGCGCGGCTCAGCCGCGATGGCTTCGGCACCAACCTCACCACCGGGCTCGACAACTATGACAAGGATGTCTGGGCGGGCCGCGGCACGCTCGAAGTCCACGGCCAGGGCATCTTCGTGCGCCTTGCCGGCGATCTCACCCATGACAAGTCCGATCCGCGCAACGGCTATCGCCTGATCCCGGGCCTGCAGTGGGGCACGCCGGTGCTGGGCAATGTCTATGACACGCTGGGCAGCCTCTCCACCCCCAAGCAGGACGTGAAGTCGTGGGGCGTATCGCTGTTCGTCGAAGGCAATCCGGCCGACTGGCTGACGGTTCGTTCGATCTCGTCCTTCCGCAAGGACAATTCGACCACCCCGATCGACTTCGACGCGCTGGCCACTGCCGACCTCGACGTGCCGGGGATCTACCGCAACCACCAGTTCAGCCAGGAAATGCAGGCGCTGGTCAGCACCGGCAAGCTCAACGGCCTGGTCGGGCTCTACTACCTCAGCGCCGGGGCGCAGACCCAGTTTGAATCGCGGCTCTACACTACGATCCCGGGCTTCGCGGCCTATACCAACGCCGACATCGGCACCGAAACCCTCGCCGGGTTCGCCGATTTCACCTATGATCTGACCGACCAGTTCAGCGTCTCGCTCGGCGGGCGCTACACCTGGGACGAACGCAGCGGCTATATCCTGCGCCAGAACTATCTGGGCGGCGGCTCGACCGTGTTCGGCGGGCTTGGCACCGCATTCGGCGCGGCCCAGACCAACTTCCGCGGCAAGAGCAGCTTCAACAAGTTCACGCCCAAGGCCACGCTGACCTTCAAGCCGGCCAGCGAAACCACCGTCTATGCCTCCTATTCGCAGGGCTTCAAGGGCGGCGGGTTTGACCCGCGCGGGGTTGGCGCCAATGCGGTCGATCTCAACAACGACGGGGTCAAGTCCGACGCCGAAATCGCCGCGTTCCTGAGCTTCCGCCCCGAAAAGGTCGACAGCTACGAAGTCGGCTACAAGGCCAACCTGCTCGATCGCCGGCTCTATGTTGCGGCTGCCGCGTTCTACATGGACTACACCGATGTCCAGATCCCGGGCTCGGTCGCGTGCAGCGTGGGCGGCGTTGCCACCTTCTGCGGCGTGGTCTCGAACGCGGGCAAGGCGCGGATGCAGGGCGTCGAGTTTGAAACCCGCGCCAAGCTGGTCGATAGCGATGCCGGCAAGCTGACCCTGTCGGGTTCGGTCGGCTATATCGATGCCAAGTTCACCAAGTACGTCACCAACATCGGCGGCGTGCCAACCGATGTGGCCCAGTATCGCAAGGTCCAGAACACCCCGGCCTGGTCGGGCAGCGCCAGCGTCGACTGGACGATGCCGTTCAACGACGGCAGCCTGAGCCTTGGGGCGGGCATGTCGTTCAAGAGCAAGACCTACCAGTTCGAGGTTCCCAACCCGTATCTCGATCAGAAGGCCTACCAGCTCTATGATGCCAGCATCGTGTTCCATGCGCCGAACAACGCCTGGTCGCTGGGCATCTACGGCAAGAACCTGACCGACAAGCGCTACAAGACCTCGGGCTATACCTTCATGGCCGCCAACGCCACGACCGGCGCGCTGGTCAGCCCGCTGACCCCGGCGCTGGGCCGCGAAGGCGTCCTGACCACCTTCTACGGCAATCCGCGGCAGGTGTTCGTGACCGGCTCGATCAACTTCTAACCGATTTAACAGCCACTCCCACTACGCCCCCGTGCCCTGCGGCATGGGGGCGTTTTTTTATGAGACTGGCAGGCTGGATCAGCGCACCCGGCGCAGGATCACATAGAGCGCGCCCGCCCCGCCATGCTTGCGATGCGCGCCGCGCACCGCGGCAATCCGCCCCGCATGGGGGCCCGCGGCCAGCCAGTCGAGCACCTTGGCGCGGATCGCGCCGCGCCGCTCGCCCCGGTCGGCCGCTTCGGTCGGGCGCGGCAGGCCGGTAATCACCAGCACCACCCGCGCGCCCATGGTGGCCGCCTGAGCCAGCCCATGATCAAGCCGGGCGTGGGCGGCATCAAGCCCGTGCCCATGCAGATCGAGCGTGAAATCGGGCGCGAGCCCGGTGCGGGCGAGCTTCTTTTCCCACGAAGCGTCAAGTCCATGCCGGTCCAGCGCGCGCGGCCCCGGCGGGGCGGGCGGCGGCGGTGGCAGCGGCGCCGGCACGCGCCCCTTGATCCGGGGCGCGGGCGGAGGGGCCGGGGCGGCGGCGAGCGGGTCGGCCGCAACCGGGGCCTTGAATGCGGTTACGCCGCGCTTGCCGCCCAGCGGCTTCACGGTGCCGGCCACGCGCGCCCACAGCTCCGCTTCCTGCGGGGAAAGGCCGCGCGGGGGGCGCATTACCGACTGGTCAGCCGGGCCAGGGTGCCCTTGGGGACCAGCACCAGCGCAGCGCCGCGCCCGGTCATCCCGCCGGCGATCTGCCGCGCCTGCGCGCCGGCGCCCCAGAAGCTATCAAACCGGTTGGCGCCCTTGATCGCGCCGCCGGTGTCCTGCGCGATCCACAGCCCGCTGGCCTCGGCGCGGTCCAGCGCCAGCCAGACCGGCGCGCCCAGCGGCACGAAGGCCGGATCGACCGCCGCGCTGCTGCGCCCGCGCACCGGCACGCCGAGCGCGCCAACCGGGGCATCGCCCGGCAGTTCGCGGAAGAACACATAGCTCTGGTTTTCGCGCATCAGCGCGCGGCCATCCTCGGGATGCTCGCGCATGTAGCGCATCATGCCCTGCATCGAGCCGGGATATTGCCCCGGCCCATCGCCCAGCAGGCCGCGGGCCTTCATCAGCGAGCCGATCCCGGTAAAGGGAAAGCCGTTCTGCCCGGCATAGCCGATCCGCATCACGCGGCCATCGGGGGTGCGCAGCCGGCCCGAGCCCTGAATCTGCAGGAAGAAGAATTCGACCGGATCGGCCACCCAGGCAATTTCGAGCCCGCGTGCGGCCAGCGCCCCGTCCTCGATCTGGCCGCGGTCGTAATAGGGCACAAACCGCCCGTTTTCATCATAGCGCCCCTGCGGCATCTGCCCGCCGGGCAGCGGCGCTGCTTCGCCCGGGCGGGCGCGGACCAGATCGCCGGGCGGGGCATAGACCGGCACCTCGAACCCCGGCTGGCGGGTCCGCGAGCCCAGGATTTCAGGCTCGTAATAGCCGGTCACGAACGCCTGGCCGCTGCCGACCTTGAGCGTTTCGAACCAGGCGGCAAAGAATTGCGCCGCCTGCGGGGCGGGCCAGCGCGCGGCGGCATCGCAGGCCGGCTTCCAGTCCGCCGGGCGGGTCAGCCCGCTGGTATCGGTACGGGTGACAAGGCGCGGACAGCTTTCCCGGAACGAGGCGAGCGCGCTGGCGGCATCATCGCCGCCCAGCCCCAGCCCCATGACTGCCGGGCCCGCGGCAACCCCAGCCAGCAGCGCGGTGGGCGCGGGCGGGCGCACCGGCCCGGTCGGGGAAGGGATGATCCGCGCGCAGGAGGCCAGCACAGTCAGCGCGCACAGCGCCGCAAGGCTGCGCAGCCGTGCCGCGGCCATCCGGTCAGCCTTCGTCGGTTTCGTCGAGCAGCCAGTCCGGTGCCGGATTGGTCACGTCGCGGCTGAAGGTCCACAGGTCGCGGGCCTCGATCGCGTCGTTCATCGACCCGGCAATCACCACGCCCGCCGCATCGCGGGTCACGGCGGAAATATCGGCCACGAAGCGCACCGAAACCCGCGCGATCGGGGCTTCGAAGCTGGCGGCAACGATGCTTGCCTCGTCGATCCGCACCAGCCGGTTTTCAAGCCGTTCGCCCGCCGCCTCGCGGGCGTCGATCGCGGCGGTGAAGCCCTCGATCACGGCCGGGTCGCACAGCGGCGCCAGCGCCGCCTTGTCACCCTTCCAGAAGGCTTCGAGGACCATGCGATAGGCGCCCTTGGCGCCTTCGAGGAAGGCCAAGGTATCGAACCGCCGGTCAGCGGCGATGATTTCCTTGAGGCCGCGTTCGATCGCCGGGGTCACGCCCGGCACCAGCGCGCGCGGCGCGGCCTGCGCGCCGGGGCGTTCGGCCAGTTCGGGCGCGGCGCTGCGCGGCGCGTCCTTGGGCTCCAGCCGGGGGCGCTCTTCGCGCTCGGCACGGCGCCCCAACACCGAATAGAGCCGCAGGCCCAGAAACACTGCGACCATGGCCATGATGACGATCTCGACGGTCTTGTCCACTTACCCGGTCCTTTACCCGGCCCCGGCCGCGGATGGCGGCCATGCAACACTCTAGCGACAAATAGGTAGCAATGACAAATGAACAACGCGTGGATGCACCCTTGCGTGCAAATTTTGCGATAAGGGCGTTGCATTCTTGCTGGCGCGGCCCCGCCCTGCTACGCGCCCCGCAGATTCCCGCAATTTTGACCGAAAGCGCATCATGTCCGACGAAGGCAACATCATCACCGACCTGGGCCTCCAGACGCCGGCCCCCAACGGCGCCGACACCCTGCCCAGCGCCGGGATCATCTCGCAGTATGTCAAGGATCTCTCGGTCGAGAACCCCAACGCCCCGGATTCGTTCCAGTGGCCCGAAACCCCGAACATCGACGTCCAGTTCAACATCGCCGCGCGCGAGCTGTCGGACGAAGTGAGCGAGATTGAACTCAAGATCGCGATCAACTCGAAGTGCCCGTCGGGCACCCAGTTCATCGTCGACCTGGCCTATTGCGGGTTGGTCGGGATGCGCAATCTCGATGACGCGCAGAAGCACGCCTTCACTTATGCCGAAGCGCCGCGCATTCTGTTCCCGTTCGCCCGCCGCGTGATCGCGGATGCCGTGCGCGATGCCGGCTTCGCCCCGCTGCTGCTTGAACCGATCGACTTCAACGGCCTCTACGTGCAGCAGCTTGCTGCGCAGCAGGGCGGTGACGAAAGCGTCGGCACCCCTGTCGGCGAAGCCTGATCGCCGCTGCGGGGTGACGCGCGAAGGGAGTAATCGCGCATGAGCCTCATCAAGAACGTCGGAACCATCGGCGGACTGACCGCGGTCAGCCGCGTGTTCGGCTTTGCCCGCGACATGCTGTTCGCGCGCCTGTTTGGCGCCGGGCTGGCTGCCGATGCCTTCCAGCTCGCCTTCACGCTGCCCAACACCTTCCGCCGGCTGTTCGCCGAGGGGGCCTTCAGCGTCGCCTTCGTGCCGATGTATTCGAAGAAGCTGCATGGCGAAGGCGGCGAGGACGAAGCCGCGCATTTCGCCAACGATGTGCTCTCGATGTTCGTCTGGGTGCTGTTCGGTTTCTCGATCCTTTGCATCGCCGGGATGGAAGCGATCGTCTGGCTGCTAGCGCGCGAATATCAGCACGTTCCCGGCAAGTTCGAACTGTCGGTCACGCTGTCGCGGATCACCTTCCCCTATCTCGGCCTGATCAGCGTGGTCGCGCTGCTTTCGGGCATTCTCAACACCCGATCGCGCTTTGCCCCGGGGGCGATTGCGCCGATCCTGCTCAACCTGTGCCTGATCGGCGGCATGACCTGGGGCTGGGCCACCGGCCAGACCGACATCGCCAAGGCGCTGTCGCAAAGCTGGGCAGTGAGCGTGGCGGGTCTTGCCCAGCTGAGCTATCTCGCCTGGTCGGTGAAGCGCGCGGGCGTGCGGCTCAAACTGCACTGGCCGCGCATGACGCCCGACACCAAGGTGCTGCTGTGGCGGATCTTCCCGGCCACGTTCGGCGCGGGGATCTATCAGCTCAGCCAGTTGGCCGACACCTTCTTTGCCACCAGCCTCAAGCAAGGCTCGCTGACCCTGCTCAAGATGGCCGACCGGCTCAACCAGATGCCGCTCGGCATCGTCGGCATTGCGCTCGGCACGGCGATCCTGCCGACGCTGTCGCGCCACATCGCCAGCGGCGACGAACGGGGTGCCGCCCAGCTTCAGGGCCGCGCGATCGAACTCGCCACCCTGCTGACCGTGCCCGCCGCCTTTGCGCTGGCGGTCTGCGCCCCGGCCTTCGTCAACGCCTTCTTCGTCGGCGGCAAGTTCCGCCCCGAGGACGGCGCGATCATGAGCGAGATCGTCGTGGCACTGGTCTGCGGGCTGCCGAGCTACGTGCTCGTGAAAGTGCTCGAACCGGGCTATTTTTCGCGCGGGGACACCCGCACCCCGGTGATGACGGCGGCCACCGCGCTGTCGTTCAACATCTTCCTCAACCTCGTCGTCGTGCGCCCCTTCGGGATCGTCGGGCTGGCGGGGGCAACCGCCTGCTCGGCCAGCCTCAACTGCCTGCTGCTCTATGCCAACCTGCACCGGCGCGGGCATTTCCGCTTTGACCTGCCGCTGCTCTCGCGGGTGGTGCGCCAGTTCGCCGCCTCGGCGGTGATGGCGGCGGCGCTGTGGTATCTGCTCCGCGCGACCATGCCTCTCTATTCGGGCAGCGTGGCGGAAAAGGCGAGCGGGATCATGCTGCTGGTCGCCGCCGGCCTCGTCGTCTATGCCGCCGTCGCGTGGGTGATCGGCGCGGTCGACAAGGAAGACATCGCGATCCTCGCCCGGCGCCGCAGCGCCAAACCCATCGACGAAGAAATTCCAGGTTTCTAGGACAGACACATGCGTATCGTTTCCGGCATCCAGCCCACCGGCAATCTGCACCTCGGCAATTACCTCGGGGCGATCCGCAATTGGGTGAAGATGCAGGACCAGGTCGCCGCGGGCGGTGGGACCAGCCTCTACTTCCTGGCCGATCTCCATGCGATCTCGATGCCGCATGAGCCGGCGCAGCTGCGTGACAACACCTTCGAGATGACCGCCGCGCTGGTGGCCTGCGGGATCGATCCCGACAAGTCGATCCTGTTCAACCAGACCCAGGTTCCCGCCCACGCCGAACTGCAATGGCTGCTGAGCGGCACCGCGCGGATGGGCTGGCTGAACCGCATGACCCAGTGGAAGGACAAGGCCGGCAAGAACCGCGAGGGCCAGTCGGTCGCGCTGTTCACCTATCCCGTGCTCCAGGCCGCCGACGTGCTGCTTTATCAGGCCACCCACGTTCCCGTGGGCGAAGACCAGAAGCAGCATCTCGAACTGGCACGCGACGTGGCACAGAAGTTCAACAACGACTTCGCGGCGGAGAACGCGCCGGTCTTCACCCTGCCCGATCCGATCATCCCGCCCGAAGCGGCCCGGATCATGAGCCTGCGCGATGGCTCCTCGAAGATGTCGAAGTCTGATCCCTCGGACATGAGCCGCATCAACCTCACCGACGATGCCGACACGATCATGGCCAAGGTCAAGAAGGCCAAAACCGACCCCGAACCGCTGCCCTCCGACAAGGCGGGCCTCGAAGGCCGGCCGGAAGCCGCGAACCTCGTGGGGATCTATGCCGCGATGGCAGGCACCACGGTTGAGGCCGTGCTGGCCGATTTTGGCGGCGAAGGCTTTGGCAAGTTCAAGCCGGCGCTGGGACAGCTGCTGGTCGAACAGCTTGCTCCGATCAACGCCCGCTTCCTTGAACTGCGCGCAGATCGCGCCGCGCTGGGCGCGATTCTGCGTCAGGGTGCAGAAAAGGCCCGCGCGCTGGCCGCGCCGACGCTGGCGGCAACCTATGCCGCGCTCGGGCTGGTGCAGGGCTGATCCCAGCGCCATTCAAGCACGATTAAGGCTGGCTGGACTATCGCCCTAGCCAGTTTAGGACTGGTGCGCGTGGCGCCTTCGATTCTCGAAAGGGCGCGCAAGGAGAACAGGGACAATGCCGCAGGATCGCCGTATGCCACTGGGCTGGATCAAGACCGCGATCGCCGGGCTGATGCTCGCCGCGCTGGCCGCCTGCGCCGCCCCGTTCAACGCCAACGTCTCGCGCTTTCAAAGCCAGCTGCCGGCGCCCCAGGGCCAGACCTTCTATGTCGTGGCCGATGATCCGGCGCTCGCGGGCGGGCTGGAATTCTCGCAATATGCCGGGCTGGTGGCCGAGCGGATTGCCAAGCTTGGCTATGCCCCCGCCGCCAGCGCCAGCACCGCCGATCTGGTGGTGCGGTTCGATTACGGGGTCGACAAGGGCCGCGAAAAGATGCGCGCCGCGCCCTATGCCGATCCGTTCTGGAGTCCGTGGTATGGCTATCCGGCCTATCGCTCGGGCTATTATGGCGCGCCGGCCTGGGGCTGGAGCGGCTATTACCGCCCGCATGGCGCCTGGGGCTATGGCTGGTACGACCCGTGGTTCGACCAGGGCTATGAAAGCTATACCGTCTATACCAGCGGGATCAGCCTGAAGATCGACCGCCGCGCCGATGGCACCCGCCTGTTCGAAGGCAAGGCCGAAGCCGCCTCGACCTCGAACCGGCTGCAATACCTCGTGCCCAATCTGGTCGAGGCGATGTTCACCGATTTCCCGGGGCGCAGCGGCGAAACCGTGCGGATCTCGGTCGCCCCCGAAAAGAAGTAGCAGGCGCGCGGACCAGCGCCTGAAACGCAAGGCGGATCCGGCAACGGGTCCGCCTTTTTGCGTTGCCCTAGTTGCCGAGCGCGACGACCCCGCCGGTCGAGCCAAAGCCCCCGGCCCCGCGCGCGGTTTCATCGAGTTCATCGACCACCAGCCAGCCAGCCCGGGTTACCGGCGCCAGCACCAATTGCGCCACCCGGTCCCCGCGGCGGATCTCGAAGGGCTCGGCGCCGTGGTTGATGAGGATCACCTTGACCTCGCCGCGGTAGTCGGAATCGATCGTGCCGGGGCTGTTGGGCACGGTGATCCCATGCTTGAGCGCGAGGCCCGAGCGCGGGCGGACCTGGATTTCGTAGCCGTGGGGAATGGCGACCGCGAGCCCGGTGGCAACCGCATGGCGGCCGCCCGGGGCGATGGTCACGTCCTCGGCCGAAACCGCGTCCATCCCGGCCGCGCCATCGGTGGCATAGGCGGGCAGATCGAGCCCTTCGCCATGCGGCAGGCGCTTAACGGGGACCGGAACCGGGCTGATCGAGTGCATCGGCAATCCTTTGGACAAGTGCGGTGGCGACATCGTCCTTTGGCATTTCGGGCAGGCTTTCGACACCCTGCGCCGTAACGATATGCACCGCATTGGCATTGCCGCCCATCACATCGCCAGAAACGTCGTTGGCAACGATCCAGTCCGCCTGCTTGCGCGCGCGTTTTTCGGTGGCATGTTCGATCACGTGGTCGGTTTCGGCGGCAAAGCCCACCACCAGCGCAGGGCGCCGCGCATCCACCGCGATGCTGGCAAGGATGTCCGGGTTTTCGGTCAATTGCAGCGCCGGCGGAGCATCGCCGCGCTTCTTCATCTTGCCCGGTGCCACGTCCTGCGTGCGCCAATCGGCGACCGCAGCCACCATCACCGCCACGTCGGCGGGGAGCGCCTGCTCGACCGCAGCGGCCATTTCGCGCGCGGTTTCAACGTTGACGCGGTCGACCCCGGGCGGGGTTTCCAGCGTCACCGGCCCGGCCACCAGCGTCACCCGCGCCCCGGCCCGCGCGGCGGCGGCGGCGATGGCGAAGCCCTGCTTGCCCGACGAGCGATTAGCAATGTAGCGCACCGGATCGATCGGTTCGTGGGTCGGCCCGGCGGTGATCAGCACATGTCGCCCGAACAGCGGGCGGTGAGCCGGCGCGGCATCGAATTCGTCCTGCCCGGCCAGCACCGCCGGCGCGCCCAGCGCAGCCTGGATTGCGCGATGGATCACAGCAGGTTCGGGCAGGCGCCCGGGGCCGAATTCGCCGCAGGCCATCGCCCCTTCATCGGGATCGAGCACGGTAACCCCGCGCGCGCGCAGCGTCTGGACATTGGCCTGGGTGGCGGCGTGTTCCCACATCCGCACGTTCATCGCCGGCACGGCCAGCACCGGCTTGTCGGTGGCGAGCAGCAGCGTGGTCGCCAGATCATCGGCAATGCCGTGGGCCATGCGCGCCATCAGGTCGGCCGTGGCCGGGCAGACCACCACCAGATCGGCCGCGCGGCTGAGCTGGATGTGGCCCATCTCGACCTCGCTGGTCAGATCCCACAAGGTGGTGTGGACCGGATTTTCGCTGAGCGCGGCCAGGGTCATCGCGGTGATGAACTTAGCCCCGCCCTCGGTCAGAACACAGGTTACATCGCCGCCGTCCTTGCGGATCAGGCGGACCAGTTCGCAGGCCTTGTAGGCGGCAATGCCGCCGCCGACGACCAGCAGGATACGGGGCGCTGTCATGGCCGGGCTTGTGCATTGCCCGTGTGCGATGCGCAACAGGCTTTGACTTCTCCGGGCGCTGGGGCACAGTGCGGCTGACCTAGATAACCCCGGGGGGAGTTACCAATGCGCCTGATCCTGACTGCTCTGATTTTCCTGTTCGGCCTGTTCGACCTGTTCATGGGCCTGAACTTCCTGTTCAACCCGGCCGCGACCGCCACCGGCTTCGGGCTGGAGCCGATCGGCACCCAGGGCCTGTCCACCCTGCGCGCCGATTTCATGGCCTTCTTTGGCGTGGTGGCCCTGTGCATGATGATCGGCGCCTGGCGCCGCAACGGTGATCTGCTGCTCGTCCCGGCCGCGCTGATGGGCACCGCGGTGACCGTGCGCGCCATCGCGCTGGGGCTGGACGGCACCTATCCGGGCTTCATCGCCCCGATGGTGGTTGAACTTTCGCACGTGATCCTGCTCGTCGCGGCGTGGCGGGTGCTGCCCCACCACAAGATCGAGGAACTGACCGCCTAAGCAGCTACACGCTTGATCCCGCGCGCGCTGCGCCACAGCGAAGCCAGCGCGCGCGGGGCAAAGCCGAGGCCAATGAACAGCGCCGGGGCGATCGCCGCGCCCCAGTAGAAATTGTTGGCCCGGCCCGCGATCATGAAGGCCAACCCATAGCCCGCGAACAGCAGCGCGCCAAAGCTGCCCGCCGGACTTTTCCAGCCGGCCCAGCCCAGCACCGCCAAGAGCACCAGCGGCCCCGCCAGGTAATGCGGCAGGAACCGCAGATTGCTCGACAAGATTACGTTCGACAGCCAGCCGGGCAGCCCGCGCAGCGCGAGCCATGAGGGGCTGGGCGGATCGCTCGGCACAATCTGCTGGGCGACGAAGTGCAGATGCACCGCCAGCACAGCAACAAACACCAGCGCCAAGCCGCTCCACGCCGCGCCTTCCTTCCAGTCGCGCCGCCACAGCGCAGACGCCGCCATCAGCAGCACAAAGGGCAGGCACAGCTCGCGGATCGCCAGCGCGAGCCCGGCGGCAAGCAACGCTGCGCCCCATTTGCGCCCGGGCCGGTGGAGCGCGAAAGCCAGTGCCAACAGCATCCCCGCCCAGAGTTCGTGCAGCACGAAATAATTGCGATTGAGCCCGAGGCTGCCGCCGACAAACATCAGCGCCGTGCCGATCCGTTGGAGCGGCGCGCCGCCCGGCTCCTCGCCCAGCCGCAGCCACCACGCCCACAGCGTCCCCAGCATCAGCGCGATCGCTGCTGCCATCTGCCCGGGCAAGCCCAGCACCAGATCGAGATAGGCCAGCGTCGGCAAGCGCACCGCCACCCCCGGGCGCACCGGGTAATGGGCCTTGCGCTGCTCGTCGGTCGCGGCGCGGTAATAGTTTTCGCCCCGCCCGATCCGTTCGATGATCCGGTCATAGAGCGCCAGATCGGCATCGCGCGGGCGCTCCGCTGCACCCGTTTGCGGCGCGAGCGCGGCCGCGAAGCCGGCGGTCTGCTCGCCCGGTTCGCCCGCACCGATCGGCGCCCAGGCCGCCGCCAGCAGCGCCAGCCCCAAGGCGCCAAACAGGGCCACAGCGCGCCCGCGCGGCCACTGCGCAAAGCGATCCCACGCTGTCTCGTGCTGCTGCTTCATGCGCCCCCCCGTCTGCGCGGGCCTTGTTGCATGGGGAAAATCCCTAGAGCAAGTGGCAGATCGCGCACAAAGTCTCGTCCGCATCAACTTGCGCTTCAGCCTTCCGGGCCTACATTGGAGGCCACGAAAGGACTTGCGCGAATGAACGACGAACAGCCCAGCGGGAATCCCTGGCTCAAGAACCTGCTGGTATGGGGTGGGATCTTCCTGGCCCTGTTACTGGTGGTTTCCGTGTTCAACGCGCGGACCGAGGCCCAGGGCAGCCAGATCGGCTATTCCGATTTCCGCGCCCGGGTCAGCGCCGGACAGGTTGAAAGCGTCCAGATCAGCGAAGCGCGCATCACCGGCAAGTACAAGGCCGGCGGCGGCACCTTCACCACGATCCCGGTCCCCGGCGACACCACGCTCCAGCCGCTGCTGCAACAGGCCGGCGTAAAGTATGAAGGCAAGGAGCCCGAGCAGACCAACGTGCTGCTGGCGCTGCTGTTCAACATCCTGCCCTTCGTGCTGTTCCTGGTGGTGGCGTTCTATGCCTTGCGCCAGATCCAGAAAGGCGGCGGCGCGGGCGGGGCGATGGGCTTTGGCAAGTCCAAGGCCAAGATGCTGACCGAAAAGCAGGGCCGCGTCACGTTCGACGATGTTGCCGGGATCGATGAAGCGCGCGAGGAACTCGAAGAAATCGTCGAGTTCCTGAAAGATCCGCACCGCTTCGCCAAGCTGGGCGGACAGATCCCCAAGGGCGCGCTGCTGGTCGGCAGCCCGGGCACCGGCAAGACCCTGCTGGCCCGCGCCATCGCGGGCGAGGCGGGCGTGCCGTTCTTCACCATTTCGGGTTCGGACTTCGTCGAAATGTTCGTCGGCGTGGGCGCCAGCCGCGTGCGCGACATGTTCGAACAGGCCA
>CALKVF010000105.1 GCA_937996535.1 uncultured Novosphingobium sp. | reverse complement strand
TCCTTGGCGATCTTCATCACCTTGCGGACCTTTTCGAGCGGCATCGACAGACGCTCGGCCATTTCCTCGGGCGTGGGCTCGCGGCCCTGCTCGTGGAGGAACTGACGGCTGGTGCGGACCAGCTTGTTGATCGTCTCGATCATGTGGACCGGGATGCGGATCGTGCGCGCCTGATCTGCGATCGAGCGGGTGATCGCCTGACGGATCCACCACGTGGCATAGGTGCTGAACTTGTAGCCACGGCGGTATTCGAACTTGTCGACCGCCTTCATCAGCCCGATGTTGCCTTCCTGGATCAGGTCAAGGAACTGCAGGCCGCGATTGGTGTACTTCTTGGCAATCGAGATCACCAGACGCAGGTTGGCTTCCACCATTTCCTTCTTGGCGATGCGCGCTTCGCGTTCCGCTTTCTGGACCATGTTGACGATGCGGCGGAACTCGGTGAG
Source organism: uncultured Novosphingobium sp. (assembly GCA_937996535.1). Classification (GTDB taxonomy): domain Bacteria; phylum Pseudomonadota; class Alphaproteobacteria; order Sphingomonadales; family Sphingomonadaceae; genus Novosphingobium. The sequence continues at coordinate 4,495 of CALKVF010000105.1, read as the reverse complement.
CGCCATGCCGGTGGCCGAGGCGATGTCCGACACTTCGGCGCGGATGCGCTCAACCGCGTCGGCTTCGTTCTCGGCGAAGGCCGCCCACTTCTTGTCCTTGCCGGCCTGAGCCTGAAGCCAGGCGTCGTCCAGCTCGTTGCCGACGTAGCTGTCGAGGAAGTCCTTGCGGTTGACCTTGTGGCGTTCAGCCAAACGCAGCATCTGGCCGCCAAGGGCGGTCAGACGGCGGTTGAAGGCGTAGAGGTTGTCGACCAGATATTCGATCTTGGTCGCGTGGAACTGCACGCTTTCAACCTGCGCGGTGAGATCTTCGCGCAGCTGCTGATAGGTCTTTTCCTTGGCCGCGGGGAAATCGCCGCCGATGCTCATGGTGTTGAGGCGTTCGGTCTGGATCTTCTCGAACTTGCGGAACAGCGAGGTGATCTCGGCGAACTTCTCCAGCGCGCCGGGCTTGAGCGCGGCTTCCATCTGGGCGAGGCTGAGAGTGTTGTCTTCCTCTTCCTCTTCGGCCGGGCGGCGGGCGCGGCGTTCGATGCCGTCCTCGTCCTCATCGTCGGAGGATTCTTCCTCCTCGATGTCTTCCTCTTCCTTGTAGGAAGGGCCGGCAGTGGCTTCGCTGATTTCGCCGTCAGCTTCGTCTTCGCCGTCTTCCGACAGGTTTTCGGGCTGGGGTTCCTTGGACAGCATGGCATCGAGATCGAGGATCTCGCGCAGCTGCATTTCACCGGCGTTGAGCGCTTCGGACCACTGGATGATCGCGTGGAAGGTGATCGGGCTTTCGCACAGCCCCAGAATCATCGTGTCGCGGCCAGCCTCGATGCGCTTGGCGATGGCGATTTCGCCTTCGCGGCTGAGCAGTTCGACCGCGCCCATTTCGCGCAGGTACATGCGCACCGGGTCATCGGTGCGATCGACCGTTTCCTTCTTCTTGACCAGATCCGGGCGTTCGCCAACGGGATCCGGCTCGTCGACGTCGTCGGCTTCCTTGTCGTCAGGATCGACCGCGTCTTCGTCGCTCTCGACAATGTTGACGCCCATTTCCGAGATCGCGGACATGATGTCCTCGATCTGGTCGGTCGACATCTGGTCTTGCGGCAGGGCCTCGTTCAGCTCGTCCATCGTGATCACACCGCGCCGCTTGGCACGCGCGATCAGCTTCTTGATCGAGGCTTCGTTGAGATCGATCAGGGGCGCATCGCCACCTTCGTTTCCGCCGCCGCTCAGTTCTTCGTCGTCCATCATTCCGCCATCGGTTTGGGGGGCAGTTCGATCATGAACCGCCCGCTCGCGCGCTGGCCATTAGCCGCAGACGCGAGTCGAATTCCAGTTTTCTCTTCAGCAGCCTTTGCTGCTCGGCGTAAGCCCCCTCGGACAAGTCCTGCTCGAACCGCGCGGTTGCCGCGGCCAGAGCGGCTTCCAGCGCTGGCCGTTCGACCAAGAGACCGACCGCCTGGGCAAGGTCGGTGTGGGCCTGATCGAACGGAACTTCATCGGCGAGGAAGCCGAAGCGCAGCGAGGCATATTCGTCGGGGCTCGGGGCTGCCAGTCCCCGACGTGCCAATATGGTGGACAATGCCGCAGTTTCAAGCGGTCCGCCTGCATCAAGTGCGTCGATCAGTTCGGCAAAGCGCGGATCGGCGAGTTCCGCATGGCTCAGCGCATCGGCGTGGCGCGCGATTTCGCCGGGATGGCGCAGCAGCCCGGTCAGGACCGCGGCGGCCAGCGCGTCGCGGCTGCCGGTGTGCTGGCGCAGGCGGGCGATGCTTTCGGGCGAACTGCGCTCGGGTTGCTGGGCGCCCCACCGCCCGCCGCTGCGGCCACCGCCATTGCCGCCGCCACGCGGAGCCGGGGACCATTCGCGCGGGGCGCGGGGCGGAAAGGCAAAGGCCGAGAACCGCTCGGTCAGCTCGCGCCGGTAGAGCGATTTGATGTCGCCATCGGTGATGGTTTCGACATGGGCCATCAGCCGCGCCTTGAGCCCGGCCTTGTCCTCGGGCGAGGTCAGCGGGGCGGCGTCGCGCTCGTGTTCCCACAGGACATCGAGCAGCGATTGCGGCTGGCTCAGCAGGGCTTCCATCGCGCGCGGCCCGTCGCGCTTGATCAGATCGTCGGGATCGAGCCCGCTCGGCAGGCGCACGATCTTCATGCTGTGGGCCGGGCGCAGCAGGGGGAGGGCGCGGGCAACCGCGCGCATCGCCGCGCGCTGGCCGGCAGCGTCACCGTCAAAACACAGTACCGGATTTTCGACCAGGCGCCAGAGCATTTCGATCTGGCGTTCGGTCAGCGCGGTGCCGAGCGGGGCGACCGCATCCTCGATCCCGGCCGCGGCGAGCGCGATCACGTCCATGTAGCCTTCGACCACCACGATCCGCCCGGTCTGGCGGCTGGCAGGGCCGGCGCGGTGCAGGTTGTAAAGCGTGCGGCCCTTGTCGAACAGCGGGGTATCGGGCGAGTTCAGGTATTTGGGCGCATCGGTCTTCTGCGCATCGAGGATCCGCCCGCCAAAGGCGATCACCCGCCCGCGCGCATCCTCGATCGGCAGCATCAAGCGCCCGCGAAACCGGTCATAGGGCTCGCGCTTGTTGCCCTTGTCGTCCTCGACCGCGATGCGCAGCCCGGCTTCGACCAGCAGGGCTTCGGGAAACTGGCTGAGCGCTTCTTTCAATGCCTGCCGCCCATCAGGCGCAAAGCCAAAGCCAAAGCGTTCGACCGTGCGGGCATTGAAGCCGCGCGTGGCGAGATAGGCGCGGGCGCGCTCACCCTCGGTCGAGGCCAGCCGGGCCACGAACCACGCCTGGGCCGCCGCCATGATATCGTGCAGGGTGTTCGCCTGTTCGGCGCGCTGGGCCGCGCGCGGATCGGGGGCGGGGACTTCCATCCCGGCCTCGGCGGCGAGTTCCTTGACCGCGTCCATGAAGGCCAGCCCGCGTTGGTCGGTCATCCAGCGGATCACATCGCCATGCGCGCCGCAGCCAAAGCAGTGGTAGAAGCCCTTCTGGTCGTTGACCGTGAAGCTCGGGCTCTTTTCGTTGTGGAACGGGCAGCAGGCCTTGAACTCGTGCCCCGCCTTGGTGAGGCGCGTGGTTCGCCCGATCACGCTGGACAGCGTGACGCGCGCGCGCAGTTCATCAAGCCATTGCGGGGAGAGCATCGGGTTATGATACCACCGCAATCGCCGCGCGCCATAGGGGCGGCGACTGAGGTGAGAAAATTAGGCCAGCGCCGCCTTCACCAGCCCGCTGGCCTTGCCCATGTCGAGCTGGGTGCCATGCTTGGCCTTCAATGCGGCCACAACCTTGCCCATGTCCTTCATGCCTGCCGCGCCGGTTTCGGTGATGATCGCGGCGATCGCGGCCTTCACTTCGTCTTCGCCCATCTGTTGGGGGAGGAATTCCTCGATCACGGCCAGTTCGGTCTTTTCGACTTCGGCCAGTTCGTGGCGCCCGCCCTGTTCGTAGAGCGTGATCGATTCGCGGCGCTGCTTGGCCATTTTCTGCAGCACATCGACCACCAGCGCATCGTCATCGGGCTGGGTGGTGGCGGTGCGCAGTTCGATATCCTTGTCCTTGAGCTTGGCGAGGATCAGGCGCACGGCGGCAAGGCGCTGCTTGTCGCCAGCCTTCATCGCGGTAACCTGGGCGGACTTGATCGAATCGCGAAGCATGACGGGCTCTTTCTGTATGAATTCGTCTTCGGTTGGGGAAAGCTGCCCTCTAGCGGTGATTTTCGGGTTTTCATAGGTTGACGGTTGGGGGGGAGAAGTCTAGCGGGCGGGACTTAGCACCTATCGCTGGAACCCTGTCCTAACGGAGCGCCTCCCCATGGCCGACGCCGCCACTTCGCACGCACCTCAACCGCAGGGTGCGACGGGAGTCCTTGTGCTTGCCGATGGCCACGTGGCCTGGGGCAAGGGATTTGGCGCGACCGGTGAGGCGGTCGGCGAAGTCTGCTTCAACACCGCGATGACCGGATATGAGGAGGTGATGACCGATCCCTCCTATGCCGCGCAGATCGTGACCTTCACGTTCCCGCACATCGGCAATGTCGGCATCAACGAGGAAGACCTTGAAAGCCACGTCGATGGCGCGGTCGGCTGCGTGGTGCGCGAAGACGTGACTGCGCCCTCGAACTTCCGCGCCGAAGGCGAATTCGGCGCCTGGCTGGCGGCGAAGGGCAAGATCGGGCTTTCGGGCATCGATACCCGCGCGCTGACCCGCCGCATCCGTCTCTCGGGCGCGCCCAACGCGGTGATCGCCCACAACCTCGAAGGCAAGTTCGACATTCCCGCGCTGATCAAGCGCGCCGCCGATTGGCCGGGCCTTGAAGGCATGGACCTTGCCCGCGTGGTCACCCGCCACGAAGTCGAAGGCTGGGAAGGCGGCGTCTGGGCGCTGGGCAAGGGCTATGCCCGTTCGCCGCGCACCGAACGTCCGCATGTCGTGGCGATGGATTTCGGCGCCAAGGACAACATCTTCCGCAGCCTCGATCATGCCGG
>CALKVF010000104.1 GCA_937996535.1 uncultured Novosphingobium sp. | reverse complement strand
GCCCGCCGCGTTCAGGAAACGCTGCAGAAGTACAAGTCGCTGCAGGACATCATCGCCATTCTCGGCATGGACGAGCTTTCGGAAGAAGATAAGCTCACCGTGGCCCGCGCGCGCAAGATCCAGCGCTTCCTGTCGCAGCCGTTCCACGTCGCCGAAGTCTTCACCAACATCCCGGGCAAGTTCGTCCAGGTCGAAGACACCGTGCGTTCGTTCAAGGCTGTGGTGGACGGTGAATACGATCACCTCCCCGAAGCCGCGTTCTACATGGTTGGCGGCATCGACGAAGCCGTTGCCAAGGCCAAGAAGCTGGCCGAAGAGGCGTAATAGATCATGGCTCTCCACTTCGAACTCGTCACGCCGGCACGGCTCGTGCGGTCCGAGGATGTCCACATGGTGGTCGTCCCCGGCACCGAGGGCGAGTTCGGCGTGCTGGAGGGCCACGCGCCCTTCATGTCGACCGTCCGTGACGGCGCCCTGAAGATCTACAAGACCAACGGCGCTGCCCCGGAAGAAATCCTCGTTCAGGGCGGCTTTGCCGAAGTGGGCGAAAACGGGCTGACCGTGCTGGCAGAGCACGTCGAAGGCTAAGGTTTTCGGTCAGACCGGAACCCAGAAGGGCGGCCCCACGGGCCGCCCTTTTCGTTTGTGCGGGTGCGGACGGCGCCAACGCTTTGTCGCACGATGCGCTCCAACTGCCTGAGCGATCTGCAATCTGGAGCGGCTGTTCATCTGGCAGCAAGGTCGATTTGGTTGAACCCCCGGGCGCCTGAGGGGGTGGGCTAGTGATCTTTTTCAAGGAGTAGCCCCATGCGTCCTGCATCCCGTTTCGCTTCCCTCACCCTGAGCGCCGCCCTGGCCCTGCCACTCGCCAGCCCGGCGCTCGCCCAGCAAGACCCCACCATCACCGTCAACGGCGAACAGCCCCCCGAAGTTGCCCCGCCAACCAAGGGCCCCGACATCAAGGGCATCATTTCGGCCCGCAGCGGCGACAAGCTGCAGGTCACCGCGGCCGATGGCACCAACACCGTCGTCACGTTCAACGCCGCCACCCAGATCAGGTCCGGCTCGGGCCTGTTCGGCGGCGGGCGCAGCAAGCTGGGCACCGAAGCCCTGCTCAATGGCCTGCCGGTGACGGTCAAGACGCTGCAATCGGGCGGCACGCTGATCGCCAGCCAGGTCACCTTCCGCGGCAATGACTTCAAGACCGCCTCCATGATCCGCAACGGCACGGCCCAGGGCTTTGCCGAACAGACCGCCGCCACCGAGGCGCTGCGCGGGCGGATGGGCGATATCGACAAGTACAACATCAAGAACACGACCAACGTCTATTTCGACACCGGCAAGGCCGCGCTGTCGGACAAGGCCAAGGCAGACCTCTGCGCCACGGCGACCAGCGCCGAGGCGACCGACAATGCGCTGATGCTGGTGGTCGGCTATACGGATTCGGTCGGGAGCGAGGATTACAACCAGACGCTCAGCGAAAAGCGCGCCGGCAGCGTGATCAACTATCTCCAGCAGGCCTGCCACTGGAAGCCCTACCGGATGCTGACCCCGACCGGCATGGCCGAAGCCGATCCGCTGGCCAGCAACGATACGCCTGAAGGCAAGGCCCAGAATCGCCGCGTGTCGGTGAACATCCTCGTCAGCAAGGGGCTCGACGGGCTGTAAGGCAGACCAAGGGGCGGGGTTGGCTAGAGCCGCACCGCCCCTTCGACGCAGGTCACGCATGATCCGCCGATGTGGATTTCGGCCCCTTCGATCCGCACGCTGACGTGGCCGTCGCGGCCCACTTGCCGGCCCTGGCTCGCGACATAGGCATCGCCGGCCCGCACCTGCCCGGCGGCAAGGCGAAACGCCGCAACCGCGCCATTGCCGCTGCCGCAGACCGGATCTTCGGCAATGCCGTCACCCGGCGCAAAGCTGCGCACCACCACCCGCCCCTGATCGGCCGCATAGAGCGTCGCCCCGGTCATCCCCCGGGGCACGTAATACGCCGCCAGCCGGGCTTCATCGTGAGCGAGGCTTTCCAGCGCGGACATGTCCACCAGTTCGGCCACCAGCCAGACCGGGCCGACATCGACCGCCTGGGCGCTGCCCTTCACTGCGGCGCCGATCCACGCCGTCGCCTCGGGATCGCTCAGTTCCTCAAGCGCATAGCGCGGCAACCGGAATGACAGCCCCTCCCCGCTGATGCTCAGTTCGACCAGCCCGACCGCGCATTGCTGCACCAGCTGCCCGCCGCGCGGCGCGGCCAGCCCCGCCTCGATCACCGCGTGGGCGGTGCCCAACGTGGGGTGGCCGGCAAAGGGCAGCTCGGCGCGCGGGGTAAAGATCCGCACCCGGTAATCGGCGGCAGGATCGCTTGGCGGCAGGACGAAGGTCGTCTCGGACAGGTTGGTCCAGTTGGCGAAGGCCTGCATCTGCGCATCGGTCAGCCCCTCGCCATCGAGCACGACGGCCACGGGGTTGCCCATCAAGGGCACGGCGGTGAACACATCGACCTGCCTGAAAGCGCGGTTGCGGGGCATCGGGGCGCTCCTTCTATTCGTCCTGCGGGGTCACGACCGGGCGGAAGTTCCAGCGCATCACCTCGCTGCCATCAAGCAACGACATTTCGGCCATCAGCAGCTTGCCCTGCCGCCAATAGCGGATCCGCTGGGGATAGCGATTGGCCGGATTGGCAAATTCGATCGCCTCGGCGCTGATCAGCACCAGCGGAAATTCAGCCGCGGCCTGTCCCGGCGGCTGGGTGATCAGGCTGATCCGCCCGTCGCCCTTCTGCTCGATCCGCTGCACGTCCCAGCCCTGCAACTGCGATCCGAAGCCGCTGCGCGACAGGCCCAGCATCATCCCGCCGCGCGGATCGGTCCAGACCGCATCGGACCAGGCCGCGCCGTCTTCCATCTGCCAGGTGCCCGCCATCCATTCGGGCAGGACGGGATGCGCCATGGTCTGCGCCGCGGCGGGCGCGGCCAGCATCAGCAACAACGAGGCGATCAGCGGGCGCGCCATGTCAGTCGGTCATCCCCGGTTCCTTGACCCGCCCGGCGTGCCACAGGAACAGCCCCGCCCCGATGATCACCGCCGCCCCGGCCAGCGTCCACAAATCGGGATGCGACTGGAAGAACAGCCAGCCAGTGAGCGCGGCGACCAGCATCTGCACATAGGTCATCGGCGCGACCGTGGCGGCCCCGGCGCGGGTGGTGCCAAGATAGATCAGCCAGTGCGCGCAGCTGGCCGAACAGGCGACCACCGCGCAGCGCACGATCACGCTCACGGGGGGCATATGCACGGCAAACCGCTCGATCCCGCTGTAATGCAGCCCGATCGTTGCTGCGAGCAGCACTGGCGAGGCTGCTGCTGCGACATAGTATTGCATCGCCAGCCCCGAAGCCTTCCCCGCGACGAAGCGGTTGCCGATCATCAGCAGGCTCATCCCCAAGGCCGAGAGCAGCGGGAACAGCGCCGCCAGCCCCGATGACAGCAGATTGGGCCGCAGCACGATCAGCACGCCGACAAAGGCGATAAGCGAGGCAATCCAGGTTTCGCGGCGTGCCGGTTCGCCCAGCAGCAATGCGGCGAGCAGCGCGGTGATCATCGGGCTGGTGAAAGTCAGCGCCGTGGCCGAGGCCAGCGGCATCACGAAAATCGCCGAGAAGAACCCGATCGAGGCCACGGCCACCGCCGCCCCGCGCCCGAACTGCGCCAGCGGCACCGGCATGGCGAAGGCCGCGCGCCCTTCGCGCACCAACAGCATCACCGCCAGTCCGCCCGCACCGAAGACATAGCGCAGCGTCGCGATCGCGGTTGGCGCCCACTGCCCGGCCATCGATTTGACCACGGCATCGCCGCACGACAGCAGCGCAAAGCCCGCCAGTGCATAGAGCAATCCCGAACGTTGGCTTTCGCCCATCACCTGTCTCGCTTTCGGATCGGACCCGCGCGCCGATCGGAAGGGAAAGCGCCGTGCCGGGAAGAGGATTTTAACCATGTCACCCTAGTTATCCCGGCCATGATGCACAAACTCCAATCGGCCCCGGAATTGTGGATTACCGCGGCCATGCTGGCCATCACCGCCGCGCTTGGCTGGGCCATCGGCGTGCCGATCAGCCTGCCCCAGGGCGACCGCGCGGCCTTTGTCGGGATCCACTATCTCTACCCCTTGATCGGGGTCGGGATCTGGGGGCTGTTCGCGCTGTTTGGCCAGCGCCAGCGGCTCGCCTCGACCTTCCTTGTCGCGCTGCCGTGCTATGCGCTGATGCTGGTGTGCCACTTCAATCTCAAGCTGTGGCGCCCGCTGATCAATCCGGCCAACTGGGACGGGGTTTATTGGCAGATCGACCAGGCGCTGCACCCGCTGGTCGCAGCCTGCTTCCTGATCCGTCAGGCGATCGCGCCGATCGTGCCGCTGGGCAGCGACTTCTACATCACCGCCTTCATCACGATGTTCTACATCAGCTTCTGCTTCCATGCGCTGCGCAGCCCCGGCAGCTTTCGCACGCTGTTCCTTGCCGCGCTGATCTTTCAAGGCGCTGGCGCGCTGGCCTATCTGGTCATGCCCGCGCTCGGCCCCTTCACGCTGCAACAGGGGCTCGAACCCGGGCAGACCCAGGCCCAGCTCTCGATGCTCGGCTCCTACCGCGAACTCGTCGCCGGCGGGGCCGATTGGGTGCGGGCGAACGGCGGCACGCATATCACCGTGGGGCTGGCCGCGATGCCCTCGCTCCATACCGGCGGCTCGTTCCTGTTCCTGCTGTTCGCCTGGCGCCACGCGCGGCAACTGCTGCCGTTCTACCTGCCGCTGTTCGGCTTTATCGTGATCGATTCCGTGGCCTCGCGCTGGCACTATCTGGCAGACGTTCCGGTGGGGCTGGCGCTCGCCTGGGGCAGCGCCGCGCTCGCCGCGCGGATCACCCGGAGCGAAGGCGTGGCGCCTGATCCCGCCGCGCCCGCCCCGGCCATTCCGCAGCCCGCCTGACGGGTTAGGAAATCGTCAAAGTTTACACGCTATTCACCAATCAAGGGAAGTTCGTGGAAGCCATGAAATGGCATCATCACGGCTTCGTATCGAGGACGGACACACGATGAGCGCTTTTGGCCGACGCAGCGGCATGGGCAGCATGGCCCCGGGGGCACGGCCCCAGTTCGGCGTAGCCCGGCCCATGAAGGGCGGCATGGATGCGCAGAGCCCCGGGCTTGGCGGCGAACAGTTCCCGCCGATCCCCGGCGAGGAACCCAGCCTTGGCGGGGGTCAGGATCCGGCCAAGGCCGATGCGATGACCCGCCTTGCCGACCGCGTCAACGGCGTGGTCGAAAGCTCCTATCAGGCCGAAGGCTTCGAAGCCTCGGTCCACAAGATCAAGGAACAGGTGCTGCCCCGCCTGCTCGAACGCGTCGACCCCGAAGCGGCCGCGACGCTGACCAAGGATGAATTGTCCGAGGAATTCCGCCCGATCATC
>CALKVF010000103.1 GCA_937996535.1 uncultured Novosphingobium sp. | reverse complement strand
AAGCGCGCCTACAACGGTGACTTCACCCCCAAGCAGCACTTCGGTTTCGAAGCTGCCGCATGGTACTGGCACTTCGTGGACGTGGTGTGGCTGTTCCTGTTCGTCGCAGTTTATGTCTGGGGCGGCTGGGGCTATCCCACCCACTAAGCATGACTGACAGCAATCAAGCTTCGAAGGGGCAGCCCGGCATCGCCGCGGCTGCCCTTTTCGGTCTGTGCCCGCGCTGCGGCGAAAAGACGCTGTTCGCAGGACTGGCGAAATTCGCCCCGCGCTGCCGGGCCTGCGGGCTCGACTATGCGAGCTACAACGTTGGCGATGGTCCGGCGGCGTTTCTCACCATGGTCATCGGCGCGCTGGTGCTGGGCCTCGCGCTGTGGCTCGAATTCGGGGTTCACCCCCCGGTTTGGGTCCATGTGCTGCTGTGGCCGCCGCTGGTCGCCGGGCTGACGCTGGGTGGACTGAGGGTCAGCAAGGCCGCGCTGCTCGCCGCCGAAGTCCAGCGCAAGGCGCGCGAGGCTTCGGGCAATGACCTGCGCGAGGAAGACTGACCATGCGGCGCCTTCCCCTGATCCCCACGCTGATCGTGCTGGCGGCTGTCGCCGTGATGCTGCGGCTGGGCTTCTGGCAGCTGGACCGGCTGCACCAGAAAGAAGCGATGCTGGCGCAGTATCGCGCGGCGCTGGCCGATCCGGCACTGCGCCCGCTTGATGGATCGGTGCGCCCGCCGCCCTATAGCCGCGTTACGCTGACCTGCCACGATGTGCTGGAACAGACCGCCAAGTCGGGCCGCAATGCGCGCGCCGACGCGGGCTGGGCGCAGGTCGCGCGCTGCACGGTTGCCGGCAATGTCTGGGAATACGTGGTGCTGGGCTGGTCGGCGACGCCCGCTACGCCAAAATGGAGCGGCGGCCCGGTGACGGGCATCGCGCTGGTGCGCGGCGATCATTACGAAGTGGTGGCTGATCCGCCGCTTGCAGGGCTGGCTGCCAATGCCCGGCCTGATCCGGCCGATCTGCCCAACAACCACCTGTCCTATGCGGTGCAATGGTTCCTGTTCGCGGCCACGGCGCTGGCGATCTATGGCCTTGCGCTGCGCAAGCGCCTTGCCGCAGCGGGCGAGGGGGGCTAACGGCGCCCTCGATGGACTATATTTCGACCCGAGGAAGCGCCCCGGCGCTCGATTTCGAAGGCGCGACGCTGGCGGGCCTCGCCAGCGACGGCGGGCTCTATGTGCCGCGCGAGTGGCCCCGCTTTTCGCAGGACGAGATCGCCGCGATGGCTGGCCTGCCCTATGCCGAGCTGGCGGCGCGGATCATGCAGCCCTTCGTGGGCGACAGCCTGACGCCTGAGCGGCTGCTCGAACTCACCACCCAGGCCTATGGCCGCTTCGCGCACAAGGCGGTTACCCCGCTCAAGCAGCTGGATGAGCAGCAGTGGCTGCTCGAGCTGTTCCACGGCCCGACGCTGGCCTTCAAGGACGTGGCGCTGCAATTGCTCGGCCTGCTGTTCGAGGAATTCCTCGGGCGCGGCGGCGATCCGCTGACCATTGTCGGCGCCACTTCGGGCGATACGGGTTCGGCGGCGATCGATGCAGTGGCGGGCCGCGCGCGGGTCGACATCTTCATGCTCCACCCCAAGGGCCGGGTCAGCGACGTGCAGCGCCGCCAGATGACCACGGTGCTGGCGCCCAACGTCCACAACATCGCGATCGAGGGCACGTTTGACGATGCCCAGGCGATGGTGAAGCGGATGTTCAACGACACCGCGATGACCAGCCGGTTCTCGATCGGTGCTGTCAATTCGATCAACTGGGCGCGCCTGATGGCTCAGGTGGTCTATTACTTTGCCGCCGGGCTCCAGCTTGGCGCGCCGCACCGCGAAGTGGCCTTTGCCGTGCCGACCGGCAATTTCGGCGACGTGTTCGCCGGCTATGTCGCGGCGCAGATGGGTCTGCCCGTGGCCAAGCTGATCGTCGCGACCAACGTCAACGACATCCTCCACCGCGCGCTGTCGACCGGGGACTATTCGGCCGGCACCGTCACGCCGACTGCGGCGCCGTCGATGGACATCCAGGTCTCGTCGAATTTCGAGCGCCTGCTGTTCGATCTGGGCGGCCGCGATGGCAAGGCCTTGGCCGAGCAGATGGGCACCTTCGAGGCGACCCGCACGATGCAGCTCACCAATGCCCAGCGCGAAGGCGCGGCCAAGCTGTTCACCAGCGAGCGCGCCGATGCCGACCAGATGGCCGAGGCGATTCGCTGGGCCTGGGACGAATGCGGCGAACTGCTCGACCCGCACACCGCAATCGGCCTCCACGCCGCGCGCGTGGCTGGTCTGCCGGCCGAGGTTCCGGTGGTCACCCTGGCAACGGCGCATCCCGCCAAGTTCCGCGATGCGGTGGAACGCGCGACCGGCCAACGCCCGACCTTGCCCGCACGGATCGGCGATCTGTTCGAGCGTGAGGAGCGCATGACCGAACTTCCCGGCGATTACGACGCGATTGCTGACTTTGTGGCCGCGCACGCGGTCTCGCGTGGGTAAATGGCCCAGCTTCAGATCCAGCCGCTGATCCTCGCCGGGCAGGGCTGGGACGATTACGGGCTGATCGACTGCGGCGATGGCCGCAAGCTCGAGCGCTATGGCCCGCACCGCTTCATCCGGCCCGACACGCAGGCACTGTGGGCGCCCAAGCTTGAGCGCTGGAAGTCCGACGGCGAATTCGTGCCCGGTTCGGACGAGGACGGCGGCGGGCGCTGGCAATTTGCCAATCCCGTATCGCCCGACGGCTGGCCGCTGACCTGGCCCAATGGCGATGATACCGTGCGCTTCACCGCCCAGTGCACGCCGTTCCGCCATCTCGGTTTTTTCCCGGACATGGCCCCGGTGTGGGGCTGGATGGGCGAACAGCTGGCCGGGCGCAGCGATGCGCAGACCATGAACCTGTTCGGCTATACCGGGGTCGGCACTCTGGCGCTGTCGAAATACGGCCCGGTCACCCACGTCGATGCCAGCAAGAAGTCGGTTGCCCAGGCCCGCGCCAATGCGGCGCTTTCAGGCATGGAAGGCCGTCCGGTGCGCTGGATCGTCGACGATGCCGCGAAATTCACCGCGCGCGAAGTGCGCCGCGGCAAGCGCTATGACGGGATCATCCTCGACCCGCCCAAGTTCGGGCGCGGGCCGGAAGGTGAGGTCTGGCGGATCGAGGACCACCTGCCGGGGCTGGTTCACGATTGTGCCCGGCTGCTCGATTCGGACAGCCGCTTCCTGTTCCTGACGGTCTATGCCGTGCGAATGTCGTCGCTGGCGATCGCTGGGTTGCTGGCCGAGGCTTGCGCTGACCTGCCCGGCGTGATCGAACACGGCGATCTGGCGGTGCAGGAAGACGGCCCCGATGGCCGCCTGCTGCCCACCGCGATCTTCGCCCGCTGGCGGCGCGACTGAGCGGCCAGGTCATGCGCAGCCGCACCTAGACGGGTGGCAATTTAGTAAGTAAGGCATACTAATTATGGCCGACAGTCTGATCCTCGAAGTTGCCGATTTCGAACATGATGTCCTCACCGGCATCTATTCGGAGGAAACCGGCCGCCCGCAGCCGCTGCGCTTCACCATCTCGGTGCGCTTTACCCCTGCGCCGCGATTCGAGCCCGACAGCCCGCTCGAAGCCAGCAAGAACTACATGGATCTCAAGTTCGCGGCGTCAGAGGCGCTCCCCGCCGGGGTGCATTTCAAGCTGATCGAGGCTGTGGCCGATCACATCTGCGAAACCCTGTTCCTGCAGGACAGCCGGGTCGAGGCCGTCACGGTCAAGATCGTCAAGCTGGCGATCAGCGAGAACGGCGAAAAGATCGGCATGACGCTCACCCGCGAGCGCAAGTGATGCAGTGGGTCCGGATCGAAGGCCTGCCCGAAGATCCGCTGGCCGCCGCCGCGCAGTTCCACGCCGCGATTCTGCCGACCCTGAGCGAAATCGCCGGGGATCTGCTGCTGGTATTCCCCCCTGCTGATCACGCCCACCGGGCTTGGCGGCTGGCGGCAGTGCAGGGCCTCGCCCGCGTGGCCGTGCCTCACCGGATCAATGCCGTTGCCGCCAGCAGCGCGGCGGCGCTCGATTCGACGCTGGCCTTTCTGGCCGGCGCGCCGGGGGTGACTGGGCAATACCTCACGCTGGATGACGCCGGGGCCGGCGCCGTGCTATCCTCGGCGCAATGAGCACGGCTGCGCCTCTTCTCGACCAGTTCCAGCGCCGGATCACCTACCTGCGCCTGTCGGTGACCGACCGCTGCGATCTGCGCTGCACCTATTGCATGCCCGAGCGCCAGACCTTCCTGCCGCGCAAGGACGTGCTCAGCCTTGAGGAACTGCACCGGCTGGCGCTGGGCTTCATCGATCGCGGGGTGACCAAGCTGCGGCTCACCGGGGGCGAACCGCTTGGCCGGCGCGACGTGGTCGAATTGGTTCGCGCCCTGGGCCGCAAGCTGGGGCAGGGGCTCGAAGAGCTGACCTTGACCACCAATGCCACCCGGCTCGCCGAATTTGCCGACGATCTCGCCGCCGCCGGGATGCGGCGGATCAACGTTTCGCTCGATACGCTCGATCGCGCTACCTTTGCCCGGCTCGCCCGGCGTGACAGCCTGCCGCAGGTGCTCGAAGGCATTGCCGCGGCGCGTGCCGCGGGGCTGGCGGTCAAGCTCAATACGGTGGCGCTCAAGGGGGTGAACGAGGCGGAAATCTCCGCGCTGATCGAATGGGCGCATGGGCAGGGGCTGGAGCTGACGCTGATCGAGGTCATGCCTCTGGGCGAGGTCGAGGGGGACCGCTTCGATCACTATCTCCCGCTCACCACTGTGCGCAGCGCGCTCGAGCAGCGTTTCACCCTGACCCCCAGCGCGCATCGCAGCGGCGGGCCGGCGCGCTATGTCGACGTGGCTGAAACCGGCGGGCGGCTGGGCTTCATTACCCCGCTGACCCAGAATTTCTGCGATGGCTGCAACCGCGTGCGGGTGACCGCGACTGGCCAGTTGCATCCCTGCCTTGGCGGGGTGGAGCAGGTCGATCTGCGCGGGGCGCTGCGCTCGGCCGATCCCGATGCGGCGCTGGCAGCCGCGCTCGATACCGCGATGCGGATCAAGCCCGAGCGTCACCATTTCGTGATCGATGGCCCCGGCGGCGCGCCGGCGCTGGCGCGCCACATGTCGATGACCGGAGGCTGACCGCGTGGCGATGCTGGTGTTCCTTGGCCGCCTTGCCGATTTGGCTGGCGGCCCTGCCCGCGAAGTGATGGGCGGACCGCTCGATTCGGTGCTCGCCGGGCTGGAGCCCGATCTGGCGCTCGCGCTGCTTGATGAACGGGTGCGAATCGCGCTCAACGGCGAACTGGTGGGCGAACGCTCGATCACGCTGCAAGCGGGGGATGAACTCGCGTTCCTGCCGCCCGTCAGCGGGGGCTGAGATGGGCGCCGACGTTCGTCTGCTGACTGCGCCGTTCGATCCGGCGGCTGAACTCGCCGCGTTCACCGCCGCCCATCCGCAGGCCGGCGGGGTGGTCAGTTTTCTCGGGCAAGTGCGCGCCGATGGCGCGGTTGAGGTGCTCGAATTGCAGCATTATGCCCCACTCACCCTGCCGGGGATGACGGCTCTGGGGCAGGCTGTGCTGGGACGCTGGGCGCTTGATGGCGTGCTGATCCTGCACCGCAGCGGGGTGATGGCGCCGGCCGAGCCGATCGTGCTGGTCGCTGCCGCCGCGCGCCATCGCCGCGATGCCTTTGCCGCCGCAGACTTCGCGATGGATCACCTCAAGAGCGAATCGTGGTTCTGGAAGCGCGAGAAGGCGGGCGGCGCGTGGCGCTGGATCGAACCGCGCGAGGCCGATTACGCCGATCTCGCCCGCTGGGGTTAGCGGGCGAGTGCGCTGCGCAGCTCGGTCAGCACCTGATCCTCGCTTGCCACCAGCGTCGTGACCCGGTCGCGCCCGCCCGAAATCGCGGTGCTATCACTGCCGTCGACCCGGGCCTTGGCAAACAGCGCGTCGATGTCCGCCAGCGCGATCATCGCATCGCTGCGTGCCGATTCGAGGTCGGCCACGGCAACGCTGGCCACGGCCCAGGCTTCGCCCGCAATCGGCGCGCCGCGGGCTGCTGACACCAGCGCCCGCGCGCGCGCTTCGCGCTGGTGAAAACGGGCATCGGCGCCGGCCGCCTGGGCAAGGGCCGCATCGAGCCGGTTCAGCGCATCCGGGCTGGGCGCAGCCGGCGCGGCGGGAGAATCGGTCGGCGTGGCAACCGGGGCAGAACCGCTGATTCGCTCGATCGGGCGGCGTGCGAGCGAGGGATAACCCGCCTTGGCGGAAGCGCAGGCGGTCAGCGCCAGCGGGGCGGCGGCAAGCAGGAACAGGGCGATCGGGCGGTGCATGGCCGTGCCATAGCATGGGCAGGGCGCGATGCCAGCGGCGCAAGTCAGATTTGTGGGGCGTGCGGGGTGCTTCATGCGTTGACAGTGGCGGTGGCTTGGACTAGGGGCAGCCCTTCTTCGGGCACCCCTGTTTTCGGACGGGGCGTCCGGCGCGCTGCTCATAAGGGCAGGGCAACGCAAGTTTGATGAACGGATAAGATCACCATGTTCGCAGTAGTGCGCACGGGCGGCAAGCAGTACCGGGTTGCCGCCGGAGACAAGATCGCGGTTGAAAAGCTGGCTGGTGAAGCCGGTGAAACGGTTACGCTGGGCGATGTCCTGCTGGCTGGTGACGGCGGCGAAATCAAGGACGCCAAGGGCGTGGTTGTTTCGGCCGAAATCATCGCGCAGGCGAAGTCGGAAAAGGTGATCGTCTTCAAGAAGCGTCGCCGGCACAACTATCGTCGCAAGAACGGCCATCGCCAGCAGATGACTCTGCTGCGCATCCTCGCCGTTGGCGGGGCCGAAGCGAAGAAGGCTGCGCCCAAGAAGGCTGCCGCCGCGAAGGCCGATACGGCCGCAGCTGCTGAATAAGTTCTCGGAGTAGTACGACATGGCACACAAGAAAGCAGGCGGCTCCTCGCGTAACGGTCGTGATTCGGCCGGCCGTCGCCTTGGCGTCAAGAAGTTCGGCGGTCAGGAAGTGATCGGCGGCAACATCATCGTGCGTCAGCGCGGGACTCGGGTCTATCCGGGCGCCAACGTCGGCATCGGCAAGGACCACACCCTGTTCGCGCTGGCCGAAGGTCGCGTGCGATTCCACGACGGCAAGCTTGGTCGCAAGTACGTGTCGGTCGACATGGCAGTCGCCGCCGAATAATCGGATGGTCGATACCGGGCCGTCCTTGATGGGATGGCCCCCGCCGGGGCGACAAGTTCCGGCAGAAACGAGGGAGAGGGCCAGGCCCGTCTCCCTTTTTTCGTCTCTCCCTCAGCACGACTCGCTCGAAGCGCCCCTTGGAGGATGCATTCCACCGCGAGCCGTAATGCCATTGTCACGCATCCGGCCTAGGAGCCGGTGCGGGGCGGATGAAGGGAGTACGAAAGATGTTCATTCGCAGTGAACGCCTGTTCCTGAGGCCCGGCTGGCCCGAGGATTGGGCAGAAATCCTCGATCGGATCGACGACGAGGCGGTCGTGCGCAACCTCGCACGCGCGCCGTGGCCCTATACGGCCGCCGATGCGCGGTCGTTTGCGCGCCAACCGCAGGATGCTCGCCTGCCGCACTTCGTGGTAACCTTGCCGACCAGCGCCCATCCCGCCGAGATCATCGGCGCGGTTGGCCTGCAGCGCGGCGAGGACGGCGCCGAGCTGGGCTACTGGATTGCCCGCGATTACTGGAACCGGGGCTATGCCACCGAGGCAACCCGCGCGGTGCTGGGCCTCGCCCGCACGCTGGGGCATCGCCGGATCGGCGCGAGCCACTTCCTCGATAACCCCGCCTCGGGCCGGGTGCTGCGCAAGGCGGGCTTTCGCCCGACTGGCGAAGTGCGGCCGCGCCCGAGCCTGGCCCGCGGCGCCAGCGTGCCTGCCGTCCAGCACGCGATCGACCTTGATGGGCCGTGCAATTGCGACGGGTCGGACGATGGCGTTCCGGCCATGCGCGCCGCCTGATACGAAACGGGGCTCCGGCCAGTTGGCGGGAGCCCCGTGTTCTTGATCTGACGCGCGGGTTCAGGCCGTGGCCGGCAGGACCGCGTCGGCAAATTCGCTTTCCGCCTTGCCGATCAGAGCGCGGTCATCGTGGTTCCACGGGTGGAAGCCCGGCATGAAATAGGCAAACCACGGCCCAACGATCTTGCGCAGCACGCCCGGCGTGCCGAACAGATACCAGGCCAGCTTGAGCTTGACCCCTAACCCGGTGATCCCGTCCTGCGCGAGCAGATCGAGCGTATCGTTCCAGCGGTTGGCGATGAAGTTCTTGGTGATGACCATCATCATCAGCGACTTGAGCTTCCAGCGCTTGCCCCGGCTCCAGTCCTTGGTGGCGTGGAGATAGGTGTCGAAAGCGACGCCCTTGTGCTCGATCTCTTCCATCGCGTGCCAGCGCCACATCGCGGCGGTTTCCGGCTCGGCATTGGCAAAGTGCTTGGGATTGGCGAGGAATTCGTGCGCCATGATCGCGGTGTAGTGTTCCAGCGCGATGGTCGCCGCCAGGTTCACCACCGGCGGGCGCTCCTTGATCAGCGCCATCATCTCTTCGAGCCGGCGGTCGATCTTGTCCATGTCATAGCCCGCCTCGGCGGCGGCCTTGTTGAACACCACGTGTTCGCGGGTGTGGTTCACTTCCTGCTTCACGAAGGCGCGAATCTCGGCCTCAAGCTTGGGTGAGGCGCCATCGCGGAAGGCTTTGACCGCCTCGATGAACATCGCTTCGCCGCGCGGGAAGGTGGCCGACAGCGCATTGTGCCAGGCCGTGGCGATCGGATCGCCGCCCAGCCACCAGCGCGAGGGGCGCTGCTGGCGACCGAAGCGCTGGTCGCGCACGGTGATGACAAGATCTGCCGGGGTGGGAACAGCCGTATTGCCCGAAGCCAGCGCGGGTTCTACGTCGGTGGAGATGCGGGTGGGTGCGTTCATGCCCTCCGATGTAGAGTAACTTACACCGATGTCAATAAGAAAGCGCCTGACCCAGGAAGAGAGCCGCCTTGCCGCGCTGGAGGCCGCGCGCGGTCTGCTGATCGAGCTGGGGCCGCAAGCCGTGACGCTGAAGGCCGTGGCCGCGCGAATCGGTCGCACCCATGCCAACCTGCTGCACCATTTCGGCTCGGCCGCGGGTTTGCAGAAGGCGCTGGCCGAATTTCACGCCGAACAGGTCTGCGATGTGATCGCCGAAACCGTGAAGGCCAACCGCGCCGGGCAGGGATCGCCGCGGCAGGTGGTCGATCTGGCATTCGATGCCTTTGACCGCGAAGGCGGCGCCGCGCTCGCGGGGTGGATGCTGCTCCACGGCAACGAGGACGCGCTCGACCCACTGGTCGAGGTGATTCACGATCTGGTCGACGAACTCGATGAGCAGGGCAGCGGGCAGATGCGCCCGGCGGCCCATGCGCTGTGCCTGATGGCGCTGGGCGATGCGATGCTGGGTGCGCCGCTGACCGCCTCGCTCGAACTGCCGCGCACTTCGGCGCGCGACACGGCCACGCAAATGCTGGTCGATGCGGCGATCAAGGCCGGGTTCTTCTCCAGCGAGCCGGGCTGAGGCTTCAGGCTGGTTCCAGCCAGGCGGGGCGGATTTCCGCGCCGATATCCTCGATCCTGAGGTGATCGACCGCAAGGCCGAGCTCGGCATGGACGGTGCGTTGGCGCTCCGCCTTGCTGGCGGCCAGCGGGACCACCACCAACCGGCGATTGACCTTCTGGCGCCAGTTCATCCGCGCGGTGTTTTCCTGGCCGACATAGCAGCCCTTGGTGAAGCTCACCCCGCCCAGCTCGACCGCATTGCATTCGAGCCAGAGCGTTTCGCCATCGCCCAGTTCGGCGCGGCCCTCGCACACCCCGTGGGCAAGGCGCTGCGCCAGCCATGCGGCATCGGCGCTGTCGCCACCATTTTCGCCGATCCAGCGTTGGCCGAGCGCAGCCAGGCGCGAGTCGGGCGAGGGCCCATCCCCGGCGCGCCAGTGGACCCCAAGCGCGGGATCGCGGGCAATCTCGATCCCGCGGCGCAGGCGGTAGAGCGACAGGCGCTTGATCAGCGCATCGGCAGCGTCAGCCTCGCAATCGACCAGCAGGTCCGCGCCATCAGCCCAAACCACGAAATCGAACAGCGCCTTGCCCTGCGGCGAAAGCAGTGCGGCCCAGACCGGCAGTGCCCCGGCCACGTCGTTGGTCACCAGTCCTTGCAGGAATTGCCGCACGTCTTCGCCTTCCGCGCGGGGGGAGAGGCGGATCAGGGCGCGGCTGGTGAGCAAGGTGGCGGTCATCGCTGCCCTAGGTGGCGATGCGCGCGGTGTTGCGCAAGCCGCCGTTTAGAGGTCCATCGCCAACCACACCGCAACATTGCGCTTGGTGTTGTAAGCATAGACCCCGCTCGCCACCGGGATCACCTCATAGGCGTTGAAGATGTTGAACAGCGTGACCCGCGCGGTCACCGGCTTGCCGCCGAGCTCGAACTTGTAGCGCGCGCCCATGCCGATCCGCGTCGATCCCGGGGCATAGAGGCTGTTGTCGACCGTGGCATAGGCCCCGGCGTCGTGATTGACATAGGCATCCAGCGTCAGTGCCCGTGCGAAGGGCAGGGTCCAATTGACGTTGAAACGGGTGCGCAGGCGCTGCTGGTTGACCGGGTGCTTGCCGATCGCCTGGGCGATGCTGGGTGAGGCTTCAACCGTCGGATCGAGGTAAACCCCGCCCGCCACGACCCTGAGATCGTGAGTGACGTTGCTGGTGATCGAGAATTCGAGCCCGCGGTGGGTTTCATCGCCGAGCAGGCCAAAGTGGTTGGTCTGGTCGATGTCGATGAACGGCTTGCGGATCGAGAAATAGCCGAGGATCAGCGTGGTGTCCTTCACCGGCGAGAAGCGCAGGCCAAAGTCGTATTGCTCGGTACGGATTGCGGGCAGCACCTGATAGGCGTTGGCGGCATAGCCCGGCGCGCTGCCGGCATCCTCCAGCCCGCGCACGAAGCTGCCGTAGAGCGTCAGCCCCTTGGCGAGGTTGAGCGCGGCGCTGGCGCTGGGCAGGGTCACGTCGCTGGTGCCGCTGGTGATCGGCACGCCCGGATTGGCGACCCGCTTGACGTAGTGGCTGCGCTGGACCGCGAGGGTCAGCTCGCCCAGCCCCTTCCACGCCAGCGAATAGCCGATCCCGGCGGTGACCTGCCGCGTTTCATCGCCGGTCTGCGGGTGGAAGGTGAACTGCGGCCGGGCCGCGTGGATCACCGCGTTGAGATCGCCGCTGGCAACGATCCGCGAATCCCCGCCGCCATAGGTGGCATCGATCGAACGCCCGCGCAGCGCAGCGGTGATCAGGTGCTGGCGGGGCCCATCGCTGAAGCGGCGCGACAGCCGCAGCTCGCCGCTCCACGAGGCCGATTCGTTGCCGGGGTTGGCGTGGATCAGCCGGTCGCTCGACGCGTCGGGATTAATGAGGACGATGTTCGAAAAGCCCGGACCGCCGCGGTAGGAGGAATGGAACAGCCCGGCGCGCAGCGTCCAGTTGCCAAGGTTGGCATGGCCGACCGTGCCGAAAGTGTCACTGCGGCTGTTGCTGGTCGCCCAGTCCGGCCCGGGATAGCGCCCCCATTCGATCCGCGGGGGGAGGAAATTGCCGGTCGGGATGTAGATAGCCGAAGGGGTTTCGTCGTCGTTCTGCTGGCGGTTGTAGAAGGCCAGCACCTCGATCCCCTTGGCCGGGCGCCAGCGCGGCACGATCCCCACGTTATAGCCCTTGGAGCCGCCGCCGTTGTTGTAGCGGTTGTTGAACGCGCCGACGCCGGCATTGATGCTCAGTTCCTTGTCGATCACCGGCACCTGCACATCGAGTTCCAGCCCGGCGGCGCCGAAGCTGTCGGCCGAGATGAACGGGCTGACCACCAAGCGGTCACCCGCTTTCTTGAGCTGCAGGTCGACGATTCCCGTGGGGGCGGGGAAGGCATAGCCCTGCGCCGCGGTGCCAACGCGGATCGTCTCGCCATCGATCACCCGGTTGCCGAGCCCGCCCTGGATGTCGAAATACATCCCCTCCATGCGAAAATTGCCGGCATTGCCGGGCGAAAACCCGCGCACGTTGCCTTCGTCATAGACCCCGATGGTTTCGTGCCCGACCGAGGTGCCAAAGGCGTCTTCGGCGGATTCAACCGCATTGTCCGCGGCTTCCTGGGCATGGGCCGCCGCCGGCAGGGCCAGAGCGGCGAGCAGGGGCAGGATCGAGATGGGGCGCGGCGCTGACAGCGGCATGGAACGGATTTCCTCAGGGCAAATGCATAGTGCGTTGCCCGGCTAATACACCTGATACAATTCGGCGCTGCTCGTTCGACCAAGGCGCGATGGTGTCGGATGAACGGCACGGCTTTGGCAAATGAACGCGGGCTGTGGCATGGGCGTGGACCATGTCGAATCGTCTCACCATCCGCCGCCCCGATGACTGGCACGTCCACCTGCGCGATGGCGCGGTGCTGCAGGGCGTTGCCGCCTATACCGCGCGCCAGTTCGCCCGGGCGATCGTGATGCCCAACCTCGCGCCGCCTGCCACCACGGTCGCGGCGGTGGCGGCCTATCGCGAGCGGATCATGGCGGCGCTGGGCGAAGGCAGCGACTTTACCCCGCTGATGACCTGCTATCTTACCGACGGCATCGATCCCGATGAAATCGCGCGCGGGCACAGCGAAGGCGTGTTTACCGCAGCCAAGCTCTATCCCGCCCATGCCACCACCGGATCGGCCCACGGGGTGACCGACATTGCCCATATCCGCCCCGCGCTGGAACGCATGGCGCAGATCGGGATGCCGCTGTTGGTTCACGGCGAAGTGACCGACCACGATGTCGACATATTCGACCGCGAGGCAGTGTTTATTGACCGTACGCTGGCCGCTCTGGTGCGCGATCTGCCCGAGCTGAAAGTGGTGTTCGAACACATCACCACCGAAGAGGCGGCCCAGTTTGTGGTCGATGCGGGCAGCAACGTGGCGGCAACGATCACGCCGCAGCACCTGCAGATCAATCGCAACGCGATGCTGGTCGGCGGGATCCGCCCGCACGCCTATTGCCTGCCGGTGGCCAAGCGCGAAAAGCATCGGCTGGCGCTGCGCAAGGCGGCCACTTCGGGCAATCCCAAGTTCTTCCTCGGCACCGATACCGCGCCGCACGCCCGCCATCTCAAGGAAGCCGCCTGCGGCTGTGCGGGGCTCTTCAACGCGCCCTACGCGCTCGAAAGCTATGTCACGGTGTTCGATGAGGAAGGCGCGCTCGACAAGTTCGAGGGCTTTGCTTCCGAACACGGCCCGCGCTTCTATGGGCTGCCGCTCAACACTGGCACGGTGACGCTGGAACGCGGGGAAACCCTGGTTCCTGACGAGATCGACGCCAATGGCACCACCATCGTGCCGTTCCACGCGGGCGAGACGCTGGGCTGGGTGTTTCGCGGGTAAGGCGGCTCAGGCCGGCGCGGCGTTGCGGCGCGCGACCAGATCCCAGACGAACAGGCCGATCGCGGCCCAGATGATTGCGAAGCTGGCCAGCTGCAGGTGATCGAGCGGCTTGTCGAACACTGTCACGCCAAGCAGGAACACCACCGTGGGCGAGCTGAACTGCAGCATTCCCAGCACGGTGAAATCCATTCGCCGCGCGGCGATCGCGAACAGCAGCAGCGGCACGGCGGTGACCAGCCCCGCACAGGCAATCAGCAGGCTGAGCCCGACATCGTGGCCAAAGCTTGATCCGGCGGGCGAACGGGCAAACCACAGCGCCCCGGCAATCGCGAGCGGGGCCAGCACCAGGGTTTCGATCGTCAGCCCCGGGACCGAGCCCACCGGCACGATCTTGCGGACGAAGCCATAGGACAGCCAGCTCAGCGCCATCGCCATCGAGATACCCAGCATATCGAGCTGCCCCCAACCGAGCAGCGCCACGCCCACGCCCGATAGCGCCACCGCGCCCCATTGCCGGGGGCTGAGCCGCTCTTTCAGCAGGATCGTCCCGGCGAGCACTTGGAGCAGCGGGGTCATGTAGTAGCCAAAGCTGGCAGCAAAAACGTGGCCTGACTGGATCGCATAGACATAGACCAGCCAGTTGGTGCCGATCAGCAGCGCGCTGAGCATCAGCATCCGCAGCACTTTCCAGTTGCTAAGTGCGGCCAGCAGTTCGCCGGTCTGGCCGCGCACGGCGATGAACAGCGCACAGAACGGCAGGGTGAACAGCACCCGCCAGCTGACGAATTCAAACGCCGGCACCACATGCACCAGCCGCAGGTACAGCGGCAGCAAGCCCCAGACGAGGTGCGCGCCGAGCGCGAAGGGCAATCCGGAGCGGCGGGGCTGGGCAGGGTCGGCGTGCATCGGCCAGGCGGTAATGCGCCGCGCCGCGTGGTGCAAGGCGCGGGGCGATCTGGCCAGTGCGTTGCCGTGGGTTCAGACTTTTGGTCTTATAAGGGTTTCTGCGCAGTACCCGGGTCGCGGGAAGTTGGCTGCGCAGGCACCCCCGACGCGCGCACCGCGCCAGCGTCGGGGGTGTCTTTGCTTGGCGCAAGGCCTTGACTTGATTAACAGGCTGGCATGATCCGCGCCGCGCACTTCCCCTTCGTCACGCCTCTCACGCTTGCCTCGTTGGCTCTCGCCGGGTGTCAGGGCAGCGACAAGGCCGAGGATCCGCTGGCCGAGCGCGACCCGGCGGTAACCGGCGCGCTGTCTGATCCGATCATGGCCGATCCCGATCTGGCGAGCCAGAACCGCGGCGGTTCCGCACTCTCGGGCGGCGGCCCGGCGAGCGGCGAAGTGCCGCCCTTCAAGCGCGGCGAGGACGAGATTGAAGCTGCCAAGACGGCGGCGATCGAGGCCGCGGGCGGTGCAATCACTCCGGTGCCCGCTGCAACCGCGCAGGCGGCGCAATCACCGCTGGCGCGCGCCGTCACGGCCGAGGCGGCGGCCCGCGCGCTCAACCTCGCGGGCGCGGCCTGCACGGGCAAGGTAAGCTATTCGTTCGCGTGGGGCGCGCGGCTGGCTCCGCCGTTCACGCCCTATCCGCGTGGCCATGTGCAAGAGGCGGCGGGTAGCGATGCCTCAGGCTGCCGCCTCCGCGCGGTCAGCTATGTCACTCCGGTCGACCTGCCGGCGGTGCTCGATTTCCACTATACGCTGCTGCGCCGTGCGGGGCTTGCGGCCGAGCATCGCCGCGCCGGCGATGACGAGGTGCTGGCGGGCAAGGGCTTTGCCATCCACCTGCGCAGGCGCGCCGATGGGCTGAGCGAAGCTCTCGTTGTAACCAGCGGTTACTGACGCGCTCAGGCTTCCCTGAGGCCCACCCCGATCATCGCGCGCGGCTGTTCCATCTCGGTCGACGCGACCGGGTAGGCGCAGTAATCGGCGGCGTAATAGGCGCTCGGGCGGTGGTTACCCGACAGGCCCACCCCGCCGAACGGCGCGGCTGATGAGGCCCCGTTGGTCGGGCGGTTCCAGTTGATCACCCCGGCGCGGATATTGGCCCAGAAGCGGTTGTATTCCTGCGGCGTGCCGCCGACCAGCGAGGCCGAGAGGCCAAAGCGTGTGTTGTTGGCCTCGGCAATCGCCTCGTCGAAATCGCTCACCTGCACCACTTGGAGCAGCGGGCCGAACAGTTCGACGTCGGGCCGGTCCTTGACACCGGTCACGTCGATGATCGCGGGCGAGAGGAACGGCAGGTCGTCGCGCGGGCGCACGAGGTGCTTGATCGCCTTGCCGCCGTGGCTGAGCAGGTAGAGGAAGCTTTCGGTCAGGCCATCGGCGGCCTTATTGTCGATCACCGGGCCCATGAACGGGGCGGGTTCATCGAACGGCGCGCCGACGATGATCCGGTCGGCCAGCCGCTTGACCTCGCCGACCACGGCATCGACCATGGTCGACTTGATGATCAGCCGCCGTCCGGCGGTGCAGCGCTGCCCCGCCGAGGTGAAGGCCGATTGGATCACCAGCGCGGCGGCATCGCTGATCTTGGGGGTGTCCCAGACCACGATCGGGTTGTTGCCGCCCATTTCCAGCGCCACGATCTTGTCGGGCCGGGTGGCGAGCTTGCGGTTGATCGCGATCCCGGCATGGGCGCTGCCGGTAAACAGCACGCCGTCGATCCCCTCATGCGCGACCAGCGCCTGGCCTTCTTCGGGGCCGCCGATCAGCAACTGGACCACGGCTGCCGAAATTCCGGCGCGGTGGAAGCACTGCACCAGCAGTTCGGCGGTGGCGGGGGTCTTTTCGCTCGGCTTGAAGACGATCGCGTTGCCCGCGATCAGCGCGGGCACGATGTGGCCGTTGGGCAGGTGCGCGGGGAAATTGTAGGGGCCGAGCACGGCCATCACCCCGTGCGGCTTGTGGCGCAGCGCGGCCGTGCCTTGCAGCGCATTGTCGAGTTTGCGCTGGGCCGTCCGCTCGGCATAGGCGCGGATCGAAATCTCGACCTTGTTGACCACGCTTTCGACTTCGGTGCGTGCTTCCCACAGCGGCTTGCCGGTTTCACGCGCGATCAGCGTGGCGAGCTTTTCGCTTTCCTTGCGCACTTCGTTGGCGAAGCGGCGCACCAGTTCCATCCGGGTGGACAGCGGCTGGGCGGCCCAGGCCGGCCAGGCCCGGCGGGCGCGGGCGACGATCTCGTCCACGTCACCTCGCTTGCCGCGCCACAATTCAGCGCCGGTTGCCGGTTCGAAGGAAATGATGTCTGCGCTCGTCAACTGTGGTGTCCCGTTGCTGTAGGTTGCGATCCGGCGGGTTCGATCAGCAATAGCGGCTGGGCCATGGCATGGAAAGCCTTGGGAAATGGCAAGTGGGACAGCGCCACAATCACCTATCCGGCCCCGGCCCTAGCGCCGCGCCAAGCCGGCGGATCCGGGTGACCATCGCGTCAAGCGCGGACCAGTCATCGCGCTGGTCGATCGCCGCCCAGATCGCCTCGACCTGATCGATCACCAGGCTGGGTGGATCGGTTTCAGGCCAGAAATCATCAGCTTGTCCGGCAGGTTTGAAGCTTTGTGCCAGCTCGCCAAAGGGCGTGGCGGGATCGGCGCGGCCGAAGCGGTGGCGGTGGAAGAACAGGTCCGGGGCCATGCCGGTCTCGCGCATGGTCCGCTCGGCCGCGCCAACCAGCGCGAAGTCTGCCTCGAACCCTTGCGAGGCCAAGCCCAGCCGCCACAGGAACTGCTCGGCCAGCGCCGCCTGATAGAGCGGGCCGAACCGTTCGAGCGCGGCAATCAGCGGCGGCGCTTCGACCAGCTGGCGCAGCGCCACGGCGAGTTGCCCGCAGTTCCAGTGCAGCGCCTCGGCCTGACGGCCAAAGGCATAGAGCCCGGCGTGGTCGAAATAGGCGGCGGTAAAACCCGGATCCCAGCTCGGCAGCCAGCGCCACGGGCCATAGTCGAAACTTTCGCCCGACACGTTCATGTTATCGGTGTTGAGCAC
>CALKVF010000102.1 GCA_937996535.1 uncultured Novosphingobium sp. | reverse complement strand
CCGTACACCGCATTTCGAGTGCGGCGCATTCGACCTCTCTGCCACCTCTCCGCGAAGTCGCCGGTGTCTGGCGCGGGGCCGGACTGGTCGGGAAGCGCGCGGTTAGCCGATGCTTGGGCGCTTGCCAAGCCCCTGCGATGCAAATTCCGTGGATCGGCTGCCGGGCGGCGTTGTTTCAGGGCTGGGGGGTGCCTATATGGCGGAACATGGACCGCGCACTTTTCTTCTCTCCCCAGGCCGGACGGCAGATCGATGCCCCCACGCGCACCCGCGCGCGCTTTGGCATCGGGGATGTCGTGCGGCACAAGATCTACGACTTTCGCGGCGTGATTTTCGATATCGACCCGGTCTTCGCCAACAGCGACGAATGGTACGAATCGATCCCCAAGGAAGTCCGCCCGACGCGCGAGCAGCCGTTTTACCACCTGTTCGCCGAAAACGGGGAATCGAGCTACATCGCCTATGTCAGCCAGCAGAACCTGGCGGAAGACGGCGATGGCGGCCCGATCGACCATCCCAACGTGGCCGAACTGTTCGATGATTTCGACAAGGGGCGCTATCGCCTGCGTCGGTCGATGACCCACTGATCCGTCGTTAGGGTCGTCAGTCTTACTTGACGAAGCGCAGCACCAACGACTGCGAAGCGGTGGCCATCAGCGTCCCGTCCTGCGCGAACAGGCGCAGGTGGCCGTGGGCAAAGCCGCGGTCCGCCGCGCTCATCTGAATGTCACACAGCACCCATTCGGTCGGCACCACCGCGCGCAGCCGCAGGGTATTGTCGAGGCTGTTGCCCCCGCCCATCAGCCCGAGCGCAACGCCGGCCCCGGTCGGCACGAAATCCCCCATCATCGCGAGCAGCGTGGCATCGATCGGCGCGCCCGAGCGGGTGCGCATCCACAGCTGCATCCTCCCGGTCGGATCGAGCTGGCCAGTGCGCGGCGCCAATGCCGCGCTATTGGGCGCGACGCGCAGTTCGAGCTGGCGCATCAGCGTACCGGCCTGATTGTTCCAGGCGGCCCATTCGGTGCAATCCTCGGGCGCGGGCATCGCCGGCAGATCGAACCACTGGTGCGAGGGGTTGCCGGGCCGTTCCCCCAGCGCCGCCGTGGCCGAGATGATCACGTCATCCCCGCAGTGCAGGTTGATCACCGCCTGGGTCACGTTGTGGCCGACCACGGGGAGGCGCACGTCGATTTCGAGATCGGACCCGGGACGGGCATAGGAGAGGTACTGCGCGGTTGCCCAGATCAGCTCGCGCCCGGTCACCCGCTTGGCCGCCTCGACCGCGCAGGCCAGCCCCACCCCGCCGAACATGAACACGTGATGCTCTGGCCCGACGCACAGCTCTGGCACCACCTTCAGGCGGAACCGCAGCGGATCGGCAGTCGGCTCAAGCGGAATGAACGGCTGGGTCATGAATTGCGGCTAGCGAGGCCGGCATGGCCGGTCAACGATCATAAGATGCTAAAAATGCAGATCTAACCCGATTGCCCAGAGCAGGGTCAAAATCACAAAATGCGCGAACACAATGTGCAATAAGTGCAACCACTTATATTCAATTCTCCCGATTCCCTGCACATTTTCAAAGATGAAAGCAATCGCAGCTCGATTCGGATTTTGAGCCGAGCCCGAGCGATTTCTCCGCCCTTGCCCGAGGGCGGAAGAATTTGGCTTCAATACGGGGGGTATATGAAGAGACTAGGCCTGATAATCGCCGCGACTGCGGCATTAACGCTGTCCGCCTGCGGAAAATCGAACGTGTCGTGTTCGGATGACAACGCCAAGGGCGCTCTTGAAGCGGCCATCCGCGAGGGGCTTGAAAAGGTCGCCGTGGAGCGCGCCAAGGCGAACGATGGCAGCCAATTGATCAGCAATTCGGAAATCCGCGCCGCCATCGGCCAAATCAAGCTGGTTATCGAGAATATCCGGACGACGAAAGAAGATCCGAACAGCACGAAACGCTTCTGCACCGGCAATCTCAAAATCGTCTTTCCCGCATCGACGTTCAAGGACGCCGATCGGTCGCGTGAACTGGCGGGACTGACCACCACCACGCAAATGGCGGATTCAGCCAGTGTCGAGAAAGGCGCCGACTATCTCAAGAGCGACCTCGACTATAATGTTCAGCCGACCGACGACGGCCAAAAGGTGATCGCGGAGTTCGAAAACGCCAACAGCAAGCTGGACGTGTTTGGCGAAGTGGTTGCCGCGTCACTGCTGAAATCGCGGATCGAAACCGAAAACCGGATGCAGCAGGAACAGGCCGCTCTGGCAGACAAGCAGCAGCAGGACGCGTTGAGCGCGGAGCGCAATGCCACGCTTGAACAGGCGATGGTTGCCCGCAAGACCGCTGATGCCTCGCTGAACACCATCTGGCAGGCGCTGGAGCCGCAAACCCGGCAGCAATTGCTTGCCCAGCAACGCGCCTGGATCAAACAGAAGGACGCATCGTGCAAGGTGCGGGGACTTCAGGGATCGACCGACCCGACCGAGCAGCGTTCGACCGAAGCCCAATGCCAGGCCGAGGCATCCTCGCAGCGAGCAAGCGAACTGCAACAATATGTCGGCGGCGATATCTGAAGCCGGCCGGGACTTGCCCAATCAATGAAAAGGGGGGCCCTGCCCCCCTTCTTTTTGCCCGCAGCGCGCCGGATCAGCTCTTGAGCTTCCAGCCGCTGCGCAGCAGGGCATAAAGCGCCGCACCGAAGACCAGATTGAGCACGCCGATATAGATCGCGCCGTTGAGCACAGCGAGGTTGGTATCGCCGATGTCGCTCTGCCCGAGGAACCCGAAGCGGAAGCCCGAGATCACGTAAAAGAACGGGTTCACCCGGCTCACCGCCTGGAAGGCCGGGGCCAGGTTGTGGATCACGTAGAACGTGCCCGAAAGCATGGTCAGCGGGGTGATCACGAAATTGGTGACCATCGCGGCGTGATCGAACTTTTCGGCCCAGAGCGAGGTCGCAAGGCCAATGATCGCCAGCATGGTCGATCCCATTACGCCGAACCAGACCACCGCCCAGGGGTGCTGCACCGACAGGTGCACGCCCGGCCACAGCAGCATCGCCGCGCTGATCGCGCAGCCCACCAGCACCGCGCGAGTTACCGCCGCGCCGATCAGCCCGAGCATCAGTTCGCCGTTGGAGATCGGCGGCATCAGGTAATCGACGATCGTTCCCTGGATCTTGCCCGAGAGGAAATTGAAGCTGGTATTGGCAAAAGCGTTGTTGATCATCCCCATCACGATCAGCCCCGGGGCGACGAAGCTGGCGAAGGGCACGCCAAGCACTTCACGCCCGCCGCGGCCCATCGCGACGGTAAAGATCATCAGATAAAGCAGCGTGGTCATCGCCGGTGCCCAGATCGTCTGGGTCTGGACCTTGAAGAAACGGCGGACCTCCTTCATATAGAGGGTCCAAAGCCCCAACCGGTTGACCCGGTGGATCACGGGCACTCCCTGGGCCGGGAAGCTGCGTCGCACTGCATCCGCTGTGGACGATTGAGCGGAACCGGCATTCGGGACAGGAACAGGTTGATCGGCCATAGAGTGGCGACTATCGGCTTGCCACGCATGTGGCAAGCGGGAGTGCCGCGATAGGGCCCCGATGAAAGTGGACAGGGAATGAGCTGGACCGACGAACGGATCGAAAAGCTGACCAAGATGTGGGAAGGCGGCGCCACCGCCAGCCAGATCGCCGAGGAACTTGGCGGGGTCAGCCGCAATGCCGTGATCGGCAAGGCGCACCGCCTTGGGCTGAAAGCCCGGCCTTCCCCGGTCAAGGCCAACGAAAAGGGCGATGCCGCCCCGGCTCCGGCTAAGGCGCCCAAGGCTGAAAGTGCGCCGCGCAGTTCAGCCCCGCGTGCCGCTGCCCCGGCAGCGCCGCGTGCTGCCGCTCCGGCTGCTCCGGCGGCCCCGGCCAAGGCCGAAGGCAGCGAAGACAGCGCTCCGGCCAAGCCCAGCCCGCGAATCGTCTCGGTCGGCCCCGGCGGCTTCCTGCGTCAGGGCCCCGGCGATCAGCAGGCGCCGATTCCCCCGGCGCCGCCGCGCCGCCTCGTGCCGGCCAAGCCCAGCCCCGACATCGCCGAAAAGACCAGCCTGCTCGATCTCAACGATCGCATCTGCCGCTGGCCGATGGGCCACCCGGGCGAACCCGATTTCCACTTCTGCGGCGAAAAGGTGAACCCTGGCTTCCCCTATTGCGTCGAGCATTGCGGCCGGGCCTATCAGGCCCAGCTGCCGCGCGGGCATCGCCGCCCGCCGCCGCCGCTCCCGTTTGGTGGGCCCCGCGTCCGCTAAGGCGGGCCGGCCTTCCACACCCTTAATTTGGCGCGGGCCATGCCGTTCAGCATGGCATGGACCCGCGCAATCATTCGGCTGGCCGCCGCCGAGGCGGGCTTCTGGGCTGGCTTGGCCTTGGGCCGCGCGTGGGCAAGCCCCAGCCCGCCCCTTCGGCCCGCACGGCCGACCTTGCCGCGATTGGCGCCTTCCTCGATCGGCATGGGCTCGAGACCTGCTCTGAAAGCCTGAGCATCGCCCACGCCTATGTCAGCGGCAGCGATCCGCATCTGGTGCGGCAGATCGACAAGCGGCTGGCGCTACACGAACCGATCACCATCGAATGGCTCGACGAACTGCGCTCCGAGGCGAGCGACGGGCACGAGCTCAAGACCCTGGCCCAGCTGATGACCCGGCTTGAAGCCAGCATCGACGAATTTGCCCGCACCAGCAGCGATGCCCACAAGGCGACCAGCGAATATCACTCGGCGCTCGAAGAGCACGTCGAGGAACTGGAGCAGGTCAATCTCGCCGGCGAGGTCATTTCCGAACTCGCCTCGATCGCCAAGGTCATGCTCAAGCGCACGCGCGGGATCGAAAAGCAGATGCTGCGCAGCGAGGCCAACACCCGCCTGCTCAAGCGCCGGCTCGACGAAGCACGCCGCAATGCCGAGGAAGACCTGCTGACCGGGCTGCCCAACCGCCGTGCCTTCGAGGCCCGCTTCGAGCAGGAATACCGCGAGGCCCGCGAAGCCGCCGACCAGCTCTGCGTGGCCTTTTGCGACATCGACGATTTCAAGACGATCAATGATGCCCACGGCCACGACGCGGGCGACCGCGTGCTGCGGCAGGTGGCCGAAGCACTGGCCCGGATCTCGGACGACCGCTGCCATGTCTCACGCCACGGCGGCGAGGAATTCGTGGTGCTGTTTCGCAGCCTGGCCCTGGCCGAGGCCGAGACCCGGCTCGATCAACTGCGCCAGCAACTGGCCCAGCGCCGCTTCGTCAACCGCGCGACCGACCAGCCGTTCGGGCAGATCACCTTTTCCGCCGGGCTGGCCGACGTGTTCGCCTTCGCCGATCGCCGCGCCGCGCTGAAAGCGGCGGACACGGCGCTGCTGCGGGCCAAACTGCTCGGCAAGAACCGGATCGAACGGGCCAGTTAAGCCCCGCTCAGATCCCGCTCACCGCGGCGTTTTCAACGTCGGGCGTGGCATCAAGCACGGCCTGCGAACGGGCGCGCTGGAAGTCCTTGAAGATGCCGTGGGTGACAATGTAGGTCGAATTTTCGAGGATGCCCTTGGCCA
The DNA here is from genome assembly GCA_937996535.1 of uncultured Novosphingobium sp. GTDB lineage: Bacteria > Pseudomonadota > Alphaproteobacteria > Sphingomonadales > Sphingomonadaceae > Novosphingobium. The sequence goes on along the minus strand of CALKVF010000102.1, from coordinate 3,993 downwards.
CCATGTCGCCCACTTCCTCGGGCTCCATCCAGGTATCGCCGACCTGCCGCTCGGACAGCTTCTGTTCGCTGTCGCCAAAGCCGCTGCCGCTGCGCAGGTGTTCGGGGCGGTTCTGGTTGGCCTGGTGGATGTTCGACTTGATCGGGCCGGGCAGCAGGATCGAAACGCCGATCCCGTGGGTGCCGAGTTCGCCCTTCACCGCTTCGCAGTAATGGCAGACAGCGGCCTTGCTGGCAGCATAGATTGCCAGATGCGCGGGCATCACCACTTCGGCGGCTAGGCTGGCGGTGGAGACGATGTGCCCGCCCCGACCATGCGCGATCATCTGCGGCATGAAGTTGACGAAGCCGTTGATCACCCCGCCGATGTTCACGCCAAAGCCGAAGTCATAGTCGGCATAGGTCGCCTGGAGCAGCGGGCCCTCGAGCCCGACCCCGGCATTGTTGACGAGAATGTCCACCCCGCCGAAATCGGCCTGCATCCGCGCCGCCGCATCGGCATAGGCTTCGCGGCTGGTGACATCGAGCTGCAGCGCCGAGACCGCGTTCGATCCTGCCCCGCCGGAAAACTGCGCCAGCGCAGATTCGATATGGTCAGCCCGCAGATCCGCGATCACCACGCGCGCGCCGCGCGCCGCCAGCACCTTGGCAATGCCCAGCCCGATGCCGCTGGCCCCGCCGGTGATGAACGCCGTCTTGCCCGCGAAATCCTTGATGTACATGGTGGTCCTCTCGCCTCGTCTGATTTGTATGTAACACTAACAAATGTGACGATCGAAGGCCAGTCCCAAAGCTGGCCCGATCAGCGCGGCGGCGGCGGATTGACGAGAAACACCACATAGCCCCGGAACAGCGGGTCGCGGCGCAGCGCAAGCGGCTCGGTCCATTCGCCGCCTTCGATCAGCGCGACCTTGTGCGGTACCGGCACCCGCGCCAGCCGCTCAAGATAGCGGTCATAGCCGGGGATCGTGGTGCGATGCTGATAGCTTTGCACCACCACTTCATCGACCACGCCCCGCAATCCCGCCAGCGCGGCGGGATCGGCATTGGCGCTCCAGTCCATCAGCCCGGTGATCGACAAGCGATAGCGCGGCGGCAGCTGTGCCCGCAGCTGCTTGAGGAAGGCGGCATAGCGCTCCAGCCCCTTGGTCGAGGCATCGAAATCGATCTGCAGCCCGGCCACCGGATTGCCTGCCGCCTGCCAGCGCCCCAGCGCCGCCATGACCGCGCCGCGTGTGGCCGCATCCCAATCGATCTGACGGCTGCGCACCACCAGCCACACTTCCCCGCGGCGCAGGCGCGGCGTGGCCCGCAGCGCAGTGAACCCGCCGCTGCGCCCCACTTCGCCAGCCAGCAGATAGACGCTGCGCGCGCGGTCCAGCACCGGACGCGGGCTGACCCCGGCCCAGAGATAGAACGCATCATAGTCGGCCGGATCGACCCGCGCTTGCTGAGCCGGCTTGCAGCTTCCTGCAAGCAGCGCCAGCACGGTCAGGAAAAGAGCGGCGCGCCTCACCAGAAGTAGCGCAGCTTTCGCGCCCAGGGGCTGGTGGGATAGTCACGCTTGAGCTGATCGTACCAGGCCTTGCGCTGGGCCGTCGGCACCTCATCATCGCCGCAGCTGTTCGAGCCGCTGGGGGCATAGCACATCACCGCGCGGTACAGCGCATAGGCCTTGTCCGGGGCAGTGGCGGTGCGATCAGCAATCACGCTGCGATAGATCTCGCCGCGCGCCAGCCGCTGCCCGGCGAACTGATCGCCGCTGCCGCCCAGCGCCTCGCGGGGATTGGGCGTGTTGGGATCAGTAAAGCCATCAAAATCATTGATCCGCCAGAAATCGCCAAGGCACAGCCGCGGCCCCACCGCACGCGGATTGGCCGCCAGCGCGCGCGCCGTCTGAGCCAGCGCGGGGCAAGCATAGCCATCGGCGCTGCGCCCTTTGGTGAACTTGCCCAGCGGGATCGTTTCCTGATCGTTGATCCGCCATAGCCCTCCATCGGTGTTGGCATCGCCGCGCACCCGGGCCTGATCGGTCAGGAACCCGGCATAGTCCCCGCGCGAGAGATCCTTGTAGAGCAGCACGAACAGCGCCAGATCGCGCTCGTACTGCGGGCGCGCACCGTCGGCCGCGGCCATGCGCAGCACCGGCGCTCCGGCGCTGTGGATCAGGAGCTCGCGCCGGATCATCGTTTCCTCGATCGGCGAGCCCTTGGCAAAGACCGCGGCCAGCTTGCCGTGGCGCTCCCAGTTCATCGCCAGCCCGAGTTCGGCGGTCGAGCGCTGCCACAGCCCCTTGGCCCCGCCCAACAGCTCGCGCCAGAACCCGGCCTCGTTGGGATCGCCCTTGGCGCCCAGCGCCATCCCGCGCAGCACTTGTCGGCTGAAGGCGAGGTTCGAATAGGCCGGCTGGCGCGCATCATCGGGGATCAGCTGGAGCACCCTGGCATAGTCCTTGCCAAGGTAGAAGGCGTGATTGGCCTGCAGGAAGCCATAGAGCGCGCCCTGCCCGGCAAACAGCGGCGCTTGCCCTGCAAGATCAGCTCCCGTCAGGCTGGGCTTTTCATAAACCTCGCCATCGGAGGGATCGACTTCGGCCCGCATCCGCTTGAGATCGAGCGTGGCGAGCAGCATCGCGCCCTGCGGGTCGAGCGTGCCGACATCGGGATTGAATAGCAGCTTGTTGTCGATCTCCTGCACCAGATCAGCGGAGGCGGGATCGTTCACGTCAACCGCGGCCAGCAACCGCTCATACTCGCGGGTCAGCCCGGCATAGTCGCGCGCCAGCCACAGCCCGCGCCGGACCAGCCCTTGCGCGGAGCCGGCATAGCGCCCCTTGGGCCAGGTCTTGAGATAGGCCGCCAGCGCCGCCTGCCCGCGCGCGACCTCGGCCTGATCGACCTTGTCGGGCAGGTAGTTGCCATAATCGCCAAATGCGGCGGCCTGGGCTGCGGCAAAGGCCACGCGGACCTGCATATAGGCGGCGGTTTCGCGGACCCACGGATCGCCTGCCTTGCCCAGCGCGGCAAAGCCAGCCTGCGCCGTGCCCCAATCATCGCCGTAAAAGGCCTCTGCCGCCTGAAGATAGCCCAGAAACTCCCGCCCGGGCTTGCTGGCCGCAGCGGGCCAGTCCTGCCCGGCATCCGAACCGCATTGTCCCCGCCCTGCCCGCGCGGCGAGCAAAGCCGCCGCCTCGGACGCTGGCAGCCCCCGGCTTGCGGCCATCGCCGCCTGCAAAGCCTCACCCGCGGCGGCAAAATTGGTGCAGCGGGTGCCGTCGCTGATCTCCTCGCCCTCGCGCCCCGGGTAGAACCCATTGGCCTGCATCCCCGGATCGAGGAAAACATGGCCAAAGCCCGAATTGCTGTCCCCCTGACCGGGATAGGACAGGCCCACACTCCCCGCCCCGCCGCGATCGCGCAGCAGGAACAGAAGATTGGTGCGAGTATCATTGCCCGGGGCCAGCATGGCGCGGCTTTCGCACGCGGTGCCGCCGGCAAACAGCGTCCACCCGGGATAGCAACTGCTGTCGGCGCAGGCGATTGCCGCCGTCGAGCCTGCTGCAAGAGCAAAGGCCGCCAAGCGATTGAGAACCCGCGATTTCATTGCACCCTCCGCTGCGGTGTGGAGCCTCAAGGCTTCGGCGCTTTGCGGGGCGCGCGCAACAAAAAAGGGGGCCGCCGCAGCAGCCCCCTTCGTATTTTTACCCAAAGGACTGCGACTTAGTCGTCGCCCTTGAGGAATGCCGGCATATGGTCGGGGTTACCGCCCTCGCCGCCTTCGCTGCGCTCGCGGCGCGGGCCACGGTCGCCGTCACGGCGGGGACCACGGCCACCACGATCGCCACCGCGATCACCGCGCGGACCACGGCGGTCGCCGCGATCGCCGCCCGGACGGTCACCGCGCGGTTCGCGCGGCGGGCGGGTGTCTTCGAGTTCAGCACCGGTTTCCTGATCGACGACGCGCATCGACAGGCGAACCTTGCCGCGCGGATCGA
>CALKVF010000101.1 GCA_937996535.1 uncultured Novosphingobium sp. | reverse complement strand
TGGAGCGGGTGAAGGGAATCGAACCCTCGTATTCAGCTTGGGAAGCTGCTGCTCTACCATTGAGCTACACCCGCTCGGGTGCGGAGCGCCATTGCCACGGTGGGCTGGCAGGGTCAACCGTTCAGCGTCACCCCTGCTGCGCGCGGCCGCGTTCCATGACGGCGCGGCGGCGGGCTTCGACTTCGCCCGGATCGACCCCGCCGTTGGCGGCTGAGCTTTTCGCGTGTTCAAGCGCCATCGCCTCGCCGAAGGGCAGGGCAAAGCCCTCGTCGATCAGTGCCTTGTAGGCCTGGACCATGCCCGGATCGGCCGTGGCGATATCGGCGGCGAGCTGCTTGGCGACCGCCAGCAGATCATCGGCCGCGACCACCCGGTTGACGAGGCCCCAGGCGCAGGCCGTGTGGGCATCGAGGAAATTGCCCGAGAGCGAGAGTTCCTTGGCCCGGCTGATCCCGATCAGGCGCGAGAGCTTTTGCGAGAGGCCCCAGCCCGGCATGATCCCGACGCGGGCGTGGGTATCGGCAAACCGCGCGTTTTCCGAGGCGATCAGGATGTCGCAGGCGACCGCGACTTCGAAGCCGCCGGTAATCGCCACCCCGTTGATCGCGCCGATCACCGGCTTGGTGCAGGTCTCGATCGCTTTGACCGGGTTGGCGAGCGGCTCGGAGGCATTGGCCGCGCCCAGCCCTTCGATCCCCAGTTCCTTGAGATCAAGCCCGGCGGTGAAGGCCCGCGTGCCAGCCCCGGTCAGCACCACGGCGCGCACCTCCGGATCGGCGTTGACCGCGTCCATCGCCGCGGCCAGTTCGGCGCGGAGCCCGCGCGAGAGCGCGTTCATCGCCTCGGGGCGGTTCATCGTCACCACCGCGACCGGACCGTCGCGCTCAATCGTTACCAGCATGGTCTGTTCCTCAAAATTGCGGGGACGGATTACATCTTCATCCGGGCGCTTTGCCCATCGTCGATGCGGATCGTGGCCCCGGTGACGCATTCGCTGGCGGGGGCGACGAGATAGAGCAGGGTCGAATCCATCTGCTCGGGCACCGGCACGCGCTTGCGCGGCAGGTGATCTGCCGGGTTGCCGCCCATCCGCGCGAACATCCCGTCGGTCATTTCCGAGACGAACATCCCCGGCGCGATCGCGTTGACGTTGATGTTGTAGTGCGACCATTCGACAGCCAGCGCCTCGGTCATCCGGGCGATCGCGGTCTTGGTCACGGCATAGAGCGCCGCGCCGCCGCCATCGTAGCGGAAGTGCGCGACCGAACTGATGTTGACGATCCGCCCGGGGCGCTTCGCCTCGATCAGCCGCCGGGCGACTTCGCAGGCGAGGATCCACGGCCCACGCAGGTTCACGCCGAGCACCTGATCGACCAGTTCGACGCTCATCTTGTGGGCACGCTGGGCATCGGGCATCCCGGCATTGTTGACGAGGATATCGACCGCGCCGAAGACGGCTTCGGCAGCCGCCACGGCGGCAACCAACGAATCAGCCTGGGTCGCATCCATCTGCACCGCCAGCGCCTCGCCCCCGGCGGCCTTGATTTCGGCGGCCAGCGCTTCCAGCCGATCGAGCCGGCGGGCACACAGCACCACCTTGGCGCCCTTGGCGGCCAGCACCCGGGCAAAACGCGCGCCAAGGCCCGAGGATGCCCCGGTTACCAGGGCTACCCGCCCGGTCAGATCGTCGCTGTCATACGGCAGGGGGTGATCGGTCATCAGACATGCTCCTTGGCTGGCGGCGGGGCGATTGGCGCAAACATCGCTGGATTTCCCTCTCCCGGTCTGCTTTGGCGTAATTTCAATCGCGCGATTAAATTGCACGATGAACGGCAAGGCCACGCTTGGCAAGCACGGGAATGAAACGAACATGACGACGCAGCGCGCAGTGGAAATCGGGGAACGGGTCGAACGCTTTGTCCGCAAGGTGGTGATCCCCTATGAGCGCGATCCGCGCCGCGATCATCATGGCGCGCCGCTGGACGAACTGGTCCAGGAAATGCGCGACCACGCCCGCGCCGCCGGGGTGCTGACCCCGCACGTGCTGCCCGATGGCGGCCATCTGACCCAGCTTGAAACGGCCTATGTCCTGCAAAAGTCGGGCCTTTCACCGCTCGGGCCGCTGGCGGTCAACACCATGGCCCCCGACGAAGGCAACATGTACCTGCTGGGCAAGGTCGGCAGCCCGGAAATCAAGGAACGCTTTCTCAAGCCGATGATCGAGGGCCGCGCGCGCAGCGCCTTCTTCATGACCGAGCCCGCGCTCGAAGGCGGGGCGGGCAGCGACCCCTCGATGATGCAGACCACCTGCAAGCCCGATGGCAACCACTGGGTGATCAACGGGCGCAAGGCCTTCATCACCGGGGCCGAGGGCGCCAAGGTCGGGATCGTCATGGCCAAGGCCGAAGACGTGGTTGCGGGCGGCGGCGCCTGCATGTTCCTAGTAGATCTGCCCAACCCGGCGATCCGCATCGAACACGTGCCCAACACGATCGACAATTCGATGCCCGGCGGCCACGCCACCGTGGTGATCGACAATCTGCGCGTGCCCGCCGACCAGATGCTGGGCGAAGCCGGCGAAGGCTTCAAATATGCGCAGATCCGGCTCAGCCCGGCGCGTCTTTCGCACTGCATGCGCTGGCTGGGCTGCTGCGAGCGCGCGAACGAGATCGCGACCGACTATGCCAATCGCCGCGCGGCTTTTGGCAAGCAGTTGATCGACCACGAAGGCGTGGGCTTCATGCTCGCTGAAAACCTGATCGACCTGAAGCAGGCCGAACTGATGATCCAGTGGTGCGCAAGCGTGCTCGACACCGGATCGCTCGGCACGGCGGAAAGCTCGATGGCCAAGGTCGCGGTGTCCGAAGCCTTGATGCGGATTGCGGATCGCTGCGTCCAGGTGATGGGCGGCATGGGGGTGACCGATCACACCGTGGTTGAGCAGGTGTTCCGCGAAGTGCGCGCCTTTCGCATTTATGACGGCCCTACCGAGGTCCACAAGTGGAGCCTCGCCAAGAAGATCAAGCGCGACTGGAAAGCCGCCCAGAGCGCCTGATCAGGCAGCCTGCGCGGCTTCGATCACGTCGCGCAGGCGGTCCTTGCCGAACCACAGTTCGCCATCAAGGACAAAGCTGGGAATACCAAACACGCCGCGCGCCACCGCCGCTTCGGTGTTGGCTACCAACTGCGCCTTGACCTCTGCATCGGCGACCAGCGCGGCCAGCTCGCCCGCTGGCAGCCCGGCCTCGGTCAGCGCGCGCTCCCACACATCGGGTAGGTCAAGTTTGAGGCCCTGTTCCCACATGCCCTTGAACATCGCCTCGATATAGGCGGCGCTGCAGCCCAGCCGCTCGGCTGCCACCGCGCCGCGCATGATCAGCAGCGTATTGACCGGAAAATGCGGGTTCATCACGAACCCGGTGATCGCGTGGCGCGTCATGAAGCGCTGCATCTCCAGCCGGTCATAGGCGACCTTGGCACCGATGTGGCCATAGGCCTGCATCGGTGACTGGTTGCCGATCGCCTTGAACACCCCGCCGAGCAGGACCGGAACATAGCGGAAGCTGACCGCGCCGCCGGCGGTATAGTCCCCCAGCGCGCGGTGGACGAAATAGGCGTTGGGACTGCCGAAATCGAACAGGAACTCAATCTCGCGCGGCATCACCATTTCTCCCCATAGGGCCGGATTTCCTGTTCGAAGGTCCAGGCCGATTTCGGCTGATTGTACAGCGCCCAATAGGCATCGGCCACCGCCGCGGGCGGCATCAGCCGGTCGGGATCGGCCAGCGCGGCCGGGCCTTCGCGCTCGGTCAGGCGCTCGCGCACCCAGGCGGTATCGACCCCGGCATCGATCACCAGATGCGCCACGTGGAGCCCTTGCGGCCACAGCTCGCGCGCGGCGCTTTGCGCCACGGCGCGCAGCCCCGCCTTGGCCGCTGCAAAGGCCGCATAGCCCGGATTGCCGCGCAGCCCGGCGGTGGCGCCGGTCACGAAGATCTTGCCAGTGCCGCGCGGCGCCATGATCCGCGCCGCTTCACGCAGGGTGGCGAAGCCAGCGAAACAGGCCATTTCCCAGACCTTGCGAAACACCCGGTCGGTCGTCTCACTCAGCGGAAACTGGACATTGGCACCGACGTTGAACACCACCAGCGCGAGCGGGGCGATCGCTTCGGCCTCATCCAGAAAGGCCGCGACATCCTCGCTCTGGCGCGCGTCGAGCGAACGCCCGGTGACCGCGCCGCCGAGCAGCGGGGCCAGCTTGTCACCATTGCGGCGCCCGGCGTGAACCGCGAAACCTTCGGCGGCGAACCGCCGCACGATCGCCGCGCCAATGTGATCGCCCGCGCCGATCACCGCGACCGAAGCCGACGGCGCGCTCATTTGCGCTCCAGCGGGATCACCGCCACGGTGAAGCGCGAAAGGCACACCAGCTTGCCGGCTTCGTCCTCGATCCGGATCGTCCAGACCTGGGTGGTGCGGCCCAGCGATTCCGCACGCGCCGTGGCATAGACATGGCCATCAAAAGTGGGGCGGATGTGGTTGGCGTTGATTTCCATCCCCACGCCGACGAACCGTTCGCGGTCGACGCACCAGCTGGCCGCAACCGAACCGACCGTTTCGGCAAAGGCCACCGATGCCCCGCCGTGCAGCCGGCCAAACGGCTGGCGGGTGCGATCATTGACCGGCATCCGCGCCCTGATCCAGTCATCGCCGCTGTCGATGAATTCGATCCCCAGCCAGCCGTTCATCGAACCGGCACCGCCCTGGGTCATGGCTTCGAGGTCGGGGGGCGAACCGCCCCACCAGATAATTGCGTTGCTCATCGCAACTGGTGTAACCACAAAGCGGCGGCGCTGGCAATCCAGCACCGCCGCCTATTGTTACCCTAACCGCGAAGTCAGGCCGGTTCAGCAACCTTGGCGCCGGCCCGCACCCCGTCATAGACGAATTCGCTGGCGTCCAGATCGATGTGCGGAATCTGGTCGCGCTCGATCCAGTAATCCTGGTTGTGGCGCCATTCGGGCTTGTCGCCGCGCCGGGGCATCAGCTTCAAGCCGCGCATCAGGTAGCTGGGATTGAAGTTGTCGTTCTCGATCCAGTCGGACAGCGGCATGTCCTTGTCCTCGTCGCGCAGGGCAACGTCGACCCGCTTGGCCCCGCGCGCGTCCATGTGCTTGAGCAGGTTGCAGACGAAATCGCCCAGCATGTCGACCCGCAGCGTCCAGCTGGCGCGGAAATAGCCCATCACCCACAGCATGTTCGGCACACCGGTGAACATCATGCCCCGGTAGTTGACCGTATCGTGCCAATCGACCGGCTTGCCGTCGACTTCGAACGGGATGCCGCCCATCATCAGCAGGTTGAAGCCGGTGGCGGCCACGATGATATCGGCCTCGATCTCTTCGCCCGAGGCGGTGCGCACGCCCGTCTCGGTGAAGGTATCGAGCGTGTCGGTCACCACGGTCAGCTTGCCGTCAACCGCGGCGCGGAAGATGTCCCCTTCGGGGCAGAACGCGAGGCGCTGCTGCCAGGGGCGATACTTCGGCGTGAAGTGCGGTTCGAAGGGGAAGTCTTCCTTGCCGGTGAAGGCGCGGATCAGAGCCTTCAGATCCTCAAACACGGCATCCGGTTCCTCGATGCAGCGCTTGGTCATCTGGTCCTGGTCATACATGATCTGGGCGCGGACCACGCGGTGCACGGTCGGCTCGTCAATCCCGACCTCACGCAGGCGGTCAGCCAGTTCGTTCTTGTTTTCCGCGCAGAAGAAATACGTCGGTGAGCGCTGCAGCATGGTGACGTGCGCCGCGTCCTTGGCGAATTCGGGGATCACCGTGGCCGCGGTCGCGCCCGAGCCAATCACCAGGATGCGCTTGCCCTTGTAGTCGATCTTGGGATCCCACAGCTGGGCGTGGACGAACAGGCCCTTGTAGCGCTCCATCCCCGGCCAGTTGGGCACGAACGGCTTTTCGTGATCGTAATAGCCCTGGCACATCCACAGGAAGTTGGCAGTGAAGGTCACGCTGGCGCCATCGGACTTGCGGGTTGCCTCTACCGTCCAGAGGTTGGCCTTGCTGTCCCACGCGCAGCGGGTGATCGTGTGGCCATAGCGAATGTGCGGAGCGATGCCGTTTTCGTTGATCACTTCGCCCATGTAATCGAGGATCGCCTGAGCCGAGGCGATCGGCGTGCCGACCCACGGCTTGAAGCGATAGCCGAAGGTATAAAGATCGGAGTCCGAACGCACGCCGGGATACTTGTGGGTTTCCCAGGTGCCGCCAAAGGTGTCCATCCGCTCGAGCACGACATAGCTCTTGTCCGGGCACTGGTCCTGCAGGTGATAGGCTGAGCCGATGCCCGAAACCCCTGCCCCCACGATCAGCACGTCGACATGGGTCGGTGCGGACTGCGCCTGAACTGCTGCTGTTGCCATCGCTCTCTCTCCGGTTGTTCTGGGTTGACGCTTTGCGCCATTGAACGTGAGTTTCGACTCGAAACGCGCTGCAAACATTGACCGGAATCAAGCCGCGATCAAGGACGTTTAGGGTGTGCACCCTAAATTGCGCCAAGCGCGGGACAGACGCCCGCAACGCCGCCGCTTGCACTGGCGGCGGCTTTGCCCGAAAGGGGGCATCGCATGACGGACGCCGCCCTTCTGCCTGTTGACCCTGCCCCCACGGTGCGCCTGTTCCAGGGCAAGCGCGCCTGCGTGATCGGTGCGGGCCTCGGCGGACTGGCGCTGGCGATCCGGCTGCAGGCCGCCGGGATCGAAACTGTGGTGGTCGAAGCCCGCGCCGAAGCGGGCGGGCGCGCGGGCGCGATGCAGCGCGAAGGCTTTACCTTCGACCTCGGGCCAACCGCGTTCACCGATCCGGCCGCGCTTGCCGGATTGTGGGAACTGAGCGGCCACGATCTGGCGCATGATCTTGATCTGCTGCCGGTATCGCCGCTGTGCCGGTTCAACTGGCCCGATGGCGCCCATTTCGACCTGACCAGCGATGACGCCGCCCTGACCCGCGAGATTGCCCGGCTCGCGCCGTCGGATCTCGCCGGTTACGATGATTTCGCGCGCCACGCCGCCGCCGCGCTCGCCGATTGTCAGGCCAAGCGCGAAACCCCGCGCGGCAATATGTGGATGCAGCTGATCAGCTCAACCGCACTGCTCGCCCGGCATCAGGGCTGGCGCAGCCTGCACGGGCTGGTGTCGAGCTTCGTCAAGCACGAGCGGCTGCGCCAGGTCTTGAGCTTCGGCGCGCTGCGGCGCGGGGCCAACCCCTGCGCGACCGGGGCGCTGGTCGCGGCTGACCATGCGCGCGAACAGCAATACGGGCTCTGGGCCCCCAAGGGCGGAATCGGCCAGCTGGCAGCGGCGATGGCCGCGCAGTTCGAGCGGCTGGGCGGCACGCTGCGGCTCCACGATCCGGTGGTCCACCTCCACACCATCGGCAACCGCGTGAGCGAGGTCGAAGCCCAAAGCGGCTGGCGCGAACGCTTCGATGCGGTCACCAGCAATGCCGATCTGGTCCACACCTACCGCGACCTGCTGTCCGAACTGCCGCGCGGGGCCGAAATGGCCCGCTCGCTCGCGCGGATGCGGTTCGCGCCGGGGCTGTTCGTGGTGCATTTTGCGCTCGAAGGCAGCTGGCCGGGCATTCCCCACACGATGGCGCTGATGGCCTCGCGCTTCGAAGGGCTGCTTGACGATGTGTTCGAACATGGCGTGCTGCCGCAGGACAGCCTGATCATGCTCAGCCACCCGAGCGTCACCGATCCCTCGCTCGCGCCCGAGGGCAAGAGCGTGTTCAGCGCCGCCGTACCCGTGGCGCACCTCGGCAAGTTGCCGATCGATTGGGAGCAGGTCGGCCCGCTGCTCGAAAAGCGGGTGCTCGATGAAATCGGGCGGCGACTGGTTCCCGACATTCACGACCGCATCGTCACCAAGTTCCATGTCACCCCGCGCGATGCCGCGCTCGATTTCAATGCCCACGTCGGCAGCGCCTGGGGGCTTGAGCCGACCCGGTTGCAGGACTGGGCGATGCGCCCCACCGGACGCGATGCCAAGCTGGCGAATTTCTATCTCGTGGGCGCCGGCACGCAGCCCGGCGCGGGCCTGCCGGCCGTGCTCGCCGGCGCACGCTCCACGGCCACGCTCATGCTGGAGGATCTGCGGTGAAACGCCTTGCTGTCTATTGTGGGTCGGCCTCGCCTGCCGATCCGCGCTATCTTGAACTCGCCGGGCAGGTCGGGCGCACGCTCGCGCAGCGCGGGATCGGGGTGGTCTATGGCGGCGGCAAGCTGGGCCTGATGGGCGCGGTCGCCAGCGGCGCGCTG
>CALKVF010000100.1 GCA_937996535.1 uncultured Novosphingobium sp. | reverse complement strand
CGAACCCGCATAGCCAGCTTGGAAGGCTGGTGCTTTACCACTAAGCTATACCCGCGTGTCGGCGCCCATGGTGGGGCTCTGTGCCGCTGCGGCTGGCGCTTGCCACCAACAGCGGGGCGTCGTCAATCATTTTGCGGCGCGAGGCGGGCGGTTCGTGGCGATTGCGGGCCGGTGCGCCAGTCCCCGGTTGCAATGGCGGAGGGCGGGGCTTACTCGGCAGCGCCAGAACCATGCGCACACATCTTTTCCTTTCCGCCGCAGCGCTTTGCCTGCCCGCCGCCGCCCATGCCGAAGCCGACGGTGATGCACCGATCGTGGTGACCGGCGCCGGGCTTGAGCAGACTCCCGCCGCCCCGGCCTATGACACCCAGGTGCTCGACGCGGCGCAATTGGGGGCGAGCGCATCGGGGCGGATCGAGGATGCGCTGTCGGGCGTGGCGGGGTTCCAGCAGTTTCGCCGCTCGGACAGCCGCTCGGCCAATCCCACGGCGCAAGGTGTGACCCTGCGCGCGCTGGGCGGCAATGCCTCCAGCCGCAGCTTGGTGCTGCTCGATGGCGTGCCGATGGCCGATCCGTTCTTTGGCCATATTCCGCTGTCGGCGCTGGCGCCCGAGCGTCTGGCTGCGGCGCGGGTGACGCGCGGCGGCGGAGCCGGGGCCTTTGGCGCGGGCGCGGTGGCCGGGACGATCGAACTGGAGAGCGCTGGCGCGGATCAGTTGGGGCTCCTGTCCGGCGCGGCGCTGACCAGCGACCGGGGGGACAGCGAAATTTCGGCCTCGCTTGCGCCGCGGCTGGGGGCGGGCTTTGCCGTGCTCTCGGCGCGCTGGGATCGCGGCGAGGGGTTCTGGACCACGCCGCTGGCGCAGCGCGTTCCGGCCAGTGCGCGGGCGCGGTATGACAGCTGGTCGGTGGGCCTGCGCGGGGTTGCGCCGCTGGCGAGCGATGTTGAACTACAAGTGCGGGGGCTGGCCTTTGGCGATGCCCGCACGCTGCGTTTCAAAGGTGCGGATTCGACCACCGAGGGGCAGGATGCCAGTCTGCGGCTGGTCGGCAAGGGCGAGTGGCAGTTCGACCTGCTCGGCTATGTCCAGGCGCGCAATTTCACCAATATCGTGGTCAGTTCGACGAGCTTTCGCAAGACACTCGACCAGCGCGATACTCCGGCCACTGGCTGGGGCGGCAAGGCCGAGCTGCGCCCGCCGGTGGGCGGCGGCCATGTGCTGCGGCTGGGCAGCGATTGGCGCGGGGCTTCGGGCACAATGTTCGAGGATGCCAATAGCGCGGTTACCGGGCTGGTCACCGCGCGGCGCAGCGCGGGCGGACGCAACGGCGATCTCGGCTTTTACCTTGAAGATGACTGGACGCTGGGCGCGCTGGTGCTGACCGGCGGGCTGCGCGCCGATCGCTGGACGATCAGCGAGGGCCAGTTCCGCGAAGCCAATGCCGCCGGCACGGTGACCACCGACAACCGCTTTGCGGATCGCGCCGGATGGGATGGCTCGCTGCGCGGCGGGGCGATGCTGCGGCTGGGCGGCGGGCTGGATCTGCGCGCCTCGACCTATAGCGGCCTGCGCCAGCCGACGCTCAATGAACTGTACCGGCCCTTCACCGTTTTCCCGGTGACCACCCGCGCCAATGCCGCGCTCGGCAACGAGCGGTTGGTGGGTTACGAGGCCGGGTTCGACTATGCCCCGATCAAGGGGCTGCGCCTTTCCGTGACCGGGTTCGACAACCGGGTCGAGCAGGCCATCGCCAATGTCACCATCGGCACCAACCTGCGCGAGCGGCGCAATGTCGATGCGGTGCACGCGCGCGGGATCGAGGCCGGGCTCGATGCGCGGTTGGGCACGGTGACGCTCGATGGATCGCTGGCCTGGACCGATGCCTGGGTCGAAGCCAGCGGGGCTTCGGCTGCGCTTGATGGCAAGCGTCCGGCGCAAACCCCGCGGCTCGCGGCCAGCGCCGCGCTCGGCTGGGAGCCCGCGCCGGGCTGGACCATGACGCTGCGGGTAAAGCACGTTGGCGCGCAGTATGAAGATGACCTGCAGACCGATCTGCTGCCCGCGGCGACCACGCTCGATGCCTTTGTGCAGGTGCCGGTGACGCCTGCGGTGAGCCTGGTGCTGCGCGGCGAAAACCTGACCGACGAGGCTGTGGTCACCCGCAATCAGGCCGGTTCGCTTGATCTGGGTACACCGCGCACGCTGTGGGCCGGATTGCGCATTTCCATCGGGCGATAGTTTGCCTAGGATCGGTTGCAAACAGGAACGGGAGACTCTTGATGGCAACGCAGCTTAACCCCCAGGCCCACCACGGCGGCCGCAACGTCGATTGCAGCGAAGCGGAATGGGAAGCCCGCCAGCAACTGGCGGCGTGCTACCGGGTGTTCGATCACCTTGGCTGGTCGGAATCGATCTACAACCACATTTCGGTGAAGGTGCCGGATGAAGAGGGCGCGTTCCTCATCAACCCCTATGGCCTGCTCTATTCCGAAGTCTGCGCGTCGAATCTCGTCAAGATCGACATCGACGGCAATACGCTCGATGGCAGCCCCTATCCGGTGAACAAGGCCGGGTTCGTCCAGCACAGCTACTTCCACCGCCACGTGCCGTGGGCCCATGCCATCGTTCACACCCACACCACCGCGACGATGGCGGTGTGCAGCCTTGAAGGCGGGCTTCAGCCGGTCAACTTCTATGCCTGCAACTTCACCGGGCGGATCGCCTATCACGAGTTCGAAGGCATCACCGTGCGTGCCGAAGAAGGCGAACGCCTGCTGGCCAACCTGGGCGACAAGCGGGTGCTGATGCTCAAGAATCACGGCCCGGTGATCCTGGGCCGGTCGATCCCCGAAATCTTCGTCCAGCACTGGGCACTGCAGCGCGCCTGCGAAATCCAGCTGGCGACCATGGCCGCCGGCCAGCCGGTGGTCGTGCCGGATGAGGTGGTGGCCGTGCACCACCGCGATCTCCACGAAGCCAATGTGCCGGGCCACGTGCCGGGCGGGGCTGACTTTGCCGCCTGGGTGCGGCGGATCGACAAGGTCGATCGCTCCTGGCGCGATTAAGGGCAGGATATGGCGCGCCTTACCGTCAACGACCGCGCGGTCGAGATCCGGCTGGATCCGCAGACGCCCCTGCTGTGGGCGCTGCGTGACGGGGCGAACCTCACCGGCACCAAATATGGCTGCGGGGCTGGCGATTGCGGGGCCTGCATGGTCATGGTCGATGGCGAGGCGCAGCGCAGTTGCCTGATTACTCTGGGTGAGGCCGAGGGCCGCGCCGTGACCACGATCGAGGGGCTGTCGGCCGATCGCTCGCATCCGGTGCAGCAGGCGCTGGTCGCCGAGCAGGCGATCCAGTGCGGGTTCTGCACTCCGGGCATCGCGATCAGCGCGGCCGCGCTGCTGGCGCGCAATTCCGATCCCAGCGCCGAGGATATTGCCGCAGCCGTGCCCAACCTGTGCCGCTGCGGGGTCTATCCGCGGCTGGTCCGCGCGGTTCAGCAGGCCGGGCGGGCGATGCGCGGGCTGGACGGCACTGCACCGCCGCCCGCCGCCGACCTTGCGCCGCCGGATCCCGCCGCGGCCCCGGCTGGTTAGTATTTCAGGCGCAGCGTCAGCTTGGCGTTGATCGGCTCGCCGGTCGCAATGTTGTTGTCGGTGTGGGCGCTCGCGAAATAGCGGGTGTCGGTGAGGTTCTCGACATTGAGCTGCAAGGCCGCGCGGTCCGACAGGTCGTAATAAACCGCCGCGTCGATCCGGGTGAAGGCCGGCAGGCGCACGGCGTTGCTGATCGTTGCATACTGGCCCGACTGGTGGACCAGCCCGAGGCCCAGGCCAAGCCGGCCGGTCACTTCGTGGCGGGTCCAGGCGGCGAACTGGTGGGCGGGCAGCTTGTCGAGCTTGCGCCCGGCGGGGGCCGCCGTGGTGGTCGAGCGGATTTCACCCTGCTGATAGGTATAGCCCAGGCTCACCTGCCAGGTGGGTGTGATCTTGCCGGCCAGCCCAGCCTCCAACCCGCGGACCCGGCTGGACCCGGTGAGCACGAGGTTGCCGGTCAGCGGATCGTTGGCGCGGGTGTTGCTGCGATCGACCTGGAAGGCCGCTGCCGAGAACGACAGGCTGGTGGTCAGATCCCACTTCGCGCCCAGTTCCAGGTTGCGGAAGGCTTCGGGCGCCAGGGTCTGATAGCTGGCATCGAGCGTGGTGAACTGATCGCCCGCCTGCGGCAGGAAGCTTTTGGCGTAGCTGGCGTAGAGCGACATATTGGCGCGCGGCTTGAGCACCAGCCCGAGGCGGGGTGACCACATCGCGTCTTCGCGCGCCGTGACCGCGCTGGTCAGGCGGTTGGTGGCATCGATGGTGAAGCGATCGTGGCGCAGGCCGGCGATGATTTGCGCGAACGGCGCCAGTTCGATCTGATCCTGCAGATAGACCGAGGTGCTGCGCGCACCCGCGCCGGTCGAACTGGCAAGCGCGGTCCAGCCGATCGCGGGCAGGGTCAGCGTCTGGGCGAGTGCCACCGTGGCCGAGCTTGCCCCTGCGCCGAACAGCGCATTGCGGCGCGTGGCTTCGGTCGACTGGTCGCCCGCCTCGACCCCCGCCAGCAAGGTGTGGCCGATCCCACCGGTCTGGCCCTTCCAGACCAGGTTGGCCTGACCGATCCAGTTGGCGCGGGTGGTGCCGCTGTCGTAGCCGGTCAGGGTGACGGTGGTGGCCGTGGCGGCCGAGGGCAGGATGTTGGCGTAATACTTGTCGTAATGGGCATATTCGCCCGCGAGGCTGAGCGTGAGGTCGCTGGTGAATTCGTGGTCGATCCGGGCGCGGGCGATGTGGGCATCGACCCGGCTGCGATTGAGCGTAGGGCTGCCGAAGAAGGTATCGCCATAGCCGGTGATCGGGCGCCCGCCGAGCGAGGGCACCCCGCGATCGGTGACCCGGCGATCGCGGTCGAATTCATAGGCGAGGGTCACGGTGGTCGCCTCGCCCAGTGCGGCGCTGAGGGTCGGGGCCACGCCGATGAAGTGGCCGTCATAGGCCTGGCGGTGATTGGCAAAGTCTTCGTAAGTGGCGTTGAGCCGCAGCGCGAGGCCCTGGCCCAGCGGCTGGTTGACATCGCCCGCCAGCGACCATGCGCCCCAGCTGTCGGCCCCGGCGGAAAGCTTGACCTTGCGGGTGTCGGCATCGGCCACCTTGGAAACGCGGTTGATGATCCCGCCGCCGCCGCCGCGCCCGAACAGCAGGGCATTGGCGCCTTTAAGCACTTCGACCCGTTCGGTGTTGTAGAGCGGGCGGTAATACTGGGCATCGTCGCGCAGGCCATCGAGGAAGAAGTCGGCGGTCGAGGACTGGCCGCGCAGCACCACCTGATCGCGGTGGCCTTCGCCCTGGCCCAGCGTGACGCCCGGGACATAGCGCAGCGCATCGCCCAGTTGTTCGACGCCCTGATCGTCGAGCTGTTCGCGCTGGAGCATGGTGATCGACTGCGGCGTATCGAGCAGCGCGGTGCCGGTCTTGGTGCTGGCCGGTTCGGCAACATGGTAGCTCTCGCCGTTGACCACGATCGGCGCGGGGGCATCCTCGGCCTCATTGGCTGCCATGGCGACCTGCGGCAGCGCGATCGCACCCAGCGCGGCGGACAGGGCAAGGCGGGCGTGCAGGGCAGGGGTCATGGCGGCTCCGATATATTGCGAATGATTCTCAATAGAGAGAATGTCCGCTAATGCGAATCGTTCGCATTGACAAGGATCAAATTGCGAGGCGCGAAAATTGATCCTACGGCGGCGCAAAGCGAAAGGACCGCACATGAAGGCTACGATCTGGCACAACCCGGCATGCGGCACGTCGCGCAAGACCTTGGCGCTGCTGCAGGAAACGCCGGGCGTGGAGGTGACGGTGGTCGAATACCTCAACACTCCGCCCAGCGCGGACAAGCTGGCCCAGCTCTATCGCGATGCTGGAATGACCCCGCAGCAAGGCCTGCGCCTGCGCGGTACCGATGCCGAAGAGCGCGGGCTACCGCAGGCCGATGACGCGGCCGTGCTGGCGGCGATGGCGGCCGAGCCCAAGTTGATCGAACGTCCGTTGGTGGAAACCGACAAGGGCGTGCGGCTGTGCCGTCCGCAGGAAAAGGTCAGCGAAATCCTCTAAACGCGGCGCGCCTAGCGCTGACCGGTCAGCGCCGAATCGTCCTGCATCCCGCGCCAGCCGAGCACGATCACGGCGAGGCACAGCAGTTCGATCACGCTGAAGCCGATCGCCGGGGAATGGCCATAGAGCCAGACCCCGATCGCCGGGGCGAGGATATAGGCCGCGCCATTGACCGAGGCGACGATCCCGGCGGATTGGCCCTGTTCGGCCCGGCTGACCGAGAGCGAGGCCCCGGCGGTGAAGCCCGGACGGAACAGGCCAAAGCCCATCGACAGCAGCGCGACGCAGACCGAAATGGCGTGTTCGCTCTGCGCGATCGAGAGGAACCCGGCGCCCAGCGCCGCCAGCGTGATCCCGCCCAGGCACGACGCGCGCGGCCCCAGCCGCAGCATCGGGATCAGCCCCCACTGTGCCAGCAGCGTGGCCAAGGCCCCCATCATCAGCACCCGCCCGGTCGGCGCCGCGCCGAGGTCGGGCGTGGCGCGTAGCCCCAGCCGGTCCAGCACCAGAAAACCGACGATCCCCATTGTCGCGGCCTGAGCGTGGCCGCCAAACAGCCCCGCCACCAGCCAGGGGCGCATCCGCCGATCGCCCCAGGCAAGCTTGCCGGGATTGCCCGCGGGCGCATCGTCATCCTCGGCCTCTTCCTCGCGCCGGGCGGAATTGGAATTGGCGCTGAAGGGGGCGGCCATCACATCGCCCCGCCCGGCAAAGGCCGGGGTATCATCGGGCAGGCGCAGGCGCAGCGCGATCAGCACGACCACCGCGATCAGGGTGAACGCGGCAAACGGACTGACCAGTCCCAGCGCGGGCAGGATCAGCATCGGCGCAAGCGCCGGGCCAAGCACCGTGCCTAGCCCGAAGCTGGACGAGATCAGCGACAGCGACTGGGTGCGTTCTGCCCGGCTGGTGCGCGCGGCGACATAGGCCTGCACCGCTGGCGGTGCGGCCGAACCGAACCAGCCGTAGAGCGAGCGGCACGCGGCAAACAGCAGCAGCGTGCCCAGCCCGCCAAGGAACCCATTGATCCCCAGCCACAGCGCCAGTCCGCATAGCCCGAAGCTGGAGATGAAGCCCATCAGGC
>CALKVF010000099.1 GCA_937996535.1 uncultured Novosphingobium sp. | reverse complement strand
TCGGCGATCCGTTCACCGAAAAGCTGCTGATCGAGGCCTGCCTCGAACTGATGGCGACCGATGCGATCGTGGCGATCCAGGACATGGGCGCGGCAGGCCTGACCTCGTCCTCGGTCGAAATGGCGACCAACGGCAAGGCCGGCATCATTCTCGACATGGACAAGGTGCCGTGCCGCGAAGAGGGCATGACCCCTTACGAAATGATGCTGTCCGAATCGCAGGAACGCATGTTGATGGTGCTCAAGCCCGGCAAGGAGCCGATGGCCGAAGCGATCTTCAAGAAGTGGGAACTCGATTTCGCGGTGATCGGCGAAGTGACCGATACCGGCCACATGGTGCTGACCTGGCAGGGCGAAACCGTCTGCGACATTCCGCTCGGCCCGCTCGCCGAAGATGCCCCGCTCTATGATCGTCCGGCCGCCAGCCGCGAAGACTATGCCGCGTGGGCCAATGTCCAGCCGCTGGGCGATGTTCCGGTATCCAAGGATCTGGGCGCGGATCTGGTCAAGCTGATGGGCTGCGCGGATCTCGCCAGCCGCCGCTGGATCTACGAACAGTATGACAGCCAGGTTGGCGCCGACACCTTGCAGAAGAGCGGTGGCGATGCCGCCGTGGTGCGCGTCCACGGCACCCAGAAGGCGCTGGCGATGAGCACCGACTGTTCGCCGCGCTATTGCTTTGCCGATCCCTACGAAGGCGGCAAGCAGGCCGTGGCCGAAACCTATCGCAACATCAGCGCGGTCGGCGCGACCCCGCTGGCGATCACCAACTGCCTCAACTTCGCCAACCCGCAGCGCCCCGTCATCATGGCCCAGATCGTCGGCTGCCTCGAAGGCATGGGCGATGCCTGCCGCGCGCTCGACTATCCGATCGTTTCGGGCAACGTCAGCCTCTACAACGAGAGCAAGGCCACCGGCGGCGGCTCGGCGATCCTGCCGACCCCGGCGATCGGCGGCGTCGGCCTGATGGCGGACCATTCCAAGATGGCGACCATCGGCTTCAAGGCCGAAAGCGAAGCCGTGTTCGTGATCGGCTTCACCAACGGCCACCTCGGCCAGTCGCTGTGGCTGCGCGAAATTCACGGCCGCGAAGACGGCACGCCCCCGCCGGTCGATCTGGCCAAGGAGCGCGCCCACGGCGAATTCGTCCGCAAGCTGGTCGACGAAGGCAAGGTTACGGCCGTGCATGACGTGTCCGATGGCGGGCTGCTGGTGGCGCTCGCCGAAATGGCGCTCAAGGGCGGGATCGGCTGCACGGTCGAAGAGATCGGCGATCACTTCACTGCGTTTGGCGAAGACCAGTCGCGCTATGTCGTGACCAGCGCCGTGGCCGATCAGATCCAGGCCGCCGGCATCCCGATGATCCGCATCGGCACCACCGGTGGCACGGCGATCAAGGGCCCGGGCTTCTCGGTCGAACTCGCTACCCTGCGCGAAGCCAACGAGGCCTTCTTCCGCGACTGGATGGAAGCGTGAGCGAGGCCGGATATTCCGGCACGCCGCTGGCCAAGAAGCTCAACCTCCGGGACGGACAGCGGGTCTGGTTCGAAGCCATGCCCGAAAGCGTGCTCGACGAGATCGACGAATATGCGCTCGAACTGATCCCGGTGGCCGATCCGGCGCAGGGCATGGATGCCGCGCACCTGTTCGTTACCGAACGCACAGTGCTCGAAGCGCGCCTTGCGCTACTGCGCGATCAGGTCAGCGCCGATGGGCAGATCTGGGTCAGCTGGCCCAAGCAGGCCGCGAAGGTCGCCACCGACATCACCGAGGACACGGTCCGCGCGGTCGCGCTGCCGCTGGGGCTGGTCGACACCAAGGTCTGCGCGGTCGACGAAGTGTGGTCCGCGCTCAAGCTGGTGATCCGCAAGGAACTGCGCTGACGGCTGGCTGGCTCAGGCGGCCTTTTGCTCCGGCGGAAGCAGATCGTAGGGATCGATCCCGGCCGCGCGCCACTTGGCATGAGCCTCGCGGTAATAGTGGGGATCGGTAATCCCGAGGAACCGGCGCGCCTCGTCATACTGCATCGCCAGCAGATCGCGGATCGGCATTTCGACCAGCCGCGGACAGGCCGTGCCCAGCTTCTGCGCTTCGCGCACCGCGCGGAACACCGGCACCTTCACCGTGCCGCGCTTGGCAATTTCAAACGCCCCGGCATAGCCCAGGAACAGATGCGCCAGCGCCGGCTGCTGGCCATAGGTGAAGGCCAGAACGCACTGTTCGCCCAGTGCATCGCGGCCAAAGCCCGACAGCACGTGGAGCAGATCGTGGGTGTCGCGCATCCGCGAGAAATACCAATCGACCTGATCGTCGAAATACTGGTCGGGCCGGCGATACCGGTTGAGTTCGTCGACCAGCCCCTGCGCCGAGAGGCCCTCGCGCTCCATGAAGTCGCAATAGACATGGGCGAGACTGCCCTCGGGCAGCTTGCGCAGCGCGGCATGATCATCGAGCAGCGCCACCAGCGAAGGCTCGCTCTTGCGGATCGCCTGCCCGCGCTCGCTCTTGAGGAACGCCAAGGCCGCATCGTACACCCCGCGCCAGGGCAGCGCCTCGAAGATCGGGGCGACTTCGGCGGTGTTTTCCTTGTCCTTGATCAGTTCCTTGAAGTGCCGCCAGGCCTTCGGAAAATCATAGCGCGCCGGCGGGCGCCCCGGCAGCATCAGCGGGAGGTCGGCGCCAGCGGTGGCCGAATCAAGCGAGCGGGTCTGCATATCCATGCAGGGATAATGCGGCTTACTTACATCAATGTCGATACCCGGCGATCATGCCCCTCGCGCGCCCGGGATCGCCATGCTAGCCCCGCCGCAGGGGAGATGACGCCATGACGCAGCGCTGGCCGTTGATTCTGGGATTTTTCGCGGGGATTGCAGCCGTTGCAGCCGGGTTGAGCCAAGGGGCAAGCCCAGTTGAGGGGTGGCAGCTGGCCGCCCGCTGGACCGCCAAGCTTGGCTTTGCGATGCTGTTGATCACCTATAGCGCCTCATCTCTCGCGCGGCTGTGGCGCGGCCCGGCAACGCAAGCTTTGCTGCGCCAGCGCCGCTGGTGGGGCCTCGGCTTCGCCGCTTGCCACACTGCGCATCTTGTGGCGCTGGTGACCTTCCTCAGGCTCAGCGGGGAAGCCCGACCGGTGCCGATCCTGCTGTTTGCCGGCGGGGCCTATGCCACGATGTATGCGATGGCCCTCACCTCGTCCGACCGGGCGATGCGCGCGCTCGGGC
Source organism: uncultured Novosphingobium sp. (assembly GCA_937996535.1). GTDB lineage: Bacteria > Pseudomonadota > Alphaproteobacteria > Sphingomonadales > Sphingomonadaceae > Novosphingobium. Next base: position 29,967 of record CALKVF010000099.1, on the reverse strand, counting down.
GCAGCTGGAAGCGCCTGCACACTCTGGGCATCCACTGGCTGTGGCTGATCTTTCTGGCGAGCTACGGCAGCCGGCTGTTCAAGCCCGAGCAGCTGGTCAGCGGGGTGCTGGGCACCAGCCTTGCACTTGGCGCGTTGGCGCTGCGGATTGCGGCGAGGCGCAAAGCCCAGCGCGCTTAGGCCGTCACCCAATCGCCGCGCGGCACGCCCAGCAGCTTGAGCACGCTGGTCAGATCGCCCTGCTCGACCCAGCCATGCGCCGCAGCGCGGGCCTTGGGCTTGGCGTGATAGGCAATGCCATAGCTCGCCGCCATCAGCATCGGGATATCGTTGGCGCCATCGCCGGTAGCCAGGCTCGTCGCCCCGCGCAGCGCCACTTCCTCGCGCAGCACCTGCTCCTTGACCGAACTGTCGACAATATCGCCGACCAGGCCGCCGCTGAGCTTGCCGTGTTCGACCGCAAGGCGATTGGCGACCACGCGCTGGAAACCGAGCTGCTCAGCCACGGGATCGGCAAACTGGTGGAACCCGCCGGTGACCAGCACGGTATAGCAGCCCTGCGCCTTCAGCGTTTCGACCAGCACCCGCGCGCCGGGCATCGGGGCAATGCGCTGTTCAAGGCATTGCAGGATCGCGTCCTCGCCCAGCCCGCCCAGCAGCCGCACCCGGCCGGTCAGCGCCTCGGCAAAATCGAGTTCGCCCTGCATCGCGCGTTCGGTAATCTCGGCAATCTGGTCCTTCAGCCCCGCGAAATCAGCCAGTTCGTCGATGCATTCCGCCGAGATCATGGTTGAATCCATGTCCGAGACGAACACCTTGGGCACGCCGGGCGCGTGATCGGCGACCAGCAGGTCCGAGGGGCTGAAATGCGCATCGAGCACGCCGCGCAGCACGCCCGCGTCCCCTGCCCCGGTCTGGAATTGCAACACATCGTCCGCCCCGGCCAGGGCTTCCGCGCTGCCGATCCTGAAGCCGCGCGCCTCGAGCGCATGGATGGCCTTGTCGCAATTGGCAGACAGCGCCGCCGGTTCTGCTATCACGCGGGCAATGAGCAATTCTGAATCCTTTGAATCGGGAGGCGACAAGCCGCCGGTCGCGCTCATCGCAGGGCCGACCGCCAGCGGCAAGAGCGATTGCGCGGTGCGGCTGGCTTTGGCGCTGGAACGCCAGGGCCGCAGCGCCGTGGTCATCAACGCCGACAGCGCGCAGGTCTATGCCGATCTGGCAGTGCTTTCGGCCCGCCCCAGTGAAACCGAAATGCACGGGGTGCCGCACCGTCTGTTCGGCGACTGGGACGGCAGCGAAGCCTGCTCCGCCGCCGATTGGGCGCGGTGCGCCAGCGATGTGGTCAGCGAAGTTCATGCCGCCGAGGGCGTGCCGATCCTCGTTGGCGGAACCGGGCTCTACCTGCGCACCCTGCTCGATGGGATTGCCCCGGTGCCCGCGATCGATCCCGCCGTGCGCGAGGCCGTGCGCGCCCTGCCGGTGGCCGAGGCCCATGCCGCGCTGCAAGCCGAAGACCCGGCGCGCGCCGCAGCACTTGCCCCAGCGGACGCTGCACGGATTTCCCGCGCGCTTGAAGTCGTGCGCTCAACCGGCAAGCCGCTGGCCGCGTGGCAGGCGGAGCGCAGCGGCGGGATCGGAGAGCACATCGCTCTGCACCCGGCGATCCTGCTGCCCGATCGCGCCACACTTTATGCGCGCTGCGACCGGCGGTTCGGCAAGATGCTGGCCGAAGGTGCAATTGCCGAGGTCGAGGCTCTGCTCGCCCGCCAGCTCGATCCCGCGCTGCCGGTGATGCGCGCAATCGGGGTGCCCGAAATCGCAGCTTACCTTGCCGGGGAAATAACGCTCGACCAGGCCGAATCCCGCGCCGCGCAGGCCACCCGCAACTATGCCAAGCGGCAGTTCACGTGGTTTCGCCGCCAACCGCCGGAAGACTGGCCGCGCGTGGTTGGCGATACATTCGATGAAGCGGATATATTCGCAACATTGTTGCGCACTTCGTGCTTGACATGACATTTCATGTCCCTTAGACCCGCCTTCAACACCTGCCGAGTGCAGGTCTTGCGCGAGTTGGAGAGGAGACCCGGCACAGGCAACTGTGCCGGGTCGGTCCTTTAAAGGAACCCGCGAAATTTATTGAAAGGTCGAGGACGTGAGCGAGGAGCGCAGCGGCGCAAGCATTTTGGTCGAAAGCCTGGTCAAGCAGGGGGTCGAATTCGTGTTCGGCTATCCCGGCGGCGCGGTGCTGCCGATCTACGACGCGCTGTTCGGCGATGCCCGCATCCGTCACATTCTCGTCCGCCACGAAGCGGGCGCGGCCCATGCCGCCGAAGGCTATGCCCGCTCGACCGGCAAGCCCGGCGTCGTGCTCGTCACCTCGGGCCCCGGCGCGACCAATGCGGTCACCGGGATTGCCGATGCCTTCATGGATTCGATTCCGCTGGTGGTGTTCACCGGCCAGGTTCCCAGCGGCCTGATCGGCTCGGACGCGTTTCAGGAAGCCGACACCATCGGCATCACGCGCCACTGCACCAAGCACAACTACCTCGTGAAGGATCCGGCTGAACTGGCGGGCGTGATCGAGGAAGCCTTCCGCATTGCCACCACCGGCCGCCCCGGCCCGGTCGTGATCGACATCCCCAAGGATGTCCAGATCGCCTCGACCGCGTGGACCGGCGCCGCGCCGCAGAAGGAATCGCGTTATGCACCGCAGACCCGCGGCGCCGACAAGGACATCGCTCAGGCGGTTGAGCTGCTCGCCCAGGCCAAGGCTCCGGTGTTCTATACCGGCGGTGGGGTGATCAATTCGGGCCCGCGCGCAACCGAACTGCTGCGCCAGCTGCAGACGATCACCGGCGCGCCCGTCACCTCGACCCTGATGGGTCTTGGCGCTTTCCCGGCCGACCACGCCGACTGGCTTGGTATGTTGGGGATGCACGGCACGTTCGAAGCCAACATGGCGATGAACCAGGCCGATCTGATCGTGGCCATCGGCGCGCGCTTTGATGACCGCGTGACCGGGCGGCTCGATGCCTTCGCGCCCCATTCGACCAAGATCCACATCGACATCGATCGCTCCTCGATCAACAAGACCGTGGCGGTCGATCTGCCGATCATCGGCGACTGCGCCGAAGTGCTCGATCAGATGATCGCCGCCTGGGGCAGCCGCAAGGCGCAGGATCTCACCGCGTGGAAGGCCAAGGTCGATGGCTGGCGCACCCGCAAGAGCCTCGCCTTCCCCGAAAACAAGACCGCGATCATGCCGCAGCGCGCGATCGAGCGGCTGTTCGCGCTGACCAAGGCCAAGGATCCGGTGATCGCCACCGAAGTCGGCCAGCACCAGATGTGGGCGGCGCAGTACTTCCACTTCTTCGGCCCCAACAAGTGGCTGACCTCGGGCGGGCTCGGCACGATGGGCTATGGCCTGCCCGCCGCGATCGGTGCGCAGCTCGGCAATCCGGACAGCCTGGTGATCGACATCGCCGGCGATGCCTCGATCCAGATGAACATTCAGGAACTGGGCACGGCCACGCAGTACCGCCTGCCGGTCAAGGTGTTCATCCTCAACAACGAATGGATGGGCATGGTCCGCCAGTGGCAGGAACTGACCTATGAAAGCCGCTATTCGAACTCCTATTCGGACAGCCTGCCCGATTTCGTGAAGCTCGCCGAAGCCTATGGCTGGAAGGGCATCCGCATCGAAAACGAATCCGATCTCGACGCCGGCATTCAGGCGATGATCGACTATGACGGTCCGGTGATCGTCGATTGCCTTGTCGCCAAGGAAGCCAACTGCTTCCCGATGATCCCGAGCGGGGCCGCGCACACCGACATGATCCTCTACGGCGATGCCGTGGCCGGGACCATGGACGATGCCGCCAAGGCGCTGGTGTAAGGGGGCCAAGCCATGATGAAGATCAAGCAAGAGGCGTCGGAACGCCACGTTCTGACCATCACCGTCGACAACGAGGCAGGCATCCTCGCCAAGATCGCCGGACTGTTCACCGCGCGCGGCTACAACATCGACAGCCTGACCGTGGCCGACATTACCGAGAACCACTCGGTCAGCCGGATCACCATCGTCACCCACGGCCCGCCGGCGGTGATCGACCAGATCCATGCCCAGCTTGACCGGCTGGTTCCGGTTCACCGGGTGGTCGACCTCACCGAAAGCGGCGCACACGTCGAGCGTGAACTGGCGCTGGTCAAGGTGGCCGGAACCGGCGAAGCCCGCGTCGAGGCGCTGCGCCTTGCCGATGTGTTCCGCGCCAAGGTGGTCGACACCACGACCCAGAGCTTCGTGTTCGAACTCACCGGCACCCCCGACAAGATCGACCGGTTCGTCTCGCTGATGCGCGAACTGGGACTGGTCGAAGTGGGCCGAACCGGCGTAGTGGGCATGATGCGCGGCGCGGCTGCGGCCTGAGAGACTTTTCACACACCAACACTTGCCCCGCGGTGGCGGGGCCACACTGCAAGAGAACAGGACTGACCATGAAGGTTTATTACGACGCCGATTGCGACCTCAACCTGATCACCGGCAAGAAGATCGCCATCCTCGGCTACGGCTCGCAGGGCCACGCCCACGCCCAGAACCTGCGTGACAGCGGCGTCAAGGAAGTCGCCATCGCGCTGCGCGAAGGTTCGGCCACGGCCAAGAAGGCCGAAGCCGCCGGCTTCAAGGTGCTGTCGAACAAGGAAGCCGCGGCCTGGGCCGACGTGCTGATGATCCTTGCCCCCGACGAACATCAGGCCGCGATCTATGCCGACGATCTGCACGCCAACATGAAGCCCGGCGCGGCGCTGGCCTTTGCCCACGGCCTCAACATCCACTTCGGCCTGATCGAACCGCGCGCCGACATCGACGTGATCATGATCGCGCCGAAGGGCCCCGGCCACACCGTGCGCGGCGAATACCAGCGTGGCGGCGGCGTGCCGTGCCTGATCGCGGTCCATCAGGACGTGACCGGCAACGCGCATGACGTCGCTCTGGCCTATGCCTCGGGCGTTGGTGGCGGCCGCTCGGGCATCATCGAAACCAACTTCCGCGAGGAATGCGAAACCGACCTGTTCGGCGAACAGGCCGTGCTGTGCGGCGGCGCGACCCACCTGGTCCAGGCCGGGTTCGAAACCCTGGTCGAAGCCGGTTACGCCCCGGAAATGGCCTATTTCGAATGCCTCCACGAACTGAAGCTGATCGTTGACCTGATGTATGAAGGCGGCATCGCCAACATGCGCTATTCGATCTCGAACACCGCCGAATATGGTGACATCACCACCGGCCCGCGCATCATCACCGACGAAACGAAGAAGGAAATGAAGCGCGTTCTGGAAGACATCCAGTCGGGCCGCTTCGTGAAGAACTTCGTGCTCGACAACCGTGCTGGCCAGCCGGAACTGAAGGCTGCCCGCGGCCTCGCCAAGCGTCACCCGATCGAAGAAACCGGTGCCAAGCTGCGCGCGATGATGCCGTGGATCGGTGCCAACAAGCTGGTCGACCAGACCAAGAATTGATCGGCTCAGCCGGTTTCAGCGAAGAGGCCCGGGGCTCAGCTCCGGGCCTTTTTCGTTGCAAGGAACAGCCCAAGGAACCCGGCGGCAACCAGCAGGCTCATCCAGAACTGGCTGGCCAATGCCGGGGTCAGCGCCATGAAGCCGATCACCGCCAGCATCCCGGCCACCGCGAACAGCGTGCCAAAAGGATGGAACCACATCTTGAGCTGCAATTGCCGCCCCTCGGCCGCGAACCGAGCGCGCAGGCGCAGCTGGGCGGCCGCGACCATCAGGTAGAGCAGCAGCATGGTCACACCCGAGGAATTGAGCAGGAAGCTGAACACGGTATCGGGCGCAATCCGCTCGGCCGCGAGCGCACCGTAGGAAAACAGGCTGGCAACCAGGATCGCCCGCGCTGGCACCTGCCGCCGGTTGACCGCGACCAGCCACTGCGGCGCATCGCCGTGGCTGGCGAGGTGAAACAGCGTGCGCGAGGTGACATAGAGCCCTGAATTGAGGCACGACAGCACCGCGACCAGCACAACGAGGTTCATGATCGTCTCGCCGCCCGGCACGTGCATCGCCGCCAGCGTTGCGGCAAACGGCGAATAGCCCGGCTCGATCTGCTGCCACGGCACCACGGCCACGATCATCAGCAGCGAAAGCAGGTAGAACACCACGATCCGCACGGTGACCGACAGCGAAAGCCGCGCGACCGCCTTGGCCGGTTCGGCGCTTTCGGCTGCCGCGATGGTCGATATTTCCGCGCCGCACAGCGCGAAGATGGTCGAGGCGACCGCTGCCAGCACCCCGCCCCACCCGGCAGGCGCAAAGCCACCGTGCGCCGTCAGGTTGGCAAAGGTTGCCCCCGCGGGACTGGTGATCCCGAAAGCCCAGGATCCCGCCACCACGATGAAGCCGACGATCGCCAGCACCTTCAGCAACGAGAACCAGAATTCAAATTCGCCATAGGACCGGGTCGAGAGCAGGTTTACCCCCGTCAGCAAGGCCATCAGCCCCACCCCGATCTGCCAGGTCGGCAGGGCGGGCAGCCAGTGGCTCAGGATCTTGGCCCCGGCCAGCGCCTCGATCGCGACGACCACCACCCAGAAATACCAGTAGAGCCAGCCCGAGAGATGCCCAGCCCAATGCCCGATCCCGGCGCGCGCGAAATCGGGAAAGGCTTGCACGCCGGTCAGCGCGGTCGCCATTTCCGAGATCATCCGCATCACCAGCATGATGATCAGGCCGGCGATGCCATAGGACACGACCGCCGCCGGGCCGACCTGGCTGATCGTGGTTGACGAGCCGACGAACAGCCCGGCCCCGATGATCCCGCCGATCGCGATCATCGAGATGTGGCGGCTTTCCAGGCTCTTGCCGAGCGCGGGCTTGCCATAGGCGCCGACAGCAATGTCCTCTGCCGGTATCCGGTCGTCCATGCCGCCCCCTCAGCGCATCAGCGCAAAGGCGGTGCGCAGTTCGCGCACAAAGGCCTCGGGCTGTTCCCAGGCGGCAAAATGCCCGCCCTTGTCCATATCGCCCCAGTGAACGAGGTTTTTGAAATTGCGCTCGGCCCACTTGCGCGGGGTCGGCAGAATTTCCTTGGGAAACGCGCTGACCGCCACCGGCAGTTCGATTTCGTGCGGGGCAAAGCTGCCGAAGCTTTCCCAATAGAGCCGCGCCGAGGACGCGCCGGTTGCCGGCAACCAATAGAGCATCAGGTTGTCGAGAATCTGATCGCGGCTGAGCGCATCGAAGGGTGATCCCGCATTATCCGTCCAGGCCCACATTTTCTCGAAGATCCAGCCCGCCAGCCCCACCGGGCTGTCAACCAGCCCATAGCCCACCGTCTGCGGGCGGGTGCGCTGCTGGGTCGAATAGCCCGCGTCCCAGTCCTGATAGTGCTTGAGCGCGCCCAGTGCCTTGAGTTCGGCAGGCGACGGGTTTTCAAGGTCTTCAGGCAAGGGCCGCCCGATCGGCATGTTGAGATGCACGCCCGCGCAGCCCGCGATCTTCTGCACCGCGATCGCGGTTGTCACTGCCGAGCCCCAATCGCCGCCCTGCGCAACCCAGCGGCCATAGCCCAGCCGCCGCATCAGCTCGCCCCAGGCCCGGCCGATCCGCTCCACGCCCCAACCGGCCGCCGCCGGCTTGCCGGAAAAGCCGAAGCCCGGCAGCGACGGCAGCACCAGATCAAAGGCCTGGGCCTGATCCTCGGGGTTGGTCAGCGCCTCGATCACGCCCATGAATTCGATCACCGAACCCGGCCAGCCGTGCGTCATGATCAGCGGCATGGCCCCGGCATGGGGCGAGCGGATGTGGAGGAAATGGATCTCCAGCCCGTCGATCACCGTGGTGAACTGCCCCAGCGCGTTGAGCCGCCCTTCGCAGGCCCGCCAATCATAGCCGCGCCGCCAATAGCCGACTAGTTCCTGCAGCGCGGCGAGCGGCGCGCCCTGCGACCAATCGGCCACCGTCTCGCGCTCGGGCCAGCGGGCCATGTCAATCCGCGCGGCCAGATCGTCCAGCTCGCGCTGCGGGACCGCAAGAGTGAAAGGCTTGATCTCGCTCATCATCAGGCTCCCGTTGCCGCCTTGGACGCGGCTTCGACCCGGGCGCGGTCAGCCAGCATCATCGTTGTCGTCGCCTTGGCCAGCACCTTGCCCGCAGCATCCTTGAGATGGCCTTCGTAGAAGGCGGTCTTGCGGCCGTTGCGCTCTACCCAGCCTTCCGCGATCACCAGCCCGGGGCGCACCGGGGCAAAGAAGCTGACCTTGAGTTCCAGCGTCATCGGGGTGACATCGGGGCCGTTGAGCGCGATTGCCGCATGGGCCATCGCCGCATCGATCCACCCGGTCACAAAACCGCCCTGCACCACGCCGCCCGAATGGCACAGCTCGGGCCCGGCCATATATTCGAGGCTAGCGCGGCCTTCGGGGTTCATCTCGGCGATGCGGACCAGCCCCATCGTTTCGTAAAGCGTCTCCACGCCGTTGTCGCTCATGGCAGTCACACCAGCGCCGAGTAGATCAGCGTCTTGAGCTCGCGCCGGATCGGATAGGTGCTCGACGGCGACATCTGGGTCATGAAGACCATCGCGATCTCTTCCACCGGATCGACGAAGAACGCGGTCGAGAACATCCCGCCCCAGTAGAATTCGCCGACCGAGCCCGGGATCATCGTGCGTGCGACATCGATGTTGACCGCAAAGCCCAGGCCAAACCCGGTCCCGGCATTGGCCGCCTCGCTGAACAGCGACTTTGACATCGAGGCGAGATCCGCCCCGCCCGGCAAGTGGTTGAGCGTCATCAGTTCCAGCGTCTTGCGGCTGATGATCCGGGTGCCGTGCAGTTCCCCGCCGCCCAGCAGCATCGAGCAGAACCGGTGATAGTCGAGCGCGGTCGACACCAGCCCGCCGCCGCCCGAAACCTGGGTCGGCATCCGGCTCCACGCGCTTTCGGCGCCGCGATCATACATCACCCGGCCCTTGCCCGGCACGAAGGTGTAGCAATCGGTCAGCCGGTCGATCTTGCTTTCGGGAACGGCGAAGAAGGTATCCTCCATGCCCAGCGGGGCAAAGATCCGCTGCTGGAAGAAATCGGGCAGCGATTGGCCCGAAAGCCGCTGCACCACCGCGCCCAGCACGTCGGTCGACACCGAATAGTTCCACGCCTCGCCCGGCGAGAATTCGAGCGGCAGCTTGCCCAGCGCGGCGACCAGCCCATCAAGATCAAGGTTACCGTGCCAGTTCTCGATCTTGCCCTCGCGGTGGGCCGCATCAATGTTGGTGCGGTTCTGGAAGCCATAGGTCAGCCCCGAGGTGTGGCGCAGCAGATCGAGCATCTGCATCGGCCGCGCGCAGGGCTTGGTCAGGAACGGCACGCCCCCGCCGCCGCCGTTGTAGACGCCCAGATCCTTGAACTCGGGCAGCACGTGATGAACCGGCGTATCAAGCGCGACCTTGCCTTCCTCCAGCAGCATCATGAAGGCGATCGAAGTGATCGGCTTGGTCATGCTGGCGATGCGGAACAGCGAGCTTTCATCGATCGGCGGGCCGCCTTCGCGGGCCGCCCCCTGCGAGGACAGGTGCGCAATCTCGCCCCGGTCGGAGATCAGCAGCTGCGCGTTCGCGAGCTTTCCGGTGTCGAGGTAGTTCGCCTTGATGAAGGCATCGATCCGCGCGAGCCGCCCCGAATCAAACCGTCCCGTTGCACGTGCCAGCTGCGTCATCCGCCTTGTCCCCCAATCGATCGGTTGCACTTTGGCACCCATATTGCCCCAGCCACGCGGCAGGGCAAGCTGGAACAGGCCGCCGCGCGGCGTTTGGCCTCTTTACAAGGCCCGGGTCAGTCCCCATAGGCTGAGCGCATGATCACTCGGCTTGGCCTTACCCTGCGACTTATCCGCCCTTGGGCGTGAGCTGGCGTGCCTCACGGGTGCGTTAGCGGCACCCAAGGGAGACCCCGCCGAACCTGTCGCAACGCCATACCTGAGATTTAGCCATGACCATGCTGAAGAACCCCGGGGCCAAGTACCGTCCCTTCCCGCAGATCAACCTGCCCAATCGCCAGTGGCCCTCGAAAATCATCGAGAAGGCCCCGCGCTGGCTCTCGACGGACCTGCGCGATGGCAATCAGGCGCTGATCGATCCGATGGGCGCCGAAAAGAAGAGCCGGTTCTTCGACCTGCTCGTAAAGGTCGGTCTCAAGGAAATCGAAGTCGGTTTCCCGAGCGCGGGCGCGACCGAGTTCGACTTCATCCGCGGCCTGGTTGATTCCGGGCGCATTCCCGATGATGTGCTGGTGCAAGTGCTGACCCAGTCGCGCGAGGATCTGATCAAGACCTCGTTCGAAAGCCTCGCGGGCGCGAAGGAAGCGATCGTTCACGTCTACAACGCCGTGTCGCCGCTGTGGCGTCAGGTGGTGTTCGGGCTGGAAAAGCCCGAGATCAAGGAAATCGCCCGTCAGGGTGCAAAGTTCCTGCGCGATCAGGCTGCGCGTTTCCCCGAAACGAAGTGGCACTTCGAATACAGCCCCGAAACCTTCTCTACCGCCGAAGTCGATTTCAGCATCGAATGCTGCGAAGCGGTGATGGAAGTGCTGGCGCCGACGGTCGATCATCCGATCATCCTCAACCTGCCCGCCACGGTCGAATGCGCGACGCCCAACGTCTATGCTGACCAGATCGAGTATTTCTGCCGCAACCTGCCCAACCGCGATGCGGCGGTGATCTCGCTCCACACCCATAACGACCGCGGCACCGGCGTGGCGGCGGCGGAACTGGGCCTGATGGCCGGCGCCGACCGCGTCGAGGGCTGCCTGTTCGGCAATGGCGAGCGCACCGGCAACTGCTGCCTCGTGACCGTCGCGCTCAACATGTACACCCAGGGTGTGAACCCTGAGCTGGACTTCTCGAACATCGACGAAGTGATCCAGACGGTTGAATACTGCAACCAGCTAAAGGTGCCCGAGCGTCATCCCTATGGCGGCGAACTGGTGTTCACGGCCTTTTCCGGCAGCCATCAGGACGCGATCAAGAAGGGCTTTGCTGCGCAGGATAGCCGCAACGACGAGCTTTGGGCCGTCCCCTATCTGCCGATCGATCCGGCCGACCTTGGCCGCAGCTACGAAGCGGTAATTCGCGTCAACTCGCAGTCCGGCAAGGGCGGCTTCGCCTGGGTGATCGAACAGGATCAGGGCCTCAAGCTGCCCAAGAAGATGCAGGCGCACTTCTCCAAGCACGTGCAGGATCTGGCCGACGAACTGGGCCGCGAACTGGTGGCGAGCGATATCTGGGCGGTGTTCCAGCGCGTCTATCACCTCAACACGCCGCAGCATTTCCAGCTGGTCGATTACGACGAAACCAAGGGGCCGGACGGCACCCGGATCTTCGCCGGGAAGATCGAGCTGGAAGGCAAGGAACAGTCGGTGTCCGGGCGCGGCAACGGGCTGATTTCCTCGGTCGTGACCACGCTCGCCGATGCCTTCGGCGTGAAACTCGAAGTGCGCGACTATACCGAGCACGCGATGACCGCCGGGTCGGATGCGCGCGCGGCGGCCTACGTCGAATGCGTCACACCCGAGGGCAAGACCATCTGGGGCGTCGGCATCGATGAAGACATTGCCACGGCCAGCGTCCGCGCCGTGCTGAGCGCGGCGAACGAAGCCAGCGCCAAGTAAGGATCAAGCGCCCCGCCCGGAATCAGGCGGGGCGTTTTTCCCTATATCAATCCGGGATCAGCACCATTTTCAGCGCCCCGGCCTCGCGCGCCTCGAACAGGCGGTAGGCCTCAGCCCCCTGGCTCAGCGGCAGGCGGTGGCTGACATACTTTTCAGGCTTTAGCCGGCCCGACTGGACCAGCGGGAACAGCGCGGGCAGTTCCTCGGGCACCGAGCAGGTGCCAGTGCGGAAGGTCAGGCCCGCCGCAAACGCGCGTTCGAGCGGAAAGGCAAAGCGGCGCGACTGCTGCACCCCGATCACCGAAACCGTGCCGCGCGGGCGCACCAGCCGCAGCGCGAAATCGACCGTGGCATCCGCGCCCACCACTTCGACCGCGCAATCCAGCTTGCGGCCCTTGGTATCCTGCTTGATCCGCTCCATCGCCTCGTCGGGGTGGAGCGCGATCGCGCCGGCAGCTTCGGCCAGCGCGCGGCGTTCGGGGATTGGGTCGATCGCATAGACCACGTGCGCGCCCATCACGAAGGCACTGTCGACCGCCATCAGCCCGATCGGGCCCAGCCCGACCACGGCCACGCTGGAGCCCGGCTTGATGTCCGCGTTGCGCGCGCCGTACCAGGCGGTGGCGAGCGCGTCGGTCATCATCAAGGCCTGTTCCATGCTGACGCCTTCCGGCACCTTCACGGCGTTGGCATCGGCGGCAGGCACGCGCACGGCCTCGGCCTGCGAGCCTTGCAGCTTGGCCGAGAGGCCATAGCACGAGCCCATGCCATATTCGCACAGGTTGACCACGCCCGCGAGGCAGGCCCGGCACGAGCCGCACCCCACCGCCGCCGGGATCATCACCTTGTCACCGACCTTGAGCTGGTTGACCCCGCTGCCGACCTCGACCACCTCGCCCACTGCCTCGTGGCCAACGCAGAAGCCCAGATCCTCGGAAAAGCCGTGGCCGTGATAGATGTGCAGGTCCGAACCGCAGATCGAGCAAGCCTCAACCTTGACCACCGCATCGCGGGTCGATTGCGGCGCGGGATCGTCCATCGCTTCATAACGCACGTCGCGCGCGCCGTAGTACCGCAGGGCCTTCATGTCGTATCCTCTCTCAGCTCAGATGCGCCGCTCGCGCCCTTCCCAGAAGGGTTCGCGCAGCTTGCGCTTGAAAATCTTGCCTGAATCCTCGCGCGGGAGACTGCCCGCGAAGTCGATCCGGCGCGGCACCTTGTAGCTGGTCAGCACCTTCTTGAGTTCGGCCTTGAGGCCATCGGCGGTGAGGCTGGCCCCCGGCATCGGCTGGACAACGGCCATCACGCTTTCGCCGAATTCCTCATCAGGAATGCCGAACACCGCGCAGTCGGCCACGCCGGGCAGCTTGTGCAGCTCTGCCTCGATTTCGGCGGGATAGATGTTCGCCCCGCCCGAGATCACCATGTCGTTGATCCGGTCGCACAGGTAGAGAAACCCGTCGGCGTCGAAATAGCCCATGTCGCCCGGCGTCACGAGGCCATACTTCTCCATCGAAGCGCGCTTTTCGGGCGAATTTTGATAGGTAAAATCGGTGCCGTGGCGGCCCTTGCCGATCACTTCGCCCACGGTTCCGGGCGGCACATCATTGCCATCGGGATCGACCACGCGCAGCGTGATCCCCGGCATGACCTTGCCGACCGAACCAGGATGCGCCAGCCATTCCTCGGAACTGAGGCAGGTGACGTTGCCCATCTCGGTCGAGCCGTAATATTCCCAGATCACCGGCCCCCACCACTCGATCATCGCGCGCTTGACCGGCGGCGGGCACGGCGCAGCGGCGTGGGTGACGAACTGGAGGCTGGAGAGGTCGTACTTGCGCTTTACCTCCTCGGGCAGGCGCAGCAGGCGGTTGAACATGATCGGCACCATGTTGAGGTGCGTGATCCGCTCCTTTTCAATCAGCGCGAGCAGTTCCTCGGCATCGAAGCGCGGGCAGATCACCACGTTGGCCCCCACCCGGATCGAAAACGCCGAATGGGCATTGGGCGCGGAGTGATAGACCGGACCGATCACCGCGGTAGTGATCGTGGCGGGATCGCGCGTGCCCGCCAGCACCTCGGCATAGCCATAGGACCAGCCGAGCATGAAGCTGACCGCCTCGTTCTGCTCCTCGGTAAAGGCCGGGCGCTTGACCCCCTTGGGACGGCCCGTGGTGCCAGAGGTATAGATGATCGAACTGGGCGCGATCCCCGCTTCCCCGCCCCACGGCGCGGCGGCATCGACCAGTTCGCGCCACAGCGGCAGGCCGGCGGGCGGCGGTGCCTGCGGCAGACCATAGGCGCTGCGCAGTTCCTCACCCGTCTCGACGATCACCACCGGCAGGCCAGCGGGGATCGCCGACTTCACCGGCTCATAGAGGTCGGCGTGGATCAGCAGCAGCTTCACCCCGCTGTCGGTGAGGAGGTAGTTCGCCTCGTCCGGCGTGTAGTGCCAGTTGACCGGCACGGGATAGATCCCGAGCATCCCCGCCCCGAACACCGCCTCGAAATAGGCGATGTCGTTTCGCAGGTAGAGCGCGATGCCATCGCCCTTGGTCACACCGAAATCGGTGATCACCGTGGCCGCGCGCCGGGCGCGGGCATCGAATTCCTCTGCGGTAAAAGTGCGGGTGCCGCTCTTGATCCAGCCCATGCCGGTTATCCTTTCAACCTAGCGTTCGTTCATCTCCACGTATTCCTTGATCTTCTGCTTGCCGAGCTGGCTCATGTGGACTTCATCCGGGCCGTCGGCGATGCGCACGAAGCGATTGAGCGTGAAGAAGCGCGCCACCGGGGTATCATCCGAAACGCCCATCCCGCCGTGAACCTGGATCGCGCGGTCGCAGACGGTCTGGGCCATCTGCGGCGCGACGACCTTGATCGCGGCGATCAGATCCTTGGCGACCTTATTGCCATAGCGGTCCATCGCGTCAGCCGCCTTGAGGGTCAGCAGACGGGTCATTTCGACCTCGCAGAAGCTCTTGGCGACATCCTGCCGGATCGAGGACTGGTCCGACAGCTTCTTGCCGAATGCAACGCGGCTTTCGGCGCGGCGGGCCATGATTTCCAGCGCGCGCTGGGCCTGACCGATCGAGCGCATGCAGTGGTGGATGCGGCCCGGCCCGAGGCGGCCTTGCGCAATCTCGAACCCGCGCCCTTCACCAAGGATCAGGTTGCCCTTGGGCACGCGGACGTTGTCAAACCGCAGCTCGCACTCCCCGCCCGGCGAGTTGTGGCTGCCGAACACGGTCAGGTGGCGCACGATGGTGATGCCGGGCGTGTTCGGCTCAACCAGGATCTGCGAGTGCTGGGCGTGGCGCGGGGCATCGAAATCGGTCTTGCCCATCACGATCCAGATGTCGCAGCGCGGGTGCATCGCGTTCGAGATCCACCACTTGCGGCCATTGAGCACATATTCGTCGCCATCGGGCGTGATCGAGAGTTCAAGGTTGGTCGCATCCGACGAGGCAACCTGCGGCTCGGTCATCACATAGGCCGAACGAATCGTGCCTTCGAGCAGCGGCTTGAGCCACTTTTCCTGCTGTTCGGGCGAACCGAACTTGGCCAACACTTCCATGTTGCCGGTATCGGGAGCCGAGCAGTTGAACACCTGGCTCGACCACGGCACGCGGCCCATCAGTTCGGCCAGCGGGGCGTATTCCAGATTGGTCAGCCCCGGCGAGAATTCGCCATATTCGTGCGGCAGGAACAGGTTCCACAGCCCCTTGGCCTTGGCCTTGGCCTTGAGCGGCTCCATCCCCGGCCATTCCTGCCACATGTTCGCCGGATCGGTGACGAAGTTATGGTAATCTTCCTCGGCGGGATAGATGTGCTCGTCCATGAAGGCGCTGATCTGGGCGAGCAGGTCTTTCACCTTGTCGGTGTGTTCGAAGTTCATTGATCCGGTCCTTTCAGAGGGAAAGCCCGCCATCAACGATCAGCGTGTGACCGGTGACATAGGAGGCGAGCGGAGAAGCAAGGAAAATGGCGGCGCCGGCCATATCGGCGGGCAGACCCATGCGGCGCTGCGGGATATTGGCGAGCGCCCCGGCAAGCCGGTCGGGGTTCTGGGTGGTGACCTTGGTCAGCTTGGTATCGACAAGGCCCGGAGCAAGCCCGTTGACCCGGATGCCTTCCGGCCCCCAGGCTTGACCGAGCGTCTTGGTCAGGCTGATCGCCCCGGCCTTCGAGGCGGCATAGGCCGGATTGCCGATGTTCGCCTTGAGCCCTGAGATCGAGCTGACGACGATCACGCTGCCTTGGGTTTCAAGGAGCTGGGCTTTGCACTTGCGGGCGATGTGCATCAGGCTGTCGAGGTTGACCGCCATCACATGGTCCCAGCCCGCGCGCTCGAACTCGCCGCGGCGGTAGACCACTGTGCCCTGGCACATAACCAGCACATCGAGGCTGGCGAACGGCAGCGGGGCAGCTTCGATCGCATCGGGATCGCCCACATCGACGCAGGTATAGCCAAGCCCTGAAAGGTCAGAGCCATCGGCCGGATCATAGTCCGTCGCATTGGCGCGCGTGCCCCAAACATGGACGTCTGCGCCGCGTTCCTTGAAACCGTGGGCGATGCCGTTGCCGATCCCACTGGACCCGCCAACGACCAGCACCTTTTTGCCGGTGAAATCCGTATCGTTTGCCAAGTAATCCTCCGTCAACATGGGGCGGCGTCAGCCGATGCGCCTGAGCGCACGTTCAAACAGGTAAATGGTATGCGCGTGGAGCCGGTCGCCCACCTCGCGCGGAGCCTTGCCGGCGCAGGCGCGGGCATGGGTGCCTTCGAGGATGATGCCGAGCTTGTAACAGGCCAGCACCGCGAACCAGTCAAAGTGGGCAAGATCGCGCCCGGTATGCGCGCCATAATGGGCGACCAGTTCGGCCGGGGTGGCAAAGCCGTCCCACGGGGTGATCGCCACATCGGTTGCGTGCGGGGTATCGCCTTCAGGCCAGGTCGCCACCAGCCAGCCCAGATCAAGCAGCGGATCGCCCAGCGTGCACAGTTCCCAATCGACAACCGCGGCCAGTTCGCCGCTGTCATGCCGGAACAGCACGTTGCCGAAATGGAAGTCCCCGTGAATGATCCCCGGCTGGAGCACGCCGGGCCGATGATCGTCGAGCCAGCGTGCGACCCGCTCCACGCCGGGGATCGCATCCGGACCTGTCCAGCCCGGCATCTCGGCATAACTTGCCAGTTGCGAGGCCCACCGCCCCACCTGGCGTTCAAGCCAATTGTCGAGCTTGCCGAAATCGGCGAGCCCGACGGCGGCGTAATCGACTTTGCCCAGCGCGGCGATCGCATCGATCATCGCCAGCCCCATGCGGCCGCGCATCGCGGCATCGCCGGCGTGCAGCGCGGGCAGGCCCTGGGTGGCGTTGAACCCGTCGATCGGCTCCATCAGATAGAAGGCCGCGCCGATCACCGTTTCATCGGGACAGGCAGCGATCAGGCCCGGATGCGGCACCCCGGTTCCCGCGAGCGCGGCGAGCGCGCGCGCCTCGCGCCGCATGGTTTCGTTCGAATTGGCGCGCAACACCGGCGGCGGGCGGCGCAGCACATAGTCGCGCCCGGCGCGGGTAAAGCGCAGCAGGATATTCTGCGTGCCGCCCGACAGCCGCTGGACAGCTTCCAGCGGCCCGGAGCCGAGCCCCTGCTCGTCCATCCACGCCTGCAGTGCGGCAAGGTCGACGCCTACGTCCACCCGTCATCCTCTCCATATTTCTTATCCATTTGGATAATGCATTTGACGTAAGTGCGAGTCAAACTATGAATCGCGCATGGCCAGCAACGCCCCCTCCCCTCCGGTTTCCCCGCGCTCGGACGCCGCCGAACACCTCAAGGCGGTGGCGCTCAAGCTGTTTGCCGAACGCGGAATCGATGGCGTGACCGTGCGCCAGATCGCCGAATCGGCCGGGCAGAAAAACCATGCCGCAGTGGGCTATTACTTTGGCTCAAAGGAGGAACTGGTCCGCGAACTGATCGTCGATGGCGCGCGCCTGATCGATCACCAGCGCAACCTCTGGCTCGATGCGGCAGAGGCCAAGGGCGGTCCGCATACGGTGCTCGAAGCGGTCGAAGGGCTGGTGCGCACCTCGCTCAATCCTGCGCCGCCCGAATGGGGCGAATGCTACAACCGCTTCGTGGTGATGCTCGGCCTTACCCACCGCGCGCTGTTCATGGACGCGCTCGAAGGCAAGTGGAACTCGGGCTACCTGCGCTGTTTTGACCATATCCGGCGGCTGATGCCGCAGCTGCCGCGCAAGCTCGCCAACCAGCGCTTGCTGTTCATGGGCGCGGCGCTGGGCGGGATCCTCGCGGGCCGCGAAAGCGAACTGGCCGACCGCTCGCGCCCGCACCCGATGTGGAGTTCGGATTCGACCCTGCACGAAATCTCGCGCTCGCTGGCCGCGATGATTGAAATCCCCGGAGAATGAAGTCCATAAGCTGAAGCCAAGGCCGATAACGGCACGCGAGAGGAGCCACACATGACCGAAGCGATTCTGGAACCCGACCTGCCGATCATCGACCCGCACCATCACCTGTGGGATCTGCGCCCGCTGCTGAACGTGTTTCCCCAGCCGCACCACTCGTTCATCGCAGCCATTGCGCGCTCGCCCTATTACACCTTCAACGAACTGCTGGCCGATGCCACCTGCGGGCATAACGTGATCGGCACCGTGTTCATGGAATGCGGCGCGTTCTACCGCGCCGGCGCCGATGAGACGATGAAGGTTCTGGGCGAAACCGAATACGTCAACGGCGTCGCCGCGCAGAGCGCCAGCGGCCTCTATGGCGATATCCGCCTGTGCGATGCGATCATCGGCCATGTCGACCTGCAACTGGGCGACGGGGCGCGCAAGGTTCTGGAAGCCCAGATGGCCGTAACCCCGCGTTTCAAGGGCATCCGCCACACCGCGCCGTGGGATGCCGATCCCGAAGTGCTGGGCCCGCCGTTCCATGCGCCCAAGGATCTCTACCGCGATGCGACCTTCCGGCAGGGTTTCCGCCACCTTGGCGAACTGGGGCTGACCTTCGATGCCTGGCTGCTCGAACCGCAGCTTGAAGACGTGCTCGATCTGGCCCGCGCCTTCCCCGACCAGCCGATCTGCCTCGATCACTGCGGCACCCCGCTCAATTCGGCAAGCTACCACGGTAAGCTGCACGAGCGGTTCGATGTGTGGCGCAAGAACATACACGAAATCGCCAAGTGCCCCAACGTGGTGGTCAAGCTCGGCGGCCTTGCGATGTCGTTTGCCGGGATGCCCGATCACGGGCCGGAAGCGGGTCTGTCGTCCGAAACGCTGGCGGCAATGTGGCGGCCCTATATCGAAACCTGCATCGAGGCTTTCGGGCCGGAGCGCGGGATGTTCGAAAGCAATTACCCGGTCGACAAGTGGGGCGCGAGCTACGCCGTGCTGTGGAACGCGTTCAAGCACCTGACCGTGGGCGCATCGGCCGATGAAAAGCGCGCGCTTTATGCCGGAACCGCCGCGAAGTTCTATGGCATGGAACACTTGCTCGGCTGAGGAACCGCACATGGCCGCCATCCATCTTCCCGGCGCGATCCGCATTGGCGCGGGCGTGCTGAATGAGCTGCCCGAGGCGCTCGCCCAGCTCGGCCTCTCGCGCCCGGCGATCGTCACGGACAGCTGGATGGCGGGCAGCGGCGTGCTGGAACGCGTGGGCGACATCCTCGCCAAGGCCGGAATGCCCGCGCGTGCCTTTACCGGGGTGGTGCCCGATCCCACAGTCACCTCGGTCGAATCCGCCACCGCTTTCGTCCGCGAGGGCAATCACGACTGCGTGATCGGACTTGGCGGCGGCAGTTCGATCGACACGGCCAAGATCGTCGCGGTGAAGGCCCTGCGCGATCTGCCCGTACCCGCGCTCAAGGCGCCGCATCAGGAAGATGCCCCAGCCCTGCCGATCATTGCGATCCCGACCACGGCAGGCACTGGTTCGGAAGCAACCTGCGTCACGGTCATCACCGATGCTGAGACTGACGAGAAGATGCTGTGCATGGGGCTGGCCTACCTGCCCCGACTGGCGATCTGCGATTACGAACTCACGCTCAGCAAGCGTGCGCGGCTGACCGCGGATACCGGGATCGATTCGCTGGTCCACGCGATCGAGGCCTATGTTTCCAAACGCGCCAATCCGTTCGCCGATGCGATGGCGCTGTCATCGATGCGGCTGATCTGGCCCAACCTGCCGCGCGCCTGCGCCGATCCGGCCGACCGCTCCGCGCGCGAGGCGCTGATGCTGGGCGCCTTGCACGGCGGGATCGCCTTTTCGAACAGCTCGGTCGCGCTGGTCCACGGGATGAGCCGGCCCATTGGCGCGCACTTCCATGTCAGCCACGGGCTGTCGAATGCGATGCTGATGCCCGTGGTCACGCAGTGGTCTGCCCCGGCCGCTCTGGCGCGCTATGCCGCGTGCAGCCGCGCGATGGGAATTGCCGATGACAGCGCGGGCGATCAGTTTGCCGTCGGCGCGCTGGTCGAGGCCCTGCATCAGATCAATGCCGATCTCGCCGTGCCATCCCCCGCCGCCTATGGCATCGACCCGGTGCGCTGGGATGCCCTCCTGCCGGTCATGGCCGAGCAGGCAATCGCCTCTGGCTCCCCCGGCAACAACCCGCGCGTGCCCCAAGCGGAGGACATCATCGCGCTCTATCAACAGGCCTGGCGTTAAACCGTTCAGCGTTCAGCTTGCAGCAAGACGCAGGCTCCTAGCGGCGCGGCAGGGGAGCTTGCGCATCAGGAGCGCTGCTGAATGACATCGCCGATTTTCTTCGACAGCACCGGACATCGCCGGCGCCTTGTCGGCCGCATTTCGTGGGGCATCCTGGCCCTGATCTTGCTGGCCGCAGCCGCGTTTGCCGCAACGGTTGTCGAAGTTCCCGCCGCAGCGCCGCTCGATTTCATCCACGAGCGCAGCCAGGCCCTGCCCTTCATCACCCGCGTTGCGCACCTGCGCCACCGCTTGCCGCCCGTGCGCGATGCCGCGGGACGCAGCGGCGCACCTCAGCGGATGGGGTTCTACGTGCCGTGGGATCCTGAAAGCGCCGCCTCGCTGCGCCGCCACTTCAACGATCTTGATCAGGTGGTGGCCGCCGATGCCTCGATCAGCCTGCCTTCCGGCAAGCTGGTGCTGACCCCCGATCCGCAACTTGGCGCCCTGCTGCGCGGCAAGCTGCACCGGCCCGAACTCTACCTGATGGTCCAGAACATCGCCAACGAGCACTGGGACGGCGAAGGCATGGCCAAGGTCTTTGCCGACCCGGCGCGCAGTTCGGCCCTGCTTGACCAGATCATCGCCGCGGCCAATCAGGGCCACTGGAACGGCGTGGTCTTCGATATCGAAAACATGCCTGACAGCGCCCTGCCGCGCTATCTCGCCTTCCTCGAAAAGGCCAAGCCCCGCTTTGCCGCAGCCGGGCTGCGGCTGGCGCTGACGGTTCCGGCCGGCGAACCGGTGTGGGACGAAGCCCGCTTCGCCCGCACCGTCGATATGCTGATCCTGATGAATTACGACCAGCACTGGCAAGGCGGCGAGCCCGGCCCGATTGCCGCTAACGACTGGTTCGCCAGCGAACTCGCCCGCGCCGAAAAGGACGTGCCCGCCAGCAAGCTGGTCGTTGCGATCGGCAGCTATGGCTATGACTGGCACGACGGCAAGGCCGATGCCCTGACCATCGGCGAAGCCTGGCTGGCCGCGCGCGACAGCAGCACCCAGCCGCAGTTCGATCCGGCCAGCGGCAATTCGGGCTTTGCCTATGACCAGAGCGATGCCTCGGGCAACCATCGCCACACCGTGTGGATGATGGATGCGGCCACCAGCTGGAACCAGCTGTCGCGGCTCAAGGGCATTCGCGGCGTGGCGCTGTGGCGGCTCGGCAGCGAAGATCCGGGGTTCTGGGAGGCGCTCGCCGCCAGCCGCGAACACCGCCGCCCCCGGCTTGAAACCATCCCCCCCGCGCAGGGCACCGACATCGAGGGCCAAGGCGAAATCCTGCGCATTGCCGCTGCCCCCGCGGGCGGCCAGCGCGCGCTGAACTATACCGCCGATGGCACCATCACCAAGTCGCGCTACACCCAGCTGCCCACGCCCTTCGAAGTCCAGCGTGGCGGGGCGGACAACCCGCGCCTCATCGCCCTGACCTTCGATGATGGCCCCGACCCCGACTATACCCCCAAGATCCTCGACATCCTCAAGCAGAAGCAGGTTCCGGCGACCTTCTTCATCATCGGCGAAAACGGGCTGGAACACCCCGAACTGCTGCGCCGGATCGTCGCGCAGGGCAGCGAAATCGGCAACCACAGCTACACCCACCCCAACCTTGCCGAGGAATCCGACCTTGGCACCGCGCTGGAACTCAATGCCACCCAGCGGCTGGTCGAAGCCTATACCGGCCATTCCACCCGGCTGTTCCGCGCGCCCTATTTCGGCGATGCCGAACCGACCACCGCCGATGAACTGATGCCTGCGCTGATCGCGCAGCAGCGCGGCTATACCATCGTCGGCCTGCACGTTGACCCGGCCGACTGGCGCACCCCCGGCGCCCAGGCGATCGTCGATCGCACTCTGGCCAAGATCGCCGCCGGCGATAGCGAGCGCAGCGCCAATGTCGTCCTGCTGCACGATGGCGGCGGCAACCGCGATCAGACCATCGCCGCCCTGCCCGCGCTGATCGATCAACTGCGTGCGCGCGGATACCAGCTGGTTCCCGTCTCGCAGCTTGCCGGGCTCAGCCGCGATGCGGTGATGCCCCCCGTCAGCGGCGGCGACCGGCTGGCCGTGCGCGCCGATATCGGCGCTTTCCTCGCGCTGGCCTCGCTTGGCTATGCGCTGCGCTGGATGTTCTTCTTCGCGATCGCGCTGGGGATTGCCCGCGCCGTGCTGATGACCACGCTGGCCCTGCTCGATCGCGGCACCCGCCCGCCCGAAGGCGGCGCGGCTTACCACCCGACCGTTTCGGTGATCATCCCGGCCTATAACGAGGAAATGGTGATCGTCGCCTCGATCGCCCGGGTGCTCGAAAGCGACTATCCGGGCCTTGAACTGATCGTGGCCGACGATGGCTCGAAGGACCGCACCAGCGCGCTGGTGGCCGAGCATTATGGCAGCGATCCGCGCGTCCGGCTGATGACCTTGGTCAACGGCGGCAAGGCCTCTGCGCTCAACCGGGCGCTGGCCCATGCCCAGGGCGAAATCGTCATCGCGCTTGATGCCGATACCCAGTTCCTGCCCGACACCATCAGCAAGCTGGTGCGCTGGTTCGCCGATGAACGGATCGGTGCGGTGGCCGGCAATGCCCGGGTCGGTAACAAGGTCAATCTCGTCACCCGCTGGCAGGCGATCGAATATGTCACCGCCCAGAACGTCGAGCGCCGCGCGCTTGACGCGCTTGGCGCGATTACCGTGGTGCCCGGCGCGGTCGGTGCCTGGCGGCGCAGCGCGCTCGACGCGGTCGGCGGCTATCCCGAAGACACCCTGGCCGAAGATCAGGATCTCACCATCGCGATCCAGCGCCGGGGCTGGAAGGTGGCCTATGACGTCGAGGCGATCGCGCTGACCGAAGCGCCCGAGACTTTCGCGGCGCTGGCCAAGCAGCGTTACCGCTGGTCCTTCGGCACACTGCAATGCCTGTGGAAACACCGCGCGGTGCTGGCCGCGGGTCGCCCGCGCGGGCTGGCCTGGTTCGGGATGCCGCAGGCCTGGCTGTTCCAGATCCTGTTTGCCGCGATCTCGCCGCTGATCGACCTTGCCCTGCTGGTCTCGGTGATCGGCACGGTGATCCGCGTCCAGCAGCACGGCTGGGCCCAGACCCAGAGCGACGTGATCCGGATGGGGATCTACTGGGCGGCCTTCGTCACGGTTGATCTGGTTGCAGGCTGGATTGCCTACCGGCTGGAGCCGACCCGGCAGAAGTTCCCCGCTGGCCTGATGCTGGCCCAGCGGTTCTTCTACCGCCAGCTGATGTACGGCGTGGTGATCCGCTCGATCTCTGCCGCCGCGCGCGGCAAGGTGGTGGGCTGGGGTAAGCTGGAGCGGACCGGAACCGTAGCCGCGCCGGCAAGCTGATCAGCGCCCTCTCGACAGACGGTATTCGGTCTCATAGAAAAACCGAAATACCGTCTTGAGAGGATCCTGCCTGCATGTCGCTTCCCGCACCGTTCGATCGCCTGCGCCTGCCCGTCATCGCTTCGCCGCTGTTCATCATTTCCGGGCCGGATCTGGTCATCGCGCAGTGCAAGGCCGGGATCATTGGCAGCTTCCCCGCGCTCAACGCGCGGCCTTCGGGCGTGCTCGACGAATGGCTGCACCGCATCACCGAGGAACTCGCCGCCCATAACCGCGACAATCCCGATCGCCCCGCCGCGCCCTTCGCGGTCAACCAGATCGTCCACAAGTCGAACAACCGGCTCGATGAGGACATGGACGTCTGCGCCAAGTGGCAGGTGCCGATGGTCATCACCTCGCTCGGCGCGCGCGAGGATGTGAACCAGGCGGTCCACCAGTGGGGCGGGATCGTGATGCACGACGTGATCAACGACCGCTTTGCCCGCAAGGCCGTGGAAAAGGGCGCCGACGGGCTGATCCCGGTGGCGGCGGGCGCTGGCGGCCACGCCGGCGTGCTTTCACCCTTCGCCCTGATGCAGGAAATCCGCGAATGGTTCGATGGCCTGATTGCGCTGTCAGGCTCGATCGCCTGCGGCCACTCGGTGCTGGCTGCCCAGGCAATGGGCGCCGACTTCGGCTACATGGGCTCGGCCTGGATCGCCACCAAGGAAGCCAACGCCGTGCAGGGCTACAAGGACGCGATCGTCGCGGGCCGGGCCGACGACATCGTCTATTCAAACCTCTTCACCGGGGTTCATGGCAACTACCTGCGCCCCTCGATCGTCGCGGCGGGCCTCGATCCCGACAATCTCCCGGTCAGCGATCCTTCGGCGATGAACTTCGGTTCGGGTGGCAACACCGAAGCCAAGGCCTGGAAGGACATCTGGGGTTCGGGCCAGGGGATCGGCGCGGTCAAGGCGGTTGAGAGCGTGGCCGAGCGGGTCGACCGGCTCGAAGCCGAATACAACCTCGCCCGCGCGCAGCTTGCGGCCAAGGCGCGGATGGCGCTCGCCTAGGCGCCTTCCGTCGCTGGCCAAAGCAGCGCGGCCATCGCATCGAGTTCGGCAAAATCAACGCCTGCGCCGAGCGGATCGCGGCGGTTGAGCCGCATCCGGCGGTGCTGTTCAAGCAGGCGGCGGCGCAGCGCGCGCTGCAACAGGGTCAGCCGTTCCAACGCGTCGCTCAGCGCCACTTCGGGCGCGCGCGGGCGCTGGGCGGCCCAGCCCTGCTCGATCTGACCGAGCCGCTCGATCACCAGCTGATTATAGGCCCGGTGCGGCCCGCGATGCAGCGGCAGCCCGATCCGCACCGCCGCGCTGTCATTGGCGGGCAGCAGCAGGCCGTTGCGGCGAAAGTCATCAAAGCCCAATCGCTCGCGCCCCAATGCACCGAGCAGCGGGGCAAAGCAGCGTTGGCCAAGAATCTGGCGCGGCAGGATGTGGTGGCGTTGAAGCCCCGGGTCATAGCCTGCCTCGCCCCGGCGATTGACTGCGCGAAACGACAGGCGCGTGCGGTCCCCCACTCGCCCGCCCGGCCCGCTCATGCCGAGATTGTCACACCGATGGTGCCGCCATCCTGCGGGGTCAGATGAAGGCGCTCCCCGGCTGGGCCGGTCAATTCCGCCGCTTCGTGGAGCGGCCCCGCGGTAACCAGATCGTTGATCAGCCGCACAGCAATCCGCACCACGGCGGCGGGCGCCAGCCCATGCCCGGCCTCCAACCGCAGTTCCTGTCCAATCAGCCAGCCGAGCCCGAGCGAGGTCATCGCTCCGCCCTCGGCCGGGTGCAGCGTGGTCAGCCCGAGCGCGGGGAATGCCCCCCCGCCCAGCCAGTCAGCCGCAACCTTGCGGAAATAGGCCGGGGCCATCCAACTTCGCGCGGGCAGCCAGCACACCGCCTCAACCCCGGGCAGCGCGGCCAGTCTCGCCCCCACTCCGGCAACCGCGCGGACCACCGGGAGCAGCGCCTGAGCGCCGGCCAGATGCGGGCCGAGCAGCAGGGTCACTGCCTCACCCGTCGGGGCGCGGTCCAGCCCCAGCAGGGCGCCCTCAGGCGGAAACGCAGAAGAGGGAGCCGGCATCAAGCCGCGGCAATCGAAGGTCAGCCCCAGCGCCAGCAGTTCGGCCCAGCCCTGCGCCTGCGGCGCAAGATGGCTGATGCTGAAATCGAGCGGGGCGGCGCTGGTCTGGGCAAGCGCCTTCAGCGCGGCGGCATCGGGGCGATGGCCGGGCGCGAAAACGAGCGAAAGCACTGCGTTTTCGTCATGTGCAACGCTGTTGAACGCGCTGACGATGATGTCCCCCCACCTGTTCGAATTCAGCCCCGATGTGTGACACTATCCAGGCCGCTTCGTCGAGTCCTGAAAGCAGGGTCTATAAAGCGCGTTTAATCTATTGAAATCGTTTAAAACACCCCGAGGGAAATCCCCTCGGCCAGCAGCGCGCCAAGCTCTGCGCAGCGCGCCAGATCGGCAGGGGCAACCTGCTTGGGCGCAAGGATCGCCTCGGGCGTCTGCGCGCCCATGTTGACGATCACCCCATCCGCCACCCGCTTCAATCGCCAGCCGGTGACGATCCGCTCAAGCTGGGCGAAGGCCCCGCGCCCATCCGATCCCGCTGCGATCAGGCTGGCATAGGGGCGGCCTTCGACTTGCCCGAGCAGCGGATAGTAGCAGCGATCGAACATCTCCTTCATCGCCCCGCTCATCGTGCCAAGGTTCTCAGGGCAGGCGAACAGATAGCCGCTGGCTGCCAGCAGATCGCCAGGCACCACCGCATCGGCCGCGATCAGGCGCGAGCGTCCGGCGGTGGCACCGTGCGCCGCCTCGGCCATCGCGCGCGCCGCGCCGGTGCGGCTATGCCAGACGATCGCCAGCATCAGCAGCCCTTGCCCAGCACCCCGCCAAGGATGCCGCCAAGCCCGCCCTTGGTCTGACACTTGGGCGAGGCGGCGGGCTGTGTCGCCGTGCCCTGCCCCGCGCCCATCGCGCCGCCCATGCCCGGCATATCCATCCAGCTGGTGATCGAGCGGTGGCGGATCCGCGCAGTCCACTGCAAGTCCCAGCGCGCCTTGGGATCGGCCGGGCGCGGCGGATAGGCAAAGTCTTCCTCGGGGCCATAGGCGGCCAGCGTGCCCATGCGGAAATCAGGCGCGGCCTGGATCACTTCAGCCGGGACCGAACACTGGGTGGCAGAGGGCGGCAAGACCGTGCGATCGCGCACCAGCCCGGCCACCAGCCCCGGGCTGAGCCAATCGGTCAGCCCCCCGCCGAACTGCTTGCCCGCGCTGCTCGTCCACATCACCATGTCGCCCGTTTCGCCATTGGGGGCCATTTTGCCACCGAACAGCGTGGCAAGATAGCCTGTGGCATTGCCCAGCCCGTTCCAGCGCACCAGCGAGGCCCCGCTGGGCTGTGCCGAGGCGGTTACCCGCAGCGGGGCCATGAAGTCATTGGCCAGGGTAAAGGCGATCTCGGGCGTGTAGTTGCCCGCCACCCGGTGCGCGCCGGGCAGCGCGCTGTCGGGTTTGACGAACTTGTGATCCTCGGCCGGCCAGCGCGCGAAAGTCGCGCTGTTCTGCAGGCTTGGTCCCCAATCGCGCAGGATCGTGGCCGACCACAGCCCCGGCGGCACCTGCCCGGCAGCCAGCCGCGCAAAATCGATCACCACCGGCTGCCCCTTGGGCGCGTGGCCCCCGCAGCCCCAGAACACAAGCAAGCGCCCCTTGGGCCGCCGTCCATCGGGGAACTCCTCAACCCGGCCTTCTTCGCGCGGGGTGGCCAGCACCACCGATTTGCCGAGCTTGGCCGCTGGCGGCATGAAGTGATCGGCCTTGGGCGCACCCTTGTCAGGTGCGCGCGACGAGCCAAGCCGCAGGTAAAGCTCATGCTGGATGCGGTCCCCGCCGCCGCCGAGCATCGCCCCCATCATCCCGCCGGCCCCCGATCCCATTGCGGCAAAGCCCGAAACCGTGCCGGCGCGCATGTCATAGCGCGCGATCGGCCCGCTATCGGCAGAGCGCTGCGCGGCCACCGGCAGCGCGGCCAGAACGATGGCTCCCGAACAAGCCAGAACGACGAGATTGCGATTCTTGGACATGATACGACTCCCTGCTGCGACACCAGTCAGCCTAGTGGGCAGCAGATCACGAAAATTGTCGTTTGCCGACATCAAATTAATGCCAATTCTTTTGTTCGGCGCGGCGATGCGCTAGCGCAGGGGCGTGACTTCACGACCTTCCTCCATCCTCGGGATCGATCGCTCGCTCAGCGGGCGCGGCTGGCTTTGGCGCGGCGGCAACATGGCGCTGGGCAGCGGCAATGGCGCCGGGCTCGAACACGATCTGGTAACCCAGCTCCTGCTCTCGCGCGGGGTCGCGCCCGATGATGTCGAGCGGCACCGCAATCCCTCGCTGCGCGCTTTCCTGCCCGATCCCAGCCTGTTCCGCGACATGGACGCCGCCGCCGAGCGGCTGGCCCAGGCCGTGCTTACCCAGGAACAGCTGACGATCTACGGCGACTATGACGTGGACGGCGCCACCAGCGCGGCGCTGCTGGTGCGGCTGGTGCGCGATCTGGGACACACCGCGCAGTATTACATCCCCGACCGGCTACTCGAAGGCTATGGCCCCTCGGGCGAGGCGCTGGTCCGCCTCGCCGAACAGGGATCGAGCCTGATCGTTACCGTCGATTGCGGGGCAATGGCATTCGAGGCGCTCGACATGGCGCGCCGCGCCGGGGTCGACGTGATCGTGGTTGATCACCACAAGTGCGCGGCCCAGCTCCCCGACGCGCTCGCGCTGGTCAACCCAAACCGGCTCGACGAGGGCGACGAGGCCGCCGCCCACGGCCACCTTGCCGCGGTCGGCGTTGCCTTCCTGCTCGCGGTCGCCACCGTGCGCACCCTGCGCCAGCGCGGCTTTTTCGAAACCCGGCGCGAGCCCGACCTGTTCGCCCTGCTCGATCTGGTTGCCTTGGGCACGGTGGCCGATGTCGCCGCACTGCACGGGCTCAACCGGGCGCTGGTGGCCCAGGGGCTCAAGGTCATGGGCAAGCGCGAGAACATCGGCATGGCCGCGCTGATCGATGCCAGCCGGCTGAGCCGCGCGCCGACCTGTTCGGACCTCGGCTTTGCGCTGGGGCCGCGGATCAATGCCGGCGGCCGGGTGGGCGAATCCACGCTGGGCGTGCGCCTGCTCACCACCGAAGACCCCGAAGAGGCCCGCGCCATCGCCGCGCAGCTCTCCGCGCTCAACGAGGAACGCCGCGCGATCGAGGCGGCGGTGCAGGAAGCGGCCGAGGCATTGGTCGATGCCCAGCACAACCGCGCGGTGCTGACCCTGGCCGGGCGCGGCTGGCACCCCGGCGTGATCGGGATCGTTGCCGGTCGGATCAAGGAACGCACCGGCAAGCCGACGCTGGTCATCGCGATGGACGCCGACGAGGCCGGCAATGGCAAGGGCTCGGGCCGCTCGATCACCGGGGTTGATCTTGGCGCCGCGATCATCGCCGCGCGCGAGGCCGGGCTGCTGGTGGCCGGCGGCGGCCACGCAATGGCCGCCGGGCTGACCGTTGCGCCAGACCGGCTCGACGCGCTGGGCGAATGGCTGGATGAGCGGCTCGGTCAGGCGGTCGGCGCGGCGATGGCCAACCAGTCGCTGCTGCTGGATCTGGCGATTGCGCCGGGTGGGCTGCGCCCCTCGCTGGTCGAGGCGATGGAAAGCGCCGGTCCCTATGGGATGGGCTGGCCCGGCCCGCGCGTGGCGGTGGGTCCGGTGCGGCTGGTCAAGGCCGATCTGGTTGGCAGCGATCACGTTCGCCTGATCGTGCGCGGAGAAGACGGCGCGAGCTTCAAGGCCATCGCGTTTCGCGCCGCGCAGACCGATCTCGGCCAGGCCCTGCTCCACGGCACGCACCAGCGGCGGCTGTGGCTGGCAGGCCGCGCCAAGATCGATGACTGGGCCAGCCGCCCCCAGGCCGAGCTTCACGTTGAGGACGCTGCCTTCATCGATTGAGCCCCTGTTTGGCATATTCTTTGTCCAAAGGGGTTGACCCCTGCACTAGCCTTGCTTAAAGGCCCGGCCCTACCCCGGCGCCAGCCGGAGTGGCCCCTTCGTCTAGCGGTTAGGACGCGGCCCTTTCACGGCTGAAACACGGGTTC
>CALKVF010000098.1 GCA_937996535.1 uncultured Novosphingobium sp. | reverse complement strand
CAGCGTTTCGACGTCAAGGTCGTTGGTCGGTTCGTCGAGCAGGAGGACGTTGCCGCCCTGCTTGAGCATTTTGGCCATGTGGACGCGGTTGCGTTCACCGCCCGAAAGCTTGCCAACGTTCTTCTGCTGGTCCGCGCCCTTGAAGTTGAACGCGCCGACATAGGCACGGGTGCTCATGTCCTGCTTGTTGACGACCATGTAGTCGAGCCCGTCGGAGATTTCCTCCCAGACGTTATTCTTGGGGTTCAGCGCATCGCGGCTCTGGTCGACATAGCCCAGGTGCACGGTCGAGCCGATTTCCACCGCGCCGCTGTCGGGCGTTTCCTTGCCGGTCAGGATCTTGAACAAGGTCGACTTACCCGCGCCGTTCGGCCCGATCACCCCCACGATGCCGCCCGGCGGCAGCATGAACGAGAGGTCTTCGAAGAGCAGCTTGTCGCCATAAGCCTTCGAGATGTTCTTCACCTCGATCACCTTGCCGCCAAGGCGCTCGGGCACCTGAATGACGATCTGGGCCTTGCCGATCGGACGGTTGTCCTGCGCGTTCTGCAGTTCCTCGAACTTGCGGATACGGGCCTTCGACTTGGTCTGGCGCGCGGCAGGGGTCTGGCGAATCCACTCAAGCTCGCGGCTGAGGGCCTTCTTCTTGCCGCTTTCCTCGCGGTCTTCCTGTTCAAGGCGCTTGGCCTTTTTTTCCAGGTAGGTCGAGTAGTTGCCTTCGTAGGGGAAGTATTTTCCGCGATCGAGTTCGAGGATCCAGCCCACCACGTTATCGAGGAAGTAGCGGTCGTGGGTGATCATCAGCACCGCGCCGGCATATTCCTTGAGGTGGTTTTCCAGCCATTCGACGCTTTCGGCATCAAGGTGGTTGGTCGGTTCGTCCAGCAGCAGGATGTCGGGCTTCTGGATCAGCAGGCGGGTCAGCGCGATGCGGCGCTTTTCACCGCCCGAGAGGCTGTCCACCGGCCAGTCCGAAGGCGGGCAGCGCAGCGCTTCCATCGCGATTTCGAGCTGGTTGTCGAGCGTCCAGCCATCGACCGCGTCGATCTTGTCCTGCAGCTCGGCCATTTCGGCGCCCAGCGCGTCGAAATCGGCGTCTTCCTCGGCCATTTCCATGCCGATCTGGTTGAACCGGTCGACCATGTCGGCCGTGGCGCGCGCGCCGTCCTTGACGTTTTCAAGCACGGTCTTGGTCGGATCGAGCTGGGGTTCCTGCTCAAGATAACCGACGGTGATGTTTTCGCCCGGCCAGGCTTCGCCGGTGAAATCGGTATCCACCCCGGCCATGATCTTGATCAGGGTCGACTTACCCGCGCCGTTCGGGCCGACGATGCCGATCTTGGCGCCCTGGTAGAACTGCAGGTTGATTTCGTTCAGCACCGGCTTCTGCGCGCCGGGGAAGGTCTTGGTCATGCCCTTCATGACATAGGCGTATTGGGCGGCCATGGATGGTCCTCTTGGGAATTGGCAAAAATGGAGATTTCCCGCGCCCTCTACAGGTCGGGGGCGGGCGGGGCAAGCGCGGGTTGGGCAGATGAATGTGTCCGGATGGATGTGACCAGTTAGGCTTGGCAGGCGCGGAGCGGCAGGTTACCCCACCCTCTATGCGAAACACGATCCGCGCCGCTGCGCTTTCCGCCTCTGTCCTGTCCATCGCCCTGCCGGCTGCCGCCCATGCCGCCCCGCCGCAGGCCGGTGCGGACAACACCGCCTGGACCATCCTTGCCGATCTCACCACCGAAATCGGCCAGCGCCTGGCTGGTTCCCCGCGCGAAGCGGCGGCGCGCGAATGGGGTGCGGCGCGGCTTGCTGCCCTTGGCTTCAGCAATGTGCGGGTCGAACCCTTTTCGATCCTCGGTTTCGTGCGCGGTGCGGAAAGCGCCAGCCTGACGGCGCCTTACCCGCACCAGCTTCACATGACCGCGCTGGGCTATAGCGCGCCGACCCCCAAGGGCGGGCTCACCGCGCCGGTGGTTTATTTCGCCACGCTGGATGCGCTGAAGGCCGCGCCCGAAGGCTCGCTCAAGGGCAAGATCGCCTTTGTCGACCATGCGATGCGCGCCAATCAGGATGGTTCGGGCTATGGCCCCTATGGCCAGGTCCGGCGCCAGGGGCCAACGATCGCTTCGGCCAAGGGCGCGGCGGCAATCGTGATCCGCTCGATCGGGACCGATCACAACCGCGATCCGCACACTGGGGTGACCAGTTGGGGCGAGGGCGCGCGCCAGATCCCGGCTGCCGCCGTGTCCGCCCCCGATGCCGATCTCATCGCCCGCATCGCCGCTGGCGGCAAGCCGATGACGCTGGCGCTGTCGATCGACAGCCATCCTCAGGCGAACCTGCCCTCGGGCAATGTCGTGGCCGAACTGCCGGGCCGCGATCCGGCGCTGCCGCCGGTGCTGCTGGGCTGCCATCTCGACAGCTGGGATCTTGGCACTGGCGCGATCGACGATGCCGCCGGTTGCGCGATCGTGACCGGCGCGGCGCTGCGCGCGCAGGCCGAAGGCCGCACGCTGCGCACGATCCGCGTGCTGTGGGCGGGGAGCGAGGAACTGGGCGGCTATGGCGGCGATGCCTATGCCAAGGCCCACGCGGCCGAGCCCCATGCCCTGGCGATGGAAAGCGATTTCGGCGCGGGCCGGGTCTGGCGGGTCAAGGTCAACTTTGCCGATGCCAACAAGGCGCTGGGTGAGCGGGTCAAGGCCGCGCTCGCCCCAATGGGGATCGTTGCCGGGCGCGATGCAGCCGGCGGCGGAACCGATGTTGAGCCGGTGATCGCCGCGCAGAAGCTGGCGGTGGTCGATCTCGATCAGGATGGCACGCGCTATTTCGATCTTCACCACACGCCCGACGATACGCTCGACAAGGTCGATCCGGCGGATATCGAGCAGAATGTCGCGGCTTGGACCGCGGTGCTGCAGGTGGTAGCGAACGAACCGGGCGCAATCAGCGGGGGGGCGAACTGATCGCCCGCCCCAGCTGAGCCAGCGCGCGCGGGATCAGGGCATAACCGGCAAACCACGTCGGCAGGATCAGGAATCCCCAGTAGAAATTGTCCGCCCGCGCGAACAGCGCGAGCATCACCGCGTAGCCGCCCAGCAGCATCTGGGCGAAGGCCGCGCCGCGCCCGGCCAGCGCGGCCCAGCCAAGCGCGGGAAGCAGCGCCAGCAGCAGCGCGAGCGGCGGCCAGACCTGTTGCCACACCGAGCTATAGGTGATCGCCAGCAGCACGCCGCGCAGCCCCTGACCGCCGCTCCAGCCCGGCGATACCAGATCGCCCGGCTGGACCTGCGCGAGTTCGGCGGCGGCGTGAAACCCCATGCCAATCGCGAACAGTGCGATCAGGCCGCACCACCCCGCTAACTCGGGCCAGCGCCGCTCCCATGCAGCCCATGCGGCGGCGAGCAGGGCAAAAGGTAGCGCCAGTTCGCGCAGCGCCAGCGCGGCGGCGACAGTGGCCAGCGCCAGCCACCAGCGCTCGCGCCAGCCCAACCGGAGCGCCAGCGCCAGCGCGAGCAGCAGCCCGCACCATAGCTCGGTTGCCGCGAGTAGCGGCGTGGAAACAATCGCCGCGCTGCCAAGCGCGATGCCCGCCGCCGCGCCCACACGTTCAAGGG
Source organism: uncultured Novosphingobium sp. (assembly GCA_937996535.1). Taxonomy (GTDB): domain Bacteria; phylum Pseudomonadota; class Alphaproteobacteria; order Sphingomonadales; family Sphingomonadaceae; genus Novosphingobium. The sequence continues at coordinate 30,194 of CALKVF010000098.1, read as the reverse complement.
GTGACAGGGTGCGGGGCAGGGCCGTCGTCCACGCCGCGATATTGGCCAGCACCAGCGCCAGCGCGGCGTAGCGCAGGGTGTCCCAGCCCAGTCGCGCGGCGATGATGTAGAGCGTCGGCTCGCGCATGGTGATGAACGGGCGGGTGGGATAGCCGTGGGCGCGCTGCAACTCGGCCGCCGCCTGATGATAGGGCGTGCCCCCGCGCACCGCCTCGGCGATGTCGCGGTAGAGCATGAGGTCGGTATAGGGATTGCCGGGCGTCTGCGCAGGCGGGCTTGCAGGCAGCGTCAGGCACCAGGCGCAGGCCGCCGCCAGCAGCGCGGCAAGGGCCAGGGCCAGCGGACGGGGAAGGCGTTCCAGCATCGCGCCACGCTTGCCCCGCGCAGAGCAAGGGCCGGAGATGGGCTATCCCCGGCCGATGCGTGCAATTTCAGGCTGTTGCCTAGTTGCGGATCAGATAATCGAAGGCCGCGAGCGAAGCCTTGGCGCCTTCGCCTATTGCGATCACGATCTGCTTGAAGGGCACAGTGGTGGCATCGCCCGCCGCGAAGACCCCCGGCACGCTGGTCGCGCCGCTGGCGTTGATCTCGATCTCGCCGCGCGGGGACAGGTCAAGCGCGCCCTTCAGCCACTCGGTGTTTGGCACCAGCCCGATCTGGACGAAGATGCCTTCGAGTTCGACCATGTGCTCGGCCTCGCTGGCGCGGTCCTTGTAGCGCAGCCCGGTGACCTTGGCACCGTCGCCCAGCACTTCGGTGGTCAGCGCCGAGGTGATGATGGTGACGTTGGGCAGGCTGCGCAGCTTGTCCTGCAGCACGGCGTCAGCGCGCAGCTGGCTGTCGAATTCGATCAGGGTGACGTGGGCGACGATGCCCGCAAGGTCGATCGCGGCCTCAACGCCGGAATTGCCGCCGCCGATCACCGCCGTGCGCTTGCCCTTGAACAGCGGGCCATCGCAATGCGGGCAATAGGCGACGCCCTTGTTGCGGTATTCGTCCTCGCCGGGCACGCCCATCTGCCGCCAGCGCGCGCCGGTGGAAAGGATCACGGCCTTGGCCTTGAGGCTGGCGCCGCTCGCCAGTTTGATTTCGTGCAGGCCGCCGGGCGCGCTGGCCGGAACCAGCGCGGTCGCGGTCTGGAGGTTCATCACCTCGACTTCGTAGTCCTTGACGTGCTGTTCAAGCTGGGCGGCGAGCTTGGGCCCTTCGGTGTGCGGCACCGAGATGAAGTTCTCGATCCCCATCGTGTCGAGCACCTGCCCGCCGAACCGCTCGGCGGCAACGCCGGTGCGGATGCCCTTGCGCGCGGCATAGATCGCTGCCGCGGCTCCAGCCGGGCCGCCGCCGACGACCAGCACGTCAAAGGGCTCCATCGCCGCGATCTTTTCCGCCGCGCGCGCCGTGGCGCCCGTGTCGAGCTTGGCCATGATCTGGGCAAGGTCCATCCGGCCCTGGCCAAACGGCTCGCCGTTGAGGAACACCATCGGCACGGCCATCACCTGGCGCCGCTCGACCTCGTCCTGAAACAGCGCGCCGTCGATCGCGACGTGGCTGACCTTGGGGTTGAGCGCGGCCATGATGTTGAGCGCCTGCACCACATCCGGGCAGTTCTGGCACGAGAGCGAGAAGAACGTCTCGAAGCGCAGTTCGCCGTCCAGCGCACGGACCGCATCGAGCAGGTCGGCCTCTTCCTTGGGCGGGTGGCCGCCAACATGCAGCAGCGCGAGGATCAGTGAGGTGAATTCATGCCCCATCGGCAGACCGGCGAACACCGCCTCTGCGCGCCCTTCGTCGCCGCGGATCGCAAAGGAGGGACGGCGCGCGTCATCGCCGTCAAACCGCGCGGTGACGAGGTCCGACTGCGCGGCAATCGCGCTGACCAGTTCGCGCATTTCGGCCGAGCTGGCGCTGTCATCCAGGCTGGCAACCAGCTCGATTGGACGGCGCAGATTGCCGAGATAGGTCTTCAGCTGGCTGGTGGTCGCGGCATCAAGCATGGCGGGTTCCTTGGCAGGCGCAAAACATCACTCACCGCGGGCCGTATCCCGGGTTAAGCGAAACTATACCGATTTTTGGAAAACAGGGGGGGCGAGGTGGCCGGACGGGTCGCAGTGCCCGGCCACCTCACATCGGAAGCCTTGCGGCTTCCAATCAGGATCAGATCTTGCCGACGAGGTCGATCGACGGGGCCAGGGTCTTGGCGCCTTCTTCCCACTTGGCCGGGCAGACCTGGCCGGGGTTGTTGCGGACATAGACCGCAGCCTTGACCTTGCGGACCAGTTCCTCGGCATTGCGGCCGACGCCTTCGCAGGTGATTTCCATGATCTGGATCACGCCATCGGGATCGACCACGAAGGTCGCGCGGTCAGCCAGGCCCTGGCCTTCGCGCAGCACGCCGAAGTTGTTCGAGATGGTGTGGTTCTGGTCGCCCAGCATGTGGTAGTTGATCTTGCCGATGGCCGGCGAGCTGTCGTGCCAGGCCTTGTGGCTGAAGTGGGTGTCGGTCGACACGGCGTAGACTTCGACGCCCAGGCCCTGCAGCGTGGCATACTGGTTGGCGAGGTCTTCGAGTTCGGTCGGGCAGACGAAGGTGAAGTCGGCCGGGTAGAAGAAGAACACCGACCACTTGCCGGCGGTGTCGGCATCCGACACTTCGACGAACTTGCCCTGATAGTAGGACTGCGCAGTGAACGGCTGAAGCTTGCTTCCGATGATACCCATGAGTTCGATTCCTTCTTGAAAATCAGGCGAATGCTGCTGGCAGGCAGCAGCTTCGAGACGCCTAATGGCCTGCTTTGCGGCGCAGCGCCAATGCGCAATTGCTGAAACTGTGATCGATAAAACCGATTATTGAGGGGGCTAATCGGAAATTCGCGCATTTTCCTGTGCGCTTGCCCGCCGTTTATTCAAAGTAAAACGGCCGCCGAGCATGAAGCTCGGCGGCCGTCCCCCATTTGCATCCGATGGATTAGATGATGATGGTGTAGTTCGGCGAATGCACCGAATGGAAGTTCGGGTCGCTGGCGGTCCCATAATCGACCGAGATGTTATGCGTTCCCGACGACAGTGCGGTGGTGGGCGTCCAGGTGAACGAGCCAGCGCTTATTTCGGCAGAGCTGGCATAGTACGTGGTCAGCAGGGTTGAGCCATCGAAGATCCGCACGGCATCGCCGAAGGCCATGCCCGACAGGCTCACCATGATATCGGGCGTCGTGTCGGTAACGGTTCCGCCCGAGGCGATCACCGTGCTGCTGCCACCATTGTAGACGCCGCCGATGTGAACTTCGGTCGTGGACGTCAACGAGGTGACGAACACCGGGCTGTTGCTCAGCGCGCCGAAGTTGCCTGCAGCGTCAATAACCTTGACACCGATGCTATGCAGGCCCGCATTAACCGTGGCGGTGGTCATCACCACCGAATGGGCGGTGATATCGGCCTGGGTCAGGGTGTAGGTCGAACTCGTCATGGAATCGACAAGCAGTCTCACGGTATCACCGGCCACCGCGCCCGTCCCGGTAAGATTGATCGTGGCGGTCAGCGTCTGATCATCGGTCAGCAGATAGTCCAGCCCCGAACCGGTCATCTGGCCGGCGTTATCGGCAAGACTGGTGATGCTGGCCGCCAGCGGTGCCGTGGTGTCGATCACCAGGGTCTGGGTTGTCGTGCCGCCGGCATCAGTGACCGTCACGGTGTTCGGTCCGTTGACATCCAGCACCAGGGTGCCGCTGCTCGGCGTGTTTGAGGTATATACTGTCCAGCTCCCGTTATAACCGGTCGTGGTGGTGTAGGTTGCCCCGCCGATGGTTATCGTGATCGGACCGTTGTTCACCACCGAGGTGCCCTCGATATACGGTTGGCTCCAATTGGTCAGTGCTGCAGAAGTGATCGTCGGTGCACCGCCAATCGAGAATGCATAGGCGCTCGACGTCGCGCTGTTGAGATAGCTCGAGGTCGAATGGGTTAGAGACGCCGTGTAAGAGTGGCTGCCGATGCTCTGGGGCGAATATACCGACACGGTTGCGCTGCCGGCAGTGATGTCTGCCGAAGAAATAATATAGTTAACAACGACGTTCGCACCATCAGAGATGTTGATGGTTTCACCCGCGACTGCACCGGTGCCGGCAAGGCTGACGGTGAAGCTCGGCGTAGTATCATCAGAGGTGCTGCCCGTGGCGATGATCCCCTGGGTAGCGCCATAGTTGTCCGAAGCCGACGTGATCGTTGGCGCCGGCGAAGGCGTGTAAACGCGGACTGGGCTGCCGGTTGAGCCATTCCCGAAGTAGCCTGCGTTCGAAGTCGTGCTGTTGGAATGCACAACGCGGGCGCTGACGGTGTAGTACGTGCCTGACGAGCCACCGGTGAGCGTCCCGGTTTGCACGTCGATGTAACCCGCCTGAATGTCAGTTGAGGTCAGCACCGTCGTCGAAAGGGTGGCCGGGTTTGACGATAGCGATCCATAGGTGTTGTAAAGCCGCACGCTTTCGCCGGCGACGGCACCGGTGCCGGTAAGCGAAACACGCACGGTCAGATCGGTATCGTCGGTCGTGGCGCCTGACGAGAGCGCGCCGGTGGACGACCCGACATTATCGGTGATCGATGTGATCGCCGGGGCCGGGGTGGCGGTGTTGACGGTAAAGCTGCGACTTGACGTGGGCGTCGAGACACTGGCGTTACCTGCCGCATCAAGCACCGCTGCCGAATAGGATTTGCTCCCATCGGTCAGCGTGCCGGTTTGCACATCGACATAGCCATTGGCGATATCCGTGCTGGTCAAGGTAACATAGTTCCACGCCGGGCTGCCCGCGCTCACACCATGGCGCAGCACGTCGCCCGCCGATGCCCCGGTGCCGACGATCGAAATTCGCACGGCAAGGTCATTGTCATCGGTGGTCGCGTTGGCGGCCAAAGCACCCTGGCTCGCGCCAACGTTGTCGGTCACGCTGGTGATGCTCACCGCGTTGTAGCCGGTGGTATCAAGCAGCAGCGTTTGCACGCTGGTGGTGGTGCCATCTGATACCGTGAACAGGTTGGTGCCATTGGTATTGAGCACCAGCGTCCCGCTGGTCGGAGTGGCAGCGGCGAGGTTTACCGTCCAGGCGCCGACGCCATCGGCGATGGTGGTATAGGTTGCCCCGCCGATGGCCACGGTGATCGTTGCGTTGGCCAGGCCTGCACCCGACAGCACCGGGGTGGCACTGTTGCTGAGCGAACCCACCCGGGTCGACACAGCGCCCGGGGTGGTGATGGTTACGGTCTGCGCAGCAGAAGCCGCGCCGACATTGCCGACCGAATCGGTGATATTGGCAGTCAGGCTGTGGCTGCCGGTGGAAAGTATTCCGGTCTGCAGGCCGACATAGCCATTGGCGATATCGGCGTTCGTCAGTCGCGCCCATGTGCCGGTCGCGGTGCCATTGTCAGCCAGCGCCACGATGTTGCCAGCGAGGGCTCCGGTATTGGCCAGCGAGACCCGCACGGTCAGGTCGTTATCGGCGGCGGATCCGCCGGCTGCCACGATCGCACCCCCGGCGATCGATCCGGTGTCGTCGATCACGGCAGCGATCGTCGGCGCGGTTGGCGCGGTGGCATCGACCGTGAAATTGGCATTGCCCGCAAGCGCGCCATATTCGCCTGCTGCGTTGACGTAGACCGCCGAAACCATACGGGGGGCACCAGTCAGGGTGCCGGTTTGCATCACGACATAACCGTTGGTCACATCGGTGCTGGTTACCGTCTGGGTGGCCAGATATGCGCCACTGTAGACATCGAACAGACGCACCGAATCCCCGACCACCAGAGTGCCGGTAAAGTTGGCGCGCACCGTCAGGTTGTTATCATCGGTGGTGGTGTTGCTGGTAACCGTACCGGTTACCGCACCGACATCGTCGGTGATCACCAGGCTGGAAACAGTCTGCGTTACGTTTGAGGTGATATTCACCATGAAAGTGCCGCTGGTGGCCGAGGTGGTATTGTCCGCATGAACCAGGATGGCGCTTAGGTTATTGTAGCCCTTGCCCAGTGGACCGGTCTGCACATCGACATAGCCATTGGTGATGTCCGTTGCGGTCAGCACTGCCGCCGTGCCCAGCGGCCCCATGCCGATGAGGCGGATGCTTTCCCCGGCAACCGCGCCGGTGCCGTTCAGGGAAACCCGCACGGTCAGATCGTTGTCGCTGGTCGAACCATTCGAGGTGATGCTGCCCTGCTGTGCGCCCGTATTCGCGGTGACCGTCTGGATCGAAGGCGCAGGCGTGCCGGCAGAAATGTTGGCGCTGGTAAAGGACGTGCCGCCGGCGTTGCCGGCAGCATCGACGATCGAGGCCGAAGCAGATACAAAGCCGCTGATCGTACCGGTCTGGAATGACACGAACCCGGCGGTGAGATCGGCCTGAGTGATCGTTGCAGTCTGAACGAACGTGCTTGCCGTGGCGCCTTGGCCATAGTTGCCTGACACGCGCACTACATCGCCCACGGCAGCCCCGGTGCTGTTCAGCGAAACCTTGATCTGCAGATCGCTATCGTCGGTCATCGCCCCCATCGAGAGCACGCCGGTGCTGCTGCCGACGTTGTCGATCAACTGAACCGTCGGCATCGACGGTGCAACAGAGTCAATAGTCACGATCTGGCGAGTGGCAGCCGTGCCATCCCACACCTGCACGTTGTTCGCGCCATTGGTGTTGAGAGCCAGCGTCCCAAGGGTCGGCGTGGCGGTGCGCAGGTTGACGCTCCATCCGCCATTGCTGTCGGCCGTCGTGGTATAGGTTGCCCCGCCTGCGCCGATGGTCAGCGTGGTTCCGGCCGCAGCCGTGCCGCCGATGACTGGCGCGCTGTTTGACGTGCGGACACCGACCGAATAGGCGGTCGGTGCGGCAACCAGCACAGCATGGCTGGTCGAAGCGGCACTCGATACGCCGCCTACGGTCAGCTTTGCGTTCAGGCTATGGTTGCCGGTTGCCAGCATCCCGGTCTGGATCGTCACCGCGTTGGCAGTGATATCGCCGGCCGAGAGCGTCGCCGTGCCCAGCAGGGTGCTGCCGTCGTAAAGCGTGATCACGTCGCCCGCCGCTGCACTGGTGCTGGCAAGGCTGACCGAGACCGCCAGATCCGGGTCGTCGGTGATCGCGCCCGAGACAAGCGTGCCGGTTGCCGAACCGACGTTGTCGGTGACGCTGGCGATGCTGGGAGCGGTCGGCGCACTGCCGCCGCCCTGCTGGGCCGGGGCAACCGTCAACGCCAGGGCCGACGATGCCGTGCTCGCATGGCTCGCGCTGTCGGTGATCGTGGCGGTAAAGGAATGCGCGCCCGCCGTGAGCGTGCCGGTCTGAATGGTGTAGAAGTTGTCGTTCGGGTTCACCGTCGCCGTGCCGAGCAGGGTCGAGCCGTCGTAAAGCTTGATGACGTCGCCCGTCACTGCGCCGGTGTTGAGAATACCGACGATCACGCCCAGGTCGGTGTCATCGGTCGTGCCGCCGCCGTTCACCTGCCCTTGCGATGCACCGACGTTGTCGTAGGCATAGCTGATCGAAGGAGCCGTGGCATTGCTCGGCGGGGTGCTGTTGTTCTGCGCCGTGTTGACGGTGAGTGCCTGCGCTACCGAAGCGGCGCTGATGCCCGTGCCATTGGTCACGGTGGCGTTCAGGCTGTGGCTGCCATCTGCCAGGGCGCCGGTTTGCACAGTCACGCTGTGGGCGGTGATATCCGCGCTGCTCAGCGTCACGGTGCCCAGCAGGGTGCTGCCATCATAGAGCTTGACCGTATCGCCCGCAGCGGCTCCCGTGCCGGTGAGGGTGACCGCAACCGCCAGGTCGTTGTCGTCGGTCGTCGCCCCGGCGGTGAGTGCGCCCGTGCTCGAACCAACGTTGTCGGTGATGCTGCCGATGCTCGGAGCAGTCGGAGCCGACCCGCCGCTGGTCGGCGCGCTGACCGTTACGCTCTGCGGGGTCGAGGTGACGCTGGTGTTGCCAGCGGCGTCGACCACCGAGGCGCTCAGGCTATAGCTCCCGTTGAGCAGCGAGCCGGTCGAAATCGACACCGTACCAGCGGTCAGGTTGGCGCTGGTCAGCGTTGCGCTGCCGATCTGCGTGCCGCCCTGGTAGAGGCGGACCGTGTCGCCGATCAAAGCTCCGGTGCCGGCAAGGCTGACCGCAACCGAAACCGAGCTGCTGCTGGTCGTACCGCCAGCCGTCACAGTGGACGAACCATCGGTAATCGCCCCAATCACCGGGGCGGTCGGCGCGACCGTGTCGACCACCAGACTCTGTGTTGCAGTGATGCCGCCGGCGGTCACCGTCACGGGGTTTGCCGCACCGGTGGTGTCGAGTGCGAGGGTTCCCGAAGTGGGCGTCGCGGAGGCAAGGTTGAGGGTCCAGGCGCCCTGGCTATCGGCAGTGACCGTATAGGTCGCTCCGCCGACCGTCACGGTCACGCTTTGGCCGGCGGTTGCCGTGCCCGAAAGGGTGGGGGTGGCGCTGTTGACCGCAGTGCTGGAAGACATCACCGGGGTGCCTGCCGGCGGGGAAATCGTCACCGCCTGAGCGACCGAGGTCGCGCTGGTGTTGCCAGCGGCATCGGTCACGGCTGCCGTCAGGTTATAGCTTCCGCCTGCCAGCGAGCCGGTCTGCACGCTGACCGTTCCGGCCGTGATGTTGGCGTTGGTCAGGGTGGCGCTGCCAACCTGCGTGGTGCCCTGATACAGTCGGACGACGTCACCGACCACCGCGCCGGTGCCGGTCAAGCTGACCGCAACCGAGAGATCGCTGTCGTCGGTCGTAGCGCCGGCAGTCACCGTACCAGTGCTGCCGCCGACGTTGTCGGTAATTCCGGTGATCGCGGGCGCGACCGGAGCAACCGTGTCCACCACCAGGCTCTGGGTGGCGGTGACGCCGCCAGCCGTCACGCTGACCGTGTTGGCCGTACCCGTGGTGTCAAGCGTGAGCGTTCCCGAGGTTGGCGTTGCAGTCGCCAGGTTGACGCTCCAAACCCCTTGGCTGTCAGCGGTAACCGTATAGGTCGCGCCGCCCACGGACACGGTCACGCTTTGCCCCGCGCTTGCGTTGCCCAGCAGCGTCGGCGTGACGCTGTTGGTTGCGGCATGAGCCGTGATCAACGACGAGCTGCTGGAAACTGCGGTGTCGACGGTCACTGCGCGCGCCGCGGAGGCTGAGCCTACATTGCCCGCCGCGTCAGTGATCGTGGCATTGAAGGAATAGCTGCCGTCAGCCAGCGTCCCGGTCTGAATCGTCACCGCCCCGGCGGTAACATCGGCACTGGTCAGCGTTGCGGTGCCGATTTGGGTCGAGCCGCGATAAAGCTTCACGACATCGCCGGCGACTGCGCCGGTTCCGGTCAGCCCGACAGTGACACCAAGATTGTTGTCATCGGTGGTGGCTCCAGCCGCGACGGGGCCAGTGGTCGATCCAACGTTGTCAGTGATCACGGTGATCGTCGGCGCGCCCGGCGCAGTGGTGTCGATCGTGAGCGTCTGCGAGGCAGGGCTGCTTGCGGGGCCGTTATCCAGCGCCGCCACGGCAGTCACGGTGTTTGCGCCGTTTGCATTGAGGGCAAGAGTGCCGCTGACCGGTGCAGCGGTGGCAAGATTGAGCGTCCAGGCGCCCTGATTGGTGGCAATCACCTTATAGGTCGCGCCCCCAACCGTTACCGTCACGGTCGCGCCAGCCGCAGCCGTCCCGGCCAAGGTCGGAGTGGTAGCCCTGACAAGCGAAGTCGAGGTGATTGTGGGGGCGGCAGGTGCTGCCGCGGCGGGATTACTCGATCCGGTTGCCGCCGAAACGCCGGCTACTGCCGCGCCGATCCCAGCTGCGCCTAGCGCAACGGTCCCCAGACCCAGGCCGCCAGCCGCAGCGCCAGAGGCTGCGCCCGCAGCCGCGCCAGCAGCGCTGCCAGCGCCCGCACCACCCGTGCTCCCGCCGGCCCCGGCGGCAGCCCCAGCGGCTTGATCGTCGGCAGCCGCATACTGTGCATCAACGGTCTGCTGGCCATGATCGGGCTGATCGATGTGAACATGACGCCCCTTGATCTTGAAGCGTGCGCCCTGAATGACTTTGCCCGTGGCCTGGTCAACCAGTTCCATCTTGGCGCCGGCATGAGCAGGAATCGTAAGCTGTCCAGGCTTGAGCTTCACTTCCGAAACATTACCGGCTGCATCGGTAAAGCGGATCATCCTGGCCATTTACTTATCCTTATATTCTCACCGACGCCTTGAGATTGGTTCGAACAACCAAGTCTTCAGGCGCGAACTTCGCGCACCTCCGTGTTTTGAGATGATGGCGAAACTGGTATAGATGTTTCTCAAATTTCTTAATCTTAAGGTCTAGACGGAAAGTCCAGTATTTCGGTCTAGACCGACCGCAGGGAAATATTCGGTAATGGCTGAAATTGCGTCCGAAATGAAAGGCGTTCTACTTGGCAAGGCCCGCCGTGGAGGCCGTCGCCGCAAGGACGAAGATCACGAGACCAGGCGGAAATTGATCGAAACGGCCGCAACGCTGCTCGACGAATGGTCGCTGAGCGAAATCACCTCGGCGATGGTGCTTGCCGCCTCAGGGGTTTCGAAAGGCTCACTCTACCATCATTTCCAGGATTTTGACGACCTGATGGGCGAGGCGGCGATCAAGCGCTTCTCGGCCCTCGCAGATCGCGACATCATGATGACGCAGGCTGCGATTGCGACAGCCACCGATGTTTCGTCGCTGGTATCGGCACTTGCGGCAATCACCGCGCAGTCTCAGGCCGACACGCGGCGACCGCGAAGGATGGAGCGCGCGCGGATGATCGCCTATCCGAGCTCAACCCTCGGCTGGCTGAGCGGTTGGCGAGTGAGCAGATGCGCCTAACCAACGCCTTCCGGGAAATTTTCACTGACGCTCAGCGCAAGGGCTGGCTAGCCCCTGATATCGATCCGCATGCCGCTGCGGTGATGATCCAGGCCTATACTTTTGGCCGGCTGATCGACGATATCACCGATGATCGGATGAGCCATGATGCCTGGATCGCCCTGATCGACAGAGTGGTGCGGCTGGTTTTCGCAGCTCCTCAATCAGAACCGACCTGATCGTCCGCCAATTCTCTCAGCGTTCTCCCATGGATTGATCCAGGGTCTTGATGATCGGCTTGAGCAGATATTTGAGAACGGTGTTGTGGCCGGTGATGATTTCGCTGGTCGCGGTCATCCCCGGCTGCACTTGGACCTTGCCGGCCAACTGGCGCATCGACCGCGTGTCGACCTTGATGTGGACGCGGTAAAAGGTCTGGTCGGCAGGGCTGCCGGGACGCGTTTCGCTGAGAGTGTCAGGGCTGATGTAGCTGACCCGCCCGACTGCCGAGCCATAAATGGATGAATCATAGGCATCGAACTTGACCGATGCCTCCTGACCCAAGTGGACATAGGCGATATCTGACGGTGAAACCTTGGCTTCAACGATCAGTTCATCCCCGGTCGGGACGATTTCAAGCACTTCGTCGCCCGGGCGCAGAACTCCGCCGATCGTGGTCAGTCGGACGTTTTTGACAATTCCGTCAGCTGGCGCCGCCAGCTGGGTATCCGCGAGCGAGGCTTCGCGTTGGGTCAGCGTCTGCTGCGCCGTGACTAGATCCTCGTCGGCCTTGGCGTAATCGGCCTGCAAATCTTGCAGATACTTGTTTCGGCGTCCCGCGATCTGGGCTTCGATTTCGGTCACCGACCGTTCGAGCCGCAACACCTCGGAGCGGCTGACATCGCCCATCGCCAGAAGCGGGCGGTTCATGCTCAGCTCTTCGCGCACCAGCCGCAGCATGCCTTGCAGGGCCGCGATGTCCTGTGCCTGCGCTGCGCGGCGCTTGGCAAACAATTCGCGCTGGTTGCTGGTAAACTCAGGATAGTCCTTGAGTTCCGCCGGAAAGGTCAGCGCACGGTCGAACAGTTCGGCTTCGATCCGCGCTTTCATGGCCTTCAGCGCCGCCACCTTCGCGCGGCCCTCGTCGACCGCAGCGGCGATTTTCACCCGGTCGAGCAGGACCAGCACCTGACCTTTGCGCACCCGGTCGCCTTCGCGGACATTGATCGCACCGATTACGCCACCATCGGCGCTCTGGATGATTTGTACCCGTCCTGCCGGGATTACCTGGCCGCTGGCACGGCTAACCTGGTCGATCTGGGCATAGGTGGCCCAACCGACGAAGGCGGCTAAAGCCAAGGCGCTGCTGCCCACCACGGTGCGCGAGCGAAGGTCATGAACTGCTGGCATCATCGCAGCGCGGCTCCTGTAAGAATGGGACTGCCGCCGACCCGGATCGGTGCAGGAGAGGCAGCAGGCGCCTGCGCAGGTGCTGCCTTGGGCTTGAGATGGTCGAGCACGGCTTGCGTCGGGCCGTCAGCGGCAAGTTGGCCGTTCACGACCACCAGCAATCGGCCGAACACGTTCAGCAACTGCTGCTTGTGGGTAATGAAGATAAGCACCGCGTCCGGGGCAATTTCTGCCAACAGCGCGTTGAGGATGCGCAGTTCGCTATCCTGATCCAGTGCCGCAGTCGGTTCGTCGACCAGAATGACCTTGGGCTTGGCCAGCAGCAAACGCGTCAGCCCGACCAGCGCTCGCTGCCCACCCGACAAGCCCATTCCGCCTTCGGAAATCGGCAAGTCAAGCCCGCTGGGGTGCGAGCGGATCAGCTCGTCCAGGCCTGAGCGCTGCGCCGCTTCGATCAGGGCGGCATCCTCCTGGAAGCTCAGGCCCATCACCAGGTTGTCGCGCAGCGTGCCGTTAATCAGGCGGTAGTCCTGCGGCAGGTAGCAAATGTGGCGGCGCAGGTCTTCCTCCGCCATCTGGCGCAGGTCGATGCCATCCAGCGTAACGACTCCCTCCGTGGGGGCATAGAGACCGGCCAGCAACCGCGCGAAGGTCGATTTTCCGGCCCCCACAGGGCCGATCACGCCGACCCGCTCGCCCGGCTGCAAGTGCAGACGTTCAATCCGCATCCCGGTACGCGTTCCGGTGTGCTCGAACCGCACGTTTTCGATCTGCAGCACACCCTTGGCTTGCGTATGCCGAACCAGTTGCCGGTCAAGCGGGCGGTCGCTTGGCATTTCAAGAATGGTATCGAGTGCCGCGAGCGAGGAACGCGAGTATCCCCATTGAACGATGAAGCCGGGCAATGCTGCCACCAGCGGACCGTTAACCCGTCCAGCGAGGATCGAACAGGCGATGACAGCGCCCATTGTCATGGCCCCTTGGGACACTTCATAAGCGCCGACACAGACTACCCCGACATATGCCAGCTGTTGAATCAGCGAAAAGGCCGAGCCAGAGACGGTCGACCACCGCTTCACCTTGAGGTCGTGCTCGTGGACATCGTCCATCAGACGATTCCACTTGGCCGTCATCGCCCACCCGCCCAGGTTTGCCTTGATCGTCTCAGCAGCATCGAGCGCTTCGACCAGCAAGCCGTTCTTGCGATTGCCGGAAATCTGTGCGGCATTGGTTTCGCTGCGGATCAGGCGTGCCAAGCCCGCTGCCATTAGCAGTGAAATCGGGAACGCAATTACCGGCACCAGTGCAACAATCCCGCCAAGACCGGCCATCACGACAATGAACAACAGTGCAAACGGGAGGTCCGCGAGGATGAACATTGAGGCGGATGACAGCAGTTGCCGAACCTGCTCCGTGCCGCGCAGCTGCGCGGCCATCGTGCCGATCGACTTGGGACGAGCGTCAAGCCGCACGGCCTGCATCCGCTCATAAAAGTATTCAGCCACCTCGCTGTCGATGTCATTTGCGGCCCGATCGATCATCGTTGCACGCGTATTGCGGATTACCATGTCGAACAGCAGCGCTACCACCATGCCCACGGTCAGGACCGTCAATGTCGAAAAGCCATTGTGGGGGATTACCCGGTCGTAGACCTGCATCGAATAGATCGATGTCACGAGCGCAATGATGTTGACCAGCACCGTGGCGATGGTCGCATCGATGAGCATCGCCTTGCGGCTCATAATAGCGTTCCAGAATACCGAAAGCGCTTTGCCCGAGCTTACCTGGCGAACTACACTTGACACTTTGACTTGCCACAGCATGACAGAGGCATCGGCAGGTATTTCCTGAGGCCCCTGCGCGGTAACAACATAGAGACTGTCATCGTTGATCCGCCGGTCGGCATAGGCCCAGCCGAAGTCATCGTGCCACGCCAGGAGCGGGAAATCCTGGGCCCGCGGCCGCTGGTTGCGCGTGGCCTTCCAGCCGAGCATATCCATGACCTCGCCCAGGCCATCGGGCGCGACTTCGCTCGGGATGGCTGCGGTCCAATCGGGTGCCAGGGCTGCGTTTTGCTGCCGGGCCAAGGCACCAAGCATCATGATCAGCGTGTTCATTGCGTCGACTGCCCAGCAACCACGGTCCCGTCACCAGTCCGGATGTTGAGATGCAGCAAGGCATCCAGCGCCGAGACGCGCGCATCCAGCGCATCCAGATCGGCTGCGCTGGCTTCACGCACTGCGTTCATCACATCAAGCCAGCCGCGTCGACCGCTGGCGAATTGTCGCATATAGGATTCCATTACCCGCTCCGCCGTATTCGCCGCTTCACCGCCGGCCACCAGGCGGGCCTTGCTGGCCGTGTAGGTCTGCACTTCGGCGGCGATCGTTTCGTTGAATTCTCGCCGGGTCGCGGCAATTTGGAACGCCGTGGCCTGCTCTCGCAAATCTGCGGCCCGGGCAGCTTCAATCCGGCCAATCCCGCCTTCTGCCTGGGCTTTGACGACGAAGCCGAAGCGATGCCCCTGAACATCGTTGTAGGTATATTGCCCGCTGACCTGCGGCCACACTTGCGCCCGCGCGACCCGTGCCTCGGCACCGGCCGCGGCAGCCTCGGAGGCAATCCGGCGCAATCGCGGATCACGCTGTGCCGCCAGTGCGATCACGGCCTCGTCGTCGAATTCCGGCCAGGCGGCGGGCAGGGCAATTTTGGGCGAGGGCAGATAGGCCGGATCACCCACCAATTCGCGCAGCCGGCGCAAAGCGGTGCGCTCTTGGGCCGCAGAGGCGAGCCGTTGCTGTTCAACCTGCAGCGCGCGGGTGCGGGCCAGTTCGAGATCAGCCAGCGGGCTAATGCCGTGATCGACACGGCGGCGCATGGATTCGACCATGTCGTCATGGCGCCTCGCGGAATCCGCCAAAAGCTCGGTGCGAAAGCGCAAGCGGTACTCTTCCAGCCATGCGTCAATGACAGCGAGGATGACAATCTGGCGGGTTTCATCGTAGCCAGCCAGTGCTGCATCGCGAGCGAACCGGGCGCGACCGATCATTCCGCCAATCCGGCCACCATCGAACAGCGGCTGATCGACCACCAGTTGCGCCACGGGCAGGGTGCCCTGCTTGTCGAGGACGTGGCCCTCGACTGTTACGCTAGGCAACCGTGCCCAGCGCGCTGCTGAGAGATCCACCCCCGCGGCGCGGGCCCTGACCCGAGCCGCAATGATCGACGGGTGGCTTTCGACCGACATGGCCAATGCGTCATCCAACGATCCGGTGGCGGCCGGTTGGGCGGCTGGTTGTTCCGGATCGGCCGCGGTGCTCTGGGCGACGGCCTGATCGGCCCCGACAAGGCAAAAAAGCGCTAGCGAGCTAGCCGCTGAGACCAATGTTGTTCGGGAAAACATACCAATTCCCTAGAACAATAGTCCATTTAAGCTAAATACGTATAATCGCATATTTCCGGATTGGATCGTCCAAACTGGAGTGTTCTTTGCAGTGATCGCGTTTGGGCCAAATCAAGTGTACAACGCGTTTCGATCTGGCGCCCCAAACCGGCTCCAGAGTTTCGCTCGCGGGCATGAAGTGGATGGAAAGGCTGTTGGTCGGGGAGACAGGATTCGAACCTGCGACATCCTGCTCCCAAAGCAGGCGCGCTACCAGACTGCGCTACTCCCCGACCGGGAGCCATTGTTCGCGGGGTGGTGGGCCCGGCAGGACTTGAACCCGCGACCTAGCCGTTATGAGCGGCCAGCTCTAACCAACTGAGCTACAGGCCCGCTCCGCGAATGGGTGCGGGCGGGTTAGCGGGGCCGGGGCACTTAGGCAAGGGTGATGGATCCGGCAATTTCGCCGGCCGTGGTCGGCATGACCCCGCGGTGGCGCAGCGCCGCGAAGGTTGCCCGCCACCAATCGTACAGCGCATCCAGATCATCTTCGCTGCGCACGTATGGCGTATAGCCGGGCGCCAGCGACGGGCTGTGGAAGCTGAACACCAGCACCGGCAGCCCTTCGCTGATCGCCACGTCGATCCCGCGCAGCGCCTCGGTGCTGGTCACACCTTCGGGGGTCAGCGGGATGCGTTCGAGCAGGCCGATCCGGGCGAGCGCCCCGCGCAGCCGCGGCATCCGCCACAGCATCGGGTAAAGCCACGGGCCAAAGCGGCGCAGCGGGCCCCAGTACACCGTGGTCAGCGGTAGTTCGAGCAGCCGGCGCTCGCGGTTGATCCAATAGGGCACGACCGGATGCTGGCGGAAGTTCGGCCCGCCGCTGGCGCTGTAATCGAAGCGCGCGCGCACCGAAGTGTCGATGAGGATGCCGTGATCGGCGAGGATCTGCGCGGTGCTGGCGCCCACGCCATAGCGCCCGGCGCGGTAGATCGTGGGGGCGGCGCCGAAGTTCTGCTCGATCGTGTCGCGCAGGCGCTTGAACTTTTCGCGCTCCAGAGCCGGGGGCAGGTTGCCGGCATAGGAGTTGTAATTGGTCACCTCCTCCTCGTGCGGCGGGTTGACCCACGGGTGGAGCTGCACGCCGATTTCGGCGCGGCCGGCGGCCACGGCATCGCGCAGGATCTGCGCGGCCATCGGCGAAGTGGCGATCGGATAGTCGATCAGATAGACCGGGACCACGCCCTGGCCTTCGCAGAATTCCTGGAACCGGGCGAGCCGCGCCACCGTATGCACGGTGTGGCCCGAACGCTCGATCGGGCGGGTCCAGTCAAACTCTTCCTCGGTATCGACCGTCAGGATGAAGCGCTGGCCGAATGCGGGCGCAAACTGCGCCAGATCGTCATCGCCCGGCAGGTCCGTGATGCGGTTTTCCGCCACCGGTCGATCAATCCCTTCGTTTGCCTAACGCGCTGAAAAAGAGCGCCTCTGCTAGCTGGCCTGTGCGGCGTCCGGGTTATGGCCGGCAGCGGGCGCGGTCAAGTCTGCATGCCCGGCAAGCGGCAGGAGCAGGCGCAGCCGGTCGCCCTTGCGCTCCAGCTTCCCGCCGGCGGCCTGGGCCTCGGCGCGGGCAAGCCGCAGGGCAAAGCCGACCCCGAACACCCCGGCGGCGATCGCCTGCTGGATTTCGGTGGCGCTGGTGTTGAACAGGGCCTCGCCCTCGCGCGCGGCCAGCACGGCGGGCAGTGCGATATCGAGCCGGGCCGCGCCGTCCTTGGCCTTGAGCCGGACCTTGAGCACTTCATCCGTCGCGCAGACCCCGGCCAGCGTGGCGAGCAGGCGCCAGCCGACCCGCTCAACCTCAAGCCGGGCGAGCGGCACGGTCAGCGGTGTGTCGCCATCCCGGCGCAGCGCGAGCCTGGCGCCGCGCTGGCGGATATGGGCATCGAGCTGGGCGATGGTCACCTCGAACACCTCGGCCACGTCGGTTTCGCCCGGCTCCAGCGCGAGCGCCGCGCTGTCGAGCTTGGCAAGGCGTTCCAGCTCGTCAAAAGCCGAGAGCATCCGCGCTGCATCGCCAACGATATTGGCGGCCAGCGCCCGGTATTCGTGCGGAGTAGGGCCGAACAGCTGCTGCTGGATCACTTCGGCAAAGCCCTGGATCGCGTTGATCGGGGTGCGCAGTTCGTGGAGCAACTGGCGGATGCGGTCGGCCTCGCTGTCGGCGGCGCGGGGCAGCGGGGCGGCGGCCTGGGCTGCGGCAGCCGGGCGGCGCATCCGTCCGCGCCAGCCGACATGGCGGCCGGTCAGCGGATCGAACCACGGCGTGGCGTCGATCCGCCATTCGCCCGAAATAGCCGGCGCGCCGGTGATCGTGACCAGCGCGGCGCGCAGCGGCTGGCGGCGGCGCAGCGCCTCGCCCAGCGCGGGCGGGCCGGACAGCGCGGCAGACCCTTCGGGCGCGCCCAGCCGCAGCCCGGTCACCATCGGCGCGGCCGAGGGATCGGCCCAAGTAATCTGGCCGGCGGGATCGGTAGCAAAATCGAACGCGGCAATCCGGCGCGGGCTGCCGGCATGATCTTCGCCCAGCGGGAGGCGCGGCGAATCGCCGGCCGGGCGCTGCTGATCGGCTTCGCGGGCCTTGCGATAGGCCTCGATCCGTTTGACCAGGGCGCTGATGCCCTGCGGTTCGTCGGCTGCGATGGCGGCTGGTTCAGGCGCAGGCTCTGCGGGCTGGGGGGCGGGGGCTTGCGCTGGGACGACATCGGCCGGGGGCAGGGCGCGGCTTTGCACGCCGAGGCGGCCAAGCTGGAGGGCAAGGGTCGGCGAAAGATCGGCACGGTCGCGCAGGTGGCCGCGCGTGGCGGGGGAGAGTGCAGGGAGCAGATCGAGCCACTGTTCGTCGCTGAGCTGCGCGGCTTCCAGCGCGCCGCGCGCAACCTCGGGCGCGCCGGCGGCGAGCGTGGCGACCAGCCGGGGCGAGCGCAGCCGCAGCCCGGGCTCGCCGAGAATCGCCGCGCAATGGGCCGGCGCGATCACCTGAGCGAGTTCGCCAAGCCGAACGAAGGCGGCATCGACCTGTTCGCCCCGGGCATCGGCGGGCAGGGTGCCAAGCAGGTCAAGCAACTGGCGCAGCTGGATGCGACGCATGCCTTCGCCGTCGGCGCGAATGCGCAGTACGGTGCCAAGGCGGTCGTCAAAATGCATCGTGTCTCCAGCCGCAAGTGCGACCCGCGGGAGCCCTCCTTATCAGACCGAGGTTAAAGCGAAACCGCTTGCGAAAGGTGCGTTGCAAAGCGGGACAATTACGATATGAAACAATAAAATTATCGGTTGCAGCTGTGCGCGGCTGTGAATGTTGCGGGGCCGTATGCCGAATGGCGCGGCATACCGATCAATGGTGGGGCATGATGGCTAATCTGGATTCGATCGACAGGCGCTTGCTGGCCGAGCTTCAGGACGAGGGGCGCGTGACCAATGTCGAACTCGCCAACCGCGTCGGGCTGACCGCGCCGCCGTGCCTGCGGCGGGTTCGCGCGCTTGAAGAATCGGGCGTTATCAGGGGCTACCACGCTGATCTTGATGCCTCGAAGCTGGGCTTTGCGATCACCGTTTTCGCGATGGTCAGCCTCAAGAGCCAGGCCGAGGATTCGCTGCGTCAGTTCGAAGACGCGATGAAGGATCTGCCTGAAGTGCGCGAATGCCATATGCTTAACGGTGAAATCGACTTCATCTTGAAGATCGTCAGCCGCGACCTGCAGAGCTTCCAGGAATTCCTTACCAGCAAATTGACCCCGGCCCCCAACGTGGCGAGCGTCAAGACTTCGCTGACGATTCGCACCGCCAAGCAGATGCCGGGCGTGCCCTTGGAGTGAGCGGGGCCGAGCCGCTCTATCTGATCCCGGGGCTCGGCAGCGATGCCGCCGTCTGGGATCAGACCGCCGCCGCGCTGGGATCAGCGGCGGAGTGCCGGATCGCCGATACCTTTTCCGATGATACGCTGAGCGCCATGGCCGCGCGGCTGCTGCGGGGCGCGCCGCCGCGTTTTGCGCTCGCGGGCCTGTCGATGGGCGGCATGGTCGCGCTCGAAGTGATGCGCCAGGCGCCGGGGCGGGTGGCCCGGCTGGCATTGTTTGACACCAACGCCGCGCCCGATGACGAAACTGCCCGCGCTGCGCGCGTAGTTACTCGTGATCGGCTGCGGCAGATCGAAGCCTTTGTGGATGTGCCGGAGGCTGCTTGGTCCTATCTCGTCCATCCCGAGGCCGTGCCGCGCGTGGCCGGGGCGATGACGGCGATGATGCAGCGGGTCAGTCCGGCTGCCTATGCCCGGCAGATCGACGCGGTGCTGGCGCGCGAGGATTTGCGCCCGGTGCTGGCGCAGATCGCGGTGCCGACGATCGTGGTGATCGGCGATGCCGACCGGGTTACCCCGCGCGCGATGGCGGATGCGCTGGCCGCCGGGATTGCGGGCGCGCGGCTGATCGTGGTCGAGCGGTGCGGGCATCTCCCGCCGCTTGAACTGCCGGATGAATCGGCGCGGATATTGGGGGATTGGCTTGCCGCCTAGGCGGCAGGCGAACTCAGTTCGCCCGCTCCGCCAGCCATTCTTCCAGCCACTTGATCGTGTAATCGCCGTGGATGAAATCGGGCTCGTTCATCAGCGCCTGATGCAGCGGGATCGAGGTCTTGACCCCGCCGATCACCATTTCTTCGAGCGCGCGCTTGAGGCGCATGATGCAGCCTTCGCGGCTGCGGCCCGAAACGATCAGCTTGGCGATCATCGAGTCATAGTAGGGCGGGATCTTGTAACCCGCGTAAAGCCCCGAATCGACGCGCACGTGCATCCCGCCAGCGGCGTGATAATTGGTCACGAGGCCGGGCGAAGGCGCGAAGGTCCAGGGATCTTCGGCGTTGAGCCGGCATTCGATCGCGTGGCCGCGAAACTCGATTTCGTCCTGGGTCACCGACAGCGGCTTGCCATCGGCGATACGGATCTGTTCGCGCACCAGATCGACCCCGGTGATCGCTTCGGTCACGGGGTGTTCGACCTGCAGGCGGGTGTTCATTTCGATGAAGTAGAACTCACCGTTTTCCCACAGGAACTCGATCGTGCCGGCACCGCGATAGCCCATGTCGGCCATGGCCTTGGAGACGATCCCGCCCATGCG
This sequence comes from uncultured Novosphingobium sp., assembly GCA_937996535.1. Lineage (GTDB taxonomy): Bacteria > Pseudomonadota > Alphaproteobacteria > Sphingomonadales > Sphingomonadaceae > Novosphingobium. Next base: position 9,402 of record CALKVF010000098.1, on the reverse strand, counting down.
GTTGCGTTCTTCGGGGCTGATGACCGGCGAGGGGGCTTCTTCGAGCACCTTCTGGTGGCGGCGCTGGAGCGAGCAGTCGCGCTCGCCCAGGTGGATGGCATTGCCTTCGCCGTCACCGAAGATCTGGAATTCGATGTGGCGCGGATTGCCGAGATACTTTTCGAGGTAGACGGTGTCGTCGCCGAAAGCGGCCTTGGCTTCGCTGCCGGCCTGGGCCATCAGTGTGGGCAGTTCTTCGGCGGTGTTGCACACCTTCATCCCGCGCCCGCCGCCGCCCGAAGCGGCCTTGATGATCACGGGATAGCCGATTTCCGCGGCGATCTTGGCAGCTTCGACGGGATCGTTGATCGCCCCGTCAGAGCCCGGCACCAGCGGCAGGCCAAGCGCGCCAGCGGTGCGCTTGGCTTCGACCTTGTCGCCCATCGTGCGGATGTGTTCGGGCTTGGGGCCGACCCAGGTGATCCCGTGGGCTTCGACGATTTCCGCGAACTGGGCGTTTTCCGAGAGGAAGCCATAGCCCGGGTGGATCGCGTCGGCATGGGCGATCTCGGCCGCCGAGATGATCGCGGCGGTGTTGAGATAGCTGTCCTTGGCCGCCGGCGGCCCGATGCACACGGCATGGTCGGCCAGGCGCACGTGCATGGCATCGGCATCGGCGGTGGAGTGCACCGCGATCGTCTCGATCCCCATTTCGTGAGCCGCGCGGTGGATGCGCAGCGCGATCTCGCCGCGGTTGGCGATCAGCAGCCGGGAAATGCCCATGTTTGCCTGCTCGCTTTAAGCGATGACGACCAGCGGCTGGTCGAATTCGACCGGCTGGGCGTTTTCGACGAGCACGGCCTTGACCGTGCCGGCGCTGGTGGCGGTGATCGGGTTCATGACCTTCATCGCCTCGATGATCACCAGCGTGTCGCCCGGCTTGACCGTCTGGCCAACGCTGACGAACGGCGCGGCGCCGGGTTCGGGCGAGAGATAGACTGTGCCAACCATCGGCGACTTGAGCGCATTGGCATCATCGGCGGCGGGGGCGGCAGCAGGCGCAGCAGCGGGAGCCGCTACCGGAGCCGCGAGCGGCGCGGCGGCGAGCGGGGCTGCAACCGCGACCTGCGCGGCCTGACGGGCCACCTTGATCTTGCGATCGCCGTCTTCGACCTCGATTTGGGTCAGACCGGTTTCGGCCAGCAGTTCGGCCAGTTCGCGAACGAGTTTGCTATCGATGTTCATGCCACCATTCCCGGAACGGCTGGCGCCCTTTGCGTCGCTCATGCGATCCCCTTGTTCAACACGTAGGCCCGCCTATGCGCGGGCCCGGCGGCAGTGACAAGGGTGAAAAGGGGGCTTTTCCCCTAGTGCGAGGCGCTCAGAGCCGCGCCGCAGCTTCCAGCGCGAGCAGGTAGCTTTCCGAACCGAACCCGCAGATCGTGCCCTTGGCGGCCATGCCGATATAGCTCTTGTGGCGGAATTCCTCGCGCAGGTGCGGGTTGGACAGGTGCACTTCGATCACCGGCACCTTGATCGCGCGGATCGCGTCGTGGATCGCGACCGAGGTGTGGGTATAGGCCCCGGCATTGATCAGCACGGCATGGGCGCCGCTGGCATTGGCGGCCTGCAACCAGTCAACCAGGTTGCCTTCGTGGTTCGATTGGTGGGCTTCGATGTCAAAGCCCAGTTCGGCAGCGCGCGCGGCCAGCCGGCCATCGATGTCGGCAAGGGTTTCGCGGCCGTAGATTTCCGGCTCGCGCGTGCCGAGCAGGTTCAGGTTCGGCCCGTGCAGGACATGGATGACTTTGCGGCTCACGCTGGGGCTCCCGAGGCTTGACTATCCAGCCTCCATAGCCGCGCGCGGGCGCGGCACAAGCGGAAAGGCCCGGAAGTGCCCGGGTAGGGCGGGTCAGCCGGCCTGCGCGGCAGCGTCGTCAGGGAGGTCGTGAATTTCGCCGGGATCGACGTTGACGGGTTCGGGCTCGTTTTCCTCGACTACAGCCGGGGCAGCGCTGCCGCCGGCCTTGCGCACGGCGGATTCGGCGCGGTCGGCGGCGGTTTCGGCGCGCTTGGCGGCGGCTTCACCCGCGGCGACCTTTTCGTTGAGCGCGGCCTCCCCGCTGGAGCAGGCGCTGGCCATCAGGCTGGCCGGGACCAGCCACGCGGTGATCTGGGCCAGCCGGGCAAGGCGGGCGGGAAGGGGCAGTGATGTTGCGGCCAATGTCGTGTCCCTGATCGGTGGTGCGCCGCGCGGAATGCGGCCTGTTGCACCGGGCAATAGCGCCAAAAGATTACCCGAAGCTAACCGGCCTGACCGGCGGCGCGGGGCGCCTAGCGGTCGCTCCCGGCGATCTTGCCCCACTGACGCGCGGCGGTGTAGCCCAGATAGCCTGTGCCGAAGAGCGCGTAGAGCGGCTCGGGAAAACCGGCGAGATAGGCGTTCATGCCCTGGCCGATGGCAACCGCCTTGTCGGGGCGAAACGCCGCCAGCAGCCCCATCGGCAGCGACCACAGCAGCAGGACATACATCACGTAGAGAAAGCTGGGGCGGGCGCGGCTGGTCCAGGGATCGGCGGAATTGGCCTCGGCCACGATCGCGGACAGCCGGGCGTTGATTTCTGCGAGTTCCTGCGAGCCTTGCAGCTGGAGCAGTTCGAGCTTGGCCTTGTCGCGGGCGGCCTTGTCGGGGATCAGCTTGTCGATGATGGCGGCCAGCGGCGAGATCAGCGCATCGAGTATCGGCATCGGCAATTCCCTTCAGGTGTAATTCGGACAGACAAATAACCAATTTGGTTTGTGTAGGAAAATTGTCTTGTCATTCGCGCTCCGGCTCGAAACGCTGTGGGTCGAGAACAACAGGGGATGAGGGCGATGACGGATATTCGGATCGAGGTGACGGGCGGTGTGCGCACGATCACGCTGGCGCGGCCCGATGCGCTCAACGCCATCACCACCGCAATGCACTGGCAGCTGGAAGAGGCGTTCAACGCCTTCGCCGCGGCAGACGATGAACAGGTTTGCGTGGTGACGGGCGAGGGGCGGGCGTTTTGCGCGGGCTCCGATCTCAAGGAAGCGGCAGCCGGCGGCGCGGGCGGCTATCCGCCGCATGGCTATGCCGGACTGATCGAGCGGTTCGATTGCCCTAAGCCGGTGATCGCGGCGGTGAATGGCCTCGCGCTGGGCGGCGGGTTTGAACTCGTGCTCGCCTGCGACATCGTGGTGGCAGCGCGCAGTGCCTCGTTTGGGCTGCCCGAGCCGCTGGTCGGCGCGATCGCGCTGGGCGGGGGGCTGCACCGGTTGGCGCGTCAGGCGCCGCTCAAGCAGGCGATGGGGATGATCCTGGCGGCACGCCGGGCCAGCGCGGAAAACGGGCTGCGGATGGGCTTTGTCACCGAAGTGGTCGACGATGCCGATCTGGCCAGCGCCACCGCGCGCTGGTGCAGCGATATCCTGCGCGCCTCGCCGGTTTCGGTGCGCACCTCAAAGGAATTGGTGCTACGCGGGCTGGCCGCGCCCGATGTCGAGGCGGCGATGGGCGCGCAGCCCGGCGATCCCGCGTTCATCGCCTGGCGCACCAGCGAGGATGCGCGCGAAGGGCCGCTGGCCTTTGCCGAAAAGCGCGCGCCGGTCTGGAAGGGACGCTAACGGCGGCGGGATCGCGCCCACGAAAAAGGGGGCCGCCCGGTGGGCAGCCCCCTGTTCGTTTGGGCCGTGACGGCGCTTAGCGGCCGACGAAGCGCAGGCGCATCATCGCCCGGCTGTCGCCGCGCATAGCCGAGACATCCTGATCGACCGAGACGCCCAGTTCGACCGGGCCCCAGCGGTGCGCATAGCCCAGCGAGAACACTTCGCGGGTGTTGCCGCTGACGTCTTCGTGACGTGCATCGAGGTAGGCGCGGTCGCGGCTGCTGGTGGCCAGCGAGAGCTTGCCGCCCAGCTGGTAACCGCAGCTCAGGCCCGAGGCATCGGCCGACTTGTCTTCGCACAGCAGGCCGGGGCTGAAGGTCAGAACCAGCGAGTGGCTATCGGCCTTTTCGTCCCCGCGCGAGATCAGGCGCAGGTGCGCCGGAACGCTGAGGCGGGTCGCATCGACGGTGCCGACCGCAAAGCCGATGCCCGAGCGGCTTTCGCCCTTGTAGTTGGCTGCGAGGCTGGCGCTGCCCAGCTTTTCGACCGCACGCGACAGCGCAACGTCGGTGGTGACCTTGATCCCGGCAAGGGTCATGTCGCCGCTCAGCATGGCACCGTAGGCATAGCGATCGCCGGTCATGCGGCCCGCCAGGTTGAAGCCATCGTCGTGCAGGCCAAAGCGGTACCAGGCCTTGCCGATGCTGCCGAAGGCGCCAGCGCGCAGCGTGTCGCTGAGGCGGGCGCGGACGTAGAGGTTGCCCTGCAGCGATTCATCCGAGATCGAGCTGTTGGCAAAGCTGGTCAGGTTGTCCGACGCGAACGAGCCCATCAGGCCGAGGCCCACGGTCACGTCCTTGGCAACCAGAGTTTCGGCGCGGACCGAGCCGAGCGCGCGCAGGTTGGCGTTGCCAGCCATCGACGAGGCAGCGAGGCCCATGTCGAAGTAGATCCGCACGCGGGTGGCGCAGGCGTTGACCTGGCGCGACAGCTTCAGATCGACGTTTTCGCCGCTCTGGTTGGCGCGAACCGAACCGTGGACACCCTTGTTGCGGGCGTTGGCGTTGCAATCGCCATCGGCGGTGTTCTGCATCAGCCCTTCGTTGAACGAGAGCATGTCCTGCAGGCTGCCGAAGGCATAGTTGCGCAGGTTCGAACGCAGCGCGCTCGAGATCGCGTTCAGCTTCTGGGTGATTTCGTCCAGGTTGAGCACGTTGACGGTGATCGTCTGGGTCGAAACGTTGCCAGCCGCGTCACGGGCCTGAACCTGGACCAGATAGGCGTTGTTGTGATCGGCATCGGCCGGATTTTCAAAGTCCGGGGCGGTGCGGAAGGTGATCGTGCCATCGGCAGCAATGGTAAACTGCGCCGCATCGGCGCCGCCCACGATCGACCAGGTGACGGTTTCGTTGGCGGTCACGCGGGTCACCGCGGTCTGGTCTTCATAGACCCCGATGGTCGAGGCCGCAGCGCCGGCGCCGCCGCTCGGGCCGGTGATGACCGGAGCGGTGTCGTCGAGGTTGGCAACCGTGACGGTGATCGTCTGGGTCGAAATGTTGCCGGCCGCATCAACCGCCTGAACGGTCAGCACATAGGTGTTGTTGCCGTCGCTGTCGGTCGGAGCTTCATAGTCCGGCGCGGTGTTGAAGGTGATCGTGCCGTCGGCGGCAATGCTGAACTTGGCAGCATCGGTGCCCCCGGTGATCGACCAGGTCACGCCTTCGTTGGCAACCAGGCGGGTAACCGCGGTCTGGTTTTCGTTGACGGTCAGCGCCGAAGCCGCCGCACCGGGGCCGCCGTTGGGGCCGGTGATCGCCGGGGCGGTGTCATCGATGTTGGCAACGGTGACAGTCACGGTCTGCGTGGTGATCGCGCCGCTCGAATCCACGGCCTGAACCACCAGGACGTAGGTGTTGTTGGTGTCACCATCGGTCGGCGCTTCATAGTTGGGCGCGGTGTTGAAGGTGATGATGCCGTTGGGGGCGATGCTGAACTTGCTGGCTTCGGTGCCGCCCGAGATCGACCAGGTGACCGGCTTGTCGGCGGTCATCTGGGTCACGGCCGTCTGGTTTTCGTTGACGGTGAGGGCCGAAGCCGCCGCGCCGCTGCCGCCGCTCGGGCCGGTGATGGCGGGCGGGTTTTCGTTCACATCGGTTTCGTTGAGCGCAACCTGGATGGTGGTGCTCGCCGTGCCGTCGCTGACCTGCACGGTCAGGGTCTGGGCATTGGGGGTCTGCTCGTAATCGTTGGCGAGCGAGGCCGCGCCGGCGGTGGTGAGCGTGATCGCCCCCGTGGTCGGGTTGATCTGGTACCAGTTGTTCGGATCGCCGGCGGTGATCGAGTAGGTCAGCGCGCCGGTGCCGCCTGCGGCAGTCACGGTGCCCAGCGTAGTCGTCGTCGCCGAGTTTTCAGCATAGTTGAAGCTGTAAGAGGCGCTGCCGCCGCTGGTGGCATTGGTGTTGATGAACACCGGGGTCGTGTCGTTGAGGTTCAGCACCGTGACGGTCACGGTCTGGGTCGACACGTTGCCCGAAGCATCGGTGGCCTGAACGGTCACGACATAGGTGTTGTTGGTGTTGCTATCGGTCGGCGCTTCATAGTCGGGCGCGGTGTTGAAGGTGATGGTGCCATCGGGCGCGATGCTGAACTTGCCGGCATCGGTGCCGCCCACGATCGACCAGGTGACCGGCTCGTTGGCGGTCAGGCGGGTCGCGCCGGTCTGGTTTTCGTTGACCGAGACCGCCGAGTTGGCCGCGCCAGCGCCGCCGGTTGGGCCGGTGATGACGGGGGCGGTGGTGTCGAGCGGAACCAGTGCGTTCAGCGCCGAAATCGCGCCGCGGGTGTCCGAGCTGCCATCGAGGCTGTTCGGATCCGACGCGTACATCGTTTCGACCAGCGAGCTGTGCGAGAATTCGAGCAGATAGGTCTTCTGCGAGCCGGCCGAGAGCGTGAACCCGTCATTCACGGACGTGGTCGGCGAGATGGTCAGGCCGATCCAGTCGGCGGTATTGCCGGTCTTCTGCAGCCAGTTGATCGCGGCAGTGAAGGTTTCGACCTGACCGTTGGTCTTGGTCAGGGTGACGTTGACCGTGGTGTCGTTGCCCTGCGTGCCGCCCCAGGTCGTGCTGGCCTGGCTGATCATGATGCTCTGAATGCCCAGCTGGCTGAACAGGCGGGCGTTGCTCGTCTGGTTCGCGCCGTTGGTATATTCGGCAATCGCGCCCTTGGTGAAGGTCGCCGAAACGGTCGATGCCTGAGCGGCGCTGGCTGAGCCGGCGAAGGCGACGGCAGCTGCGGTATAGAGCAGCGCATTGCGAAGATTCATGATGGAGACCCCCTGGACGGAAATTTAGACGCAAAAACTAGATCAAAAGTCTAGATACATGCGCCCGCCGTTACCGGGTCGGCCTGCCGCGGGAAATCCGTTTCTGAATCGAAATGATCCGGTATGGGTTTGTCCGGGGTGCTTGCTATTCATTTCGGATACAAATTGCCCCGAAATTGGCGATATTGCGCAGCAAGGCGCGCGAAAATCGCACGGCGGAACGAACGGAATGTGTGGGATCCTGCTGGCCAGATGCAGCAGCGCATGATGGCGCGGCCACTCGGTGATGTGCAGGAAGAAAATTGGTCGGGACGAGAGGATTCGAACCTCCGACCCCCACACCCCCAGTGTGATGCGCTACCAGGCTGCGCTACGTCCCGACCGTATTTTCCCGTGCCGCTTCCGGCTGGGAGCCGCGCCTATAGGCAGGACGAACCGGTAAGGCAAGCGGGTCGCGATGTCTTGTTTTGGGCATCTGTCCAGACAAGTGTTCCGGCAAGTGCTGGCCGCACTCTTGAAGGTGGATCGAAAAGCGCCACCTTGGGGCGTGCCGGCAGGGGATGGCAGGGGCGTGCGCGTTGCCATGCCGCGGCCTAGCTGCTAGGCGCGCGCAATTCTGCCCGGTCCTTCCGGGCGACGGTTTCAGGAAAGCACGACAGCACCATGAGCAGCCCGATCCTCCTTACCCTTGCCGCCGCAGCCCCGGTTGATGGTCCGCCGGCCTGGACGCAGTTCCTGCCGCTGGTCGCGATGGTCGGCGTGTTCTGGTTCCTGATCCTGCGCCCGCAGATGAAGCGCCAGAAGGATCTGCAAAGCAAGCTGGGCGGGATCAAGAAGGGCGATCAGGTGCTCACCGGTGGCGGTCTGCTCGCCAAGGTGATCAAGGTCGACGAGCACTACGTCGAGCTTGAACTGGGCCCCAACATCAAGGTCAAGGCGGTCAAGTCGACCATCGCCGATGTCGTGCCCCCGGTGGGCGCGGCCCCCGCGAACGACTGATCCGGCGTCTTTTCACGCACGTCACGCTAGCGAAAGCGACACGCACTCATGCTCGATTTTCCTCGTTGGAAGCAGGCCTGGCTCTGGGCGATCACCCTGGTGTTCGCGCTTGCCGCCCTGCCTTCGATCTTCTCGGTTGCGGGTCTGCCGTGGCCGGCAGCGCTGCCGGCGCCCAAGGTCAACCTTGGCCTTGACCTTGCCGGGGGCAGCCACATCCTGCTCGAAGCCAATGCCGATCAGGTGCGCCGCCAGCGCCTTGAAACGATGGCCGATGACGTGCGTGCCCGCCTCAAGGCGGCGGATCACCCGATCCGCATCGGCGACATTTCGACCAAGGACGGCTCGGTCAGCTTCATGCTTGCCGATCCCACCCAGGTCGATGCCGCGCGCGAACAGCTCCAGACCCTGACCAGCGGCGCCCAGCTGACCGGCCAGCGTGACTGGGATCTCAATGTCGTCAACGGGGGCACCATCGTCATGACCCCGACCCAGGCCGGGGTGGACCAGGCGGCGACCCAGGCGATGGACACGGCCACCGAAGTGGTGCGCAAGCGCATCGACGCGCTCGGCACCCGCGAGCCGACTATCATCCGTCAGGGCGCGGACCGCATCGTGGTGCAGGTGCCCGGGCTCAAGGATCCCTCGGCGCTCAAGAACCTGCTCGGCCAGACCGCCAAGCTCGAATTCAAGCTGGTTGATGACAGCGCGCTGGCTTCGGACATCCAGCAGGGCATCGTCCCCCCGGGCGACGAACTGGTGCCCTATCTCGATCCGGCCAAGGACGGCGCCTTGCCGCTGCCCGTGCGCCGACTGGGCGGGATCAAGGGCGATCAGCTCGCCAATGCGCAGCAGAGCTTCGATGATCGCAACAACACCCCGATCGTCAACATCACCTTCGATCAGCAGGGCGGCGCCAAGTTCGCCCGCCTGACCAGCGAAAACACCGGCAAGCGGTTTGCCATCATCCTCGACGGCAAGGTGCTCTCCGCACCCGTTATCCAGGAGCCGATCATCGGCGGGCAGGCGCGCATTTCGGGCAGCTTCTCGGTCGAAAGCGCGAACCAGCTGGCGATCTCGCTACGCTCGGGCGCGCTGCCGGTCGATCTCAAGGTGGTCGAGGAACGCTCGGTCGGGCCAGATCTCGGCGCGGATTCGATCAACAAGGGGATCGTCGCGATGGCCGCCGGCACCCTGGCGGTGGTGATCATCATCTTCCTCACCTATGGCCGCTTCGGGCTGTACGCCGATCTCGCGCTGGTGGTGAACGTGCTGATGATCCTGGGCGTGATGGCGATCATGAACACCACGCTGACCCTGCCGGGGATCGCCGGGTTCGTGCTGACCATCGGTGCGGCGGTTGACGCCAACGTGCTGATCAACGAGCGCATCCGCGAAGAGCGCAAGCGTGGACGCCGCGTCGTCCAGGCGGTGGAAATGGGCTACAAGGAAGCCAGCCGCGCGATCTTCGA
>CALKVF010000097.1 GCA_937996535.1 uncultured Novosphingobium sp. | reverse complement strand
TCTGCGTGAGCAGGTTGCGCTCATGCTCGCTGATCTTCTGCGCCCAGTCGCGGCAGTCCTCGCCCAGCGGCACCTCTTCAGGCATCCAGTGGACCTGCTGCTGGCGCTTCCAGAAATCATAGGCCCAGGGATATTCGAAGGGCTTGTAGGTCTTGCGGGCTTCAAGCAGCGACATCTTACGACTCCGAACGGAAAGCGGGAAGGATAGGGCGCGCGCTCGCCCCGCCAAAGCGGGAAAGGCGCTCGAACTGTGGATCAATCGGGCTGGTGCCGATGACCGGAACAGGAACGGGGGCGAGGGCGCGCGGCAGGGTCATTTCCAGAACCACTTGGGGGCGACGCCCCGCTTGCTGCGATTGCGCCACATCTGGATGTAGAGCCACAGCCCCGAAAAACTGAAGAACACCATCGCCAGGCCCGAAAGCGTGGCGATCACCACGCCGGCCGGGCCGAAGCTTTCGCCCGAGTGCAGGTGGTGCAGCAGCCCGGCGTTGATCGCGCCCTGCGGCTTCTTGGGCCGGCAGAGCATGGTTTCGGGGCACTTGAAGCCGGCGGGCACCAGCGATGCGGCGCTGGCCTGCTCGGCTTCCTTGGCGCCGAAGGTCTCGCCCCAGAGCGGAATCTGGCTGAGCACGCCCGTCACCGCGATCCAGAGCAGGACCACGCCAAAAGTGACGGAAAACCAGCGGTGCCATTTGCGCATTATCGATAACTCCTTGGAGGCGGTTGGAACCTGCCTCCAAGCGGCAAGGGACTGTGACGGCAAGCCGCGAATGGTCGCGATTTGTAACTGCCGCCACAGCCATCGGATCAGGCCAGGCCTACTGGCACGCGAGGCATTCCTCGTAGTCGGTCTGACCGCCGGCGCTCAGCTCCATGACCGGGGCATTGGCGGTGTTGTCCGCTTCCACGCCGCCGGCAAAACCGGCGCGCTGCACCGACTTCGAGCGCAGGTAATAGAGGCTCTTGATGCCCTTTTCCCAAGCCTGGAAGTGCAGCTGCATGAGATCCCACTTCTCGACGTCGGCCGGGATGTAGAGGTTCAGCGACTGGGCCTGGTCGATATAGGGGGTGCGATCGGCAGCGAATTCGAGCAGCCAGCGCTGGTCGATTTCGAAGCTGGTCTTGTAGGTGGCCTTTTCCTCGGGGCTGAGGAAGTCGAGGTGCTGGACCGAACCGCCGCGCTCGAGGATCGAGTTCCAGACGTTGGTCGAATCCTTGCTCTTCGACTGGAGCAGCTTTTCGAGATAGGGGTTCTTGACCACGAAGCTGCCCGACAGCGTCTTGTGGGTGTAGATGTTGGCCGGGATCGGCTCGATGCAGGCCGACGTGCCGCCGCAGATGATCGAGATCGACGCGGTCGGCGCGATCGCCATCTTGCAGCTGAAGCGCTGCATCACGCCCATGTCGGCGGCATCCGGGCAGGCGCCCCGTTCCTGGGCCAGCAGCAGCGAGGCTTCATCGGCCTTGGCCGCGACATGGCGGAACATCTTGAAGTTGAGCGCCTTGGCCATCGCGCTTTCAAAGGCCACGCCCTTCTTCTGAAGGTACGAGTGGAAGCCCATCACGCCCATGCCGACCGAACGTTCGCGGCTGGCCGAATACTTGGCGCGGGCCATTTCGTCGGGCGCGCGGTCGATATAGTCCTGCAGCACGTTGTCGAGGAAGCGCAGCACGTCCTCGATGAAGCGGTCGTCGCTGTTCCACTCTTCCCAGGTTTCGAAGTTGAGCGAGGACAGGCAGCACACCGCGGTGCGATCGTTGCCGAGATGGTCAACGCCGGTCGGCAGGGTGATTTCCGAGCACAGGTTCGAGGTCGAGACCTTGAACCCCAGATCGCGGTGATGCTTGGGCATCATGCGGTTCACGGTGTCGGAGAAGACGATGTAGGGCTCGCCGGTGGCGAGGCGGGTTTCGACCAGCTTCTGGAACAGCGCGCGGGCATCGACTTCGCCGCGAACCGAGCCGTCCTTGGGGCTCTTGAGTTCGAACTTGGCGCCGTCACGCACGGCTTCCATGAATTCGTCGGTCAGCAGCACGCCGTGGTGCAGGTTGAGCGCCTTGCGGTTGAAGTCGCCCGAGGGTTTGCGGATTTCGAGGAATTCCTCGATTTCCGGGTGGCTGACATCGAGATAGCAGGCCGCCGAACCGCGGCGCAGCGAGCCCTGCGAAATCGCGAGGGTGAGGCTGTCCATCACGCGGACGAAGGGAATGATCCCGCTGGTCTTGCCGTTGAGGCCGACCGGCTCGCCGATCCCGCGCACGTTGCCCCAATAGGTGCCGATCCCGCCGCCGCGCGAGGCAAGCCAGACGTTCTCGTTCCAGGTGTTGACGATGCCTTCGAGGCTGTCGGACACCGAGTTGAGGTAGCAGCTGATCGGCAGGCCGCGGTTGGTGCCGCCGTTCGACAGCACCGGGGTGGCCGGCATGAACCACAGCTTCGAGATATAGTCGTAGAGCCGCTGGGCGTGCTCCTGATCGTCGGCATAGGCAGCGGCGACGCGGGCGAACAGGTCCTGGTACTTTTCGCCCGGGAGCAGGTAGCGGTCGTCGAGGGTGTCCTTGCCGAAATCGGTCAGCAGCGCATCGCGGCTGTCGTCGGTGACGACGGCGAAGCGGCGCGCGTGGATCGCCTTGGAATCGTCCTTGGGCTCGGCCGCGGCCTTGGCCACTTCGCCCAGGGCGCTGGCCAGCGCATCGGCGCCCATCTGGTTGACGAGGTCGGCCGACCCCGCATCGTTCTTGTCCGTCATCGGCAGCGCCGGGCTCTTGCCCGCCTCCTTGTTCGACGTCACCGGTGCCTCGGGTGCAGTTTCAGCTTCAGCCAGCACTGCATCAACCTCGGCCATCGTCGGCTCGTCCCCGTTCCTGAAATCCACTTGCGCCCCCGTCGTTCAGACCTGTTGTGCGGACCCTTGATGTTCCGCTTCCGTTCGAATCGGCGGGCCAAGGCTCCATCCTATCAAACGGCCGGGCCCGAACGAGGAAAACTTATCCCCATGCCGTCCCCAGCCCGGTATCATCCGGGGCTTGCATCAGGCCCGAATCCGCCTCTGCCGCGCGCTTGGCGCTGCTGGCTGCGAAATCTAGGTCTTGAGGTGCCCCCGTGTGCCGGACCACTATCTATAGTGCCTCAACCCGATTGCGATGCAATAGGGTAAATACGGAGTAACCATCCGTTTCGGCTTGTTCTGCAGGGTGGTCGGGCAGGGGCGCGGCGGCGACGCGCGGCAATTCCGCCACTGTTGCCCAGCGCAAGAGTCAAAGTGAATCTGTGAAAAAATTTTTGGCCGGGGACAGCGCCTTGAAGGCGTTGACATGGATAGAATCGGAAGGGGCAATTTTGTTGCCGGAACGGGCCCCGGTTCTTTCCTGACGGACGCTTGCCCAATTGCGCCGACACGCTAGGCTGCACCTCCGTATTCACACGGAGTTATGACGCCATGATGAATCTGATTGGAGCTATCGTTAGCGGCCTGCTGATCGGTTGGGCTGCCCAGTTCTTCTATCCGGGTCCGGTGCCGATGGGGCTGGGGATGACCGTGCTGCTCGGGATCGGCGGTTCGCTGCTGGCCGGCTTCGTGGCCGGGGGCGGGCGCTATGGCCCTGAACTGAATCGTGGCGGGCTGTTGGCCTCGATCGTCGGTGCGATGGTGCTGATCTTCCTGGGCCGGCACCTGTTCTGATCGGACGCCGCGTGGCGCAAATGCGGTAGGCTGCTGGCCGCGGGCATGACCGTTCAGGGATGATTCCTGAACGCCGCCATATTCCTGGTGCGTGGTCGCACCACCTTGCGATACGCAAGCATAGGAGCATGGCATCATGCAACGAACCTTTGGCCCCGCAATCTCGGCAGCGCTCGCCGCGCTGCTGATTTCCTCAACCCCCGTGCTGGCGGCCCCGCCCGCCGGCGTGGGCGGCGGTCCTCCGGGCGGCTTTCCCGGCGGCGGGATGTCTGGCGGCGATTTTCCGGGGCGCGGCGCGGGCAGCGTCAATGCGCCGTGGGGTAGCGGCTTTGGCGGCAACCACGGCGATCAGCGCGTGGTCATGGCCCACAGCCCGAGCAGCGTGCTGGCGGACAATCCCCACGCGGTAACCGCGCTGGGCAATGCGCTGCAAAAAAGCGGGGTCGATGTCCCGGCGGGTGGGCTGCAATCGGCCTGCGCCAGTTTCGGCAATCTCGGAAACTGCATGTCCGCGCTGCACGTGGCGCGGAACCTTTCGCTGCCGGGCGGGTTCGACGCGCTCAAGCAGTTGATGACCACGGGCAGCAAGCTGCCGCTGGGCAAGGCCATCATCCAGCTTGATCCCAAGGCCGATGCCAAGCTGGCCGAAAGCACCGCGCGCAAGCAGGCGCGTGCCGACCTGCGCCATGCCGATGCCGAGGCTGGCGGCGATTAAGCCAGAGGCGTGATCGCCGCGCGGCCCCTTAGCGGGCGTGCGCGGCGATCGCGTCGGCGATGTCCTCGATCAGTTCGAGCGGCAGGTCGTGGCCCATCCCGGGGATGGTATGGAGCTTGGCGCCGGCAATCGTGGCGGCGGTGTCGCGCCCGCCGTCGACCGGGACCAGCGGATCGTCCTCGCCGTGGATCACCAGGGTCGGCGCGCTGACCTGCTTCAGCCGCTCGCGCCGGTCGCCATCGGCGACGATCGCGGCGAACTGCCGGGCAAGGCCCGCGGGATAGAAGCTGCGCTTGATGTCGCGTTCCATATTGGCGCGTAGCCGGGCCTCGGGGGCGGGATAGCCCGGGCTGCCGATTGCCCGCGCGGTCTGGATGCCGAAGCTGATCAACGTTTCCAGATCGCCATCGGCGGGCCGGCCCAGCAGCGCGGCCATCGCCTCGGGCCGCGCCGGGGGCAGTTCGGGGTTGCCGGTGGTCGAGAAGATCGAGGTCAGGCTGCGGACCTTGGCCGGATGGCCAGCGGCGACCAGCTGGGCGATCATCCCGCCCATCGATCCGCCTACCACGTGCGCGCTGTCGATCCCCAGCGCATCGAGCAGGGCGGCGGCATCGGCGGCCATGTCGGTCAGCGTATAGGGCACGGCGGGCACCTGCCCGGTCATCATCGCGCCGATGATCGCGGGGATTTCGGGCACGCCGGCAGCGTCGAACTTGTGGCTGAGGCCAATGTCGCGATTGTCGAAGCGGATCACGTGATAGCCGCGCGCCACCAGCGCCTCGACCAGTTCGATCGGCCACAGCGTCAGCTGCGCGCCCAGCCCCATGATCAGCAGCAGCGGGGGCGCGCTTTCATCGCCGTAGCGTTCGACTTCAAGGGTAATGCCATTGGCGGCGACCTGGGCCATGTGCTGTCTCTCTCCGATCGGGTGTTCGCGGCAAAGCTTACCCGGCGGCGATCGATGCGCAACCGCTGATTGGCGGGCAGCCGCTCAGGGCACCAGCACGGTGTCGCGGGCTTCGGCCAGGGCGCGGGGGTAATCCAGCGTGTAGTGCAGCCCCCGGCTTTCGTGCCGCGCCAGTGCCGAGCGCACGATCAGTTCGGCGCATTGCAGCAGGTTTCTGAGTTCGATCAGGTCGGTCGAAACGCGGAAGTGGCCGTAATAGTCGCCGACCTCATCGGTGAGCAGCTTGATCCGGTGGGCGGCGCGCTCGAGCCGCTTGGTGGTGCGCACGATCCCGACATAGTTCCACATGAAGCGGCGGATCTCGGTCCAGTTCTGCTTGATCACCACTTCCTCGTCGGAATCGGTGACCCGGCTTTCATCCCACGGGCGGACCGGCGGGGGCGCATCGAAGCTGTCCCACCGCGCGAGGATGTCGGCTGCGGCGGCTTCGCCGAACACGAAGCATTCGAGCAGCGAGTTCGAGGCGAGGCGGTTGGCGCCGTGCAGCCCGCTTTCGGTGCATTCGCCCGCCGCATAGAGCCCGGGCAGGTCGGTGCGTCCGGCAAGGTCGATCACGATCCCGCCGCAGGTGTAATGCTGCGCGGGCACCACGGGGATCGGCTGGCGGGTCATGTCGATACCCAGCCCGAGCAGCTTTTCGTGGATGTTGGGGAAATGCTCGCGCACGAATTCGGCGGGCATGTGGCTGATGTCGAGGTGGACGAAATCGAGCCCGTCGCGCTTGATTTCGGAGTCGATCGCGCGGGCCACGACATCGCGCGGGGCCAGCTCGAGCCGCTCGTCATAGTCGGCCATGAAGCGCCGGCCGGACTTGGGATTGATCAGCCGCCCGCCTTCGCCGCGCACGGCCTCGGTGATCAGGAAATTCTTGACCTCAAGGTTGTAGAGGCAGGTCGGGTGGAACTGCATCATTTCCATGTTGCCGACCCGCGCGCCCGCGCGCCAGGCCATGGCGATGCCATCGCCGGTGGCCCCGCGCGGCGCGGTCGAGAACTGGTAGACGCGGCCCGCTCCCCCGCTCGCCAGCACGGTGGCGCGGGCGGTGTGGGCCTCAACCTTGCCGGTGGCCTCGTCGAGCGCATAGACGCCCCAGACCCGGCCCGAGCCCGAATAGCGTTCCTCGTGGCGGCCGGTGATCAGGTCGATGCAGGCCCGGCCGGGCAGCAGGGTGATGTTGGGATGATCCTGCGCGGCCTTGAGCAGGGCCGATTGCACCGCCCAGCCGGTCGCGTCGGCGACATGGACGATGCGGCGGTGCGAATGGCCGCCCTCGCGGGTGAGGTGGAGGTGTTCGCCTTCGGTGTTGAAGGGCACGCCCAGTTCCACCAGCCGGTCGATCGCGTGCGGCGCGCGGCCGATGACATATTCGACCGTCTCGGTCCGGTTGAGCCCAGCCCCGGCGATCATGGTATCGCGGATATGGTCTTCGAAGGTGTCGCCCGCGTCGAGCACGGCGGCGATCCCGCCCTGCGCCCAGGCGGTCGATCCGCCGGTCAGGTCACCCTTGGCCAGCACCAGCACCTTGAGCCGTTCGGCCAGTCCCAGCGCCGCAGTCAGCCCCGCCGCGCCAGAGCCGACGACGATGACATCGTGGGTCACGCCGCCGCCTTGCTGGTCAGGCTGACGAACACGTCCTCAAGATCGGCTTCGCGGGTGGTGACATCGACGATCGCCAGCCCCTGGCTCTGGACCAGGCCCAGCACTTCGCCGGCATTGGTGCGGTCCTTGTCATAGGTGATTTCAAGCCGGCGCTCGCCGGTCTTTTCGCACTTGAGGAAGGCGGGGTGGGCGGGCAGCGCCGCGACATCCTGATCGAGCGTCAGGACCACTATTTTCTCGCGCGCCATTTCCACCAGTTCGCGGGTCGGCTTGTTGGCGATCAGCTGGCCGTGATTGATGATCGCGATCCGGTCGCACAGCTGTTCGGCTTCTTCGAGATAATGGGTGGTGAGCACCACGGTGACCCCGCCGGCGTTGAGTTCGCTGACCAGTTCCCACAGCTGGCGGCGCAGTTCGACATCGACCCCGGCGGTCGGTTCGTCGAGCACGATCACCGGCGGCTGGTGGACCAGCGCCTTGGCGATCAGCAGGCGGCGCTTCATGCCGCCCGACAGCGTGCGGGCATAGGCGTGGGCCTTGTCCGAGAGGTGGACTTCGGCCAGCAGTTCAAGACTGCGCCGCGCGGCCTTGGGCACGCCATAGAGCCCGGCCTGGTTTTCCAGCACTTCAAACGGAGTGAAGAACGGATCGAACACGATTTCCTGCGGGACGATGCCGATCGAACGCTTGGCGTTGCGGCTGTCGGCATCGATGTCGAAGCCCCAGATGTTGGCGCTGCCGCTGGTCTTCATCACCAGCCCTGCCAGGATGTTGATCAGGGTCGATTT
Organism: uncultured Novosphingobium sp.; assembly: GCA_937996535.1. Lineage (GTDB taxonomy): Bacteria > Pseudomonadota > Alphaproteobacteria > Sphingomonadales > Sphingomonadaceae > Novosphingobium. The sequence goes on along the minus strand of CALKVF010000097.1, from coordinate 25,777 downwards.
GCCCGCGCCATTGGGGCCGAGCAGGCCGAAGATCTGGCCCTGCGGCACATCGAAGCTGACCCCGCCGAGGGCCAGTTTGCCTTCGCCCTGGCCGGCAGGGGCATAACGCTTGACGAGATCGCGGATCGAGATGGCAGCAGGCATATCCATGACCTGCTCTTGCGGCAGGAATGGCCCGCCGTAAAGACCCCAGCGCCGCCCGGTCCCCGCTGCGCTCCGGTGCCGATGCTTGCCGCGCCGTTAACCATACCCTTGCAGTTTGGCGATACGCTTGCCGGGCTAGGAGGGCGCTAATGGACCGGGGGTTTTTCAATTCAGGCGCAGCTATGCGGCGCGGCTGGCAGGCGGGCGCCGCCATGCTGGCCGCCGCGCTGTGTCTGTTGGCGTTCCCCGTGCAGGCCAAGGAACGCGCCACGATCCAGGCCAGCGCCGATGCGGTGGTCGTCTCGCAATTGAGCTTCTTCAAGGTCGATGATCTGGTCTTCGGGCGAATCATCCCCGGCACCACTGCCGGCACGGTGATCGTTGCCCCCACCGGCGCGCGCAGCGCCACAGGCGGCGCGCGGCTGGCCTCGGGGATCGCGCCGCAGGCTGCCAGCTTTGCCGGCAAGGGCCGCTTCAACCAGGCGGTGACCATTGCGCTTTCTGCGGCGACATCAAGCCTCAACCGGGTCGGCGGGGGTGACAGCATGACGCTGGACACCTTCGTGATCGGCAGCACGCCCACCGCGCAGCTGACCACCGCGCCGCTGTCGTTCCGCATCGGCACCTCCACCGGAATTTTCCAGTTCCCAGTCGGCGCGACGCTGCGGGTCAAACCGCGCCAGACGCCGGGCACCTATGTCGGCAGTTTTTCGATCACGCTGCAATATCAGTAAGCCGGCCGCGCATCCTGCGGGCTGGAAATTGCCCCGCCGCCCTGCTAGGCGATCCGGCATGAGCACTAAGCCCGAAACCGTTCTTGCCGCTTCCACCCGCGTTTCCTGCGACGGCGCGTCCGATATTCCGGGCGGCGCGGCGCTGGGGCATCCGCGCATCTGGCTTGAGATCGACGAGCGCGGCTATGCCGACTGCGGCTATTGCGACCGCCGCTTCGTGCTCAAGGGTGGCCCGGCCGACAACGCCAAGGCTGCCTGACCGCTGGCGCTGGCGCCAAGAGCGCCTATATCAGGGGCATGACCAGCCCTGATCCCCGTTCGCTTCTTTACCGTCAGCTTGATCCGGCCACCGCTCAGGCCTTGGCCCGTGATACGCTGGCGCGCTGCGATGATGGCGAACTCTATCTCCAGTTCATTGCGTCCGAGACCTTCGCGTTCGATGACGGGCGGCTGAAAACGGCGGACTATTCGCGCGATGCGGGCTTTGGCCTGCGCGGCCTGTCGGGCGAGATGACCGGCTTTGCCCATGCCAACGAAATCAGCGAAGCGGCGATCCGCCGCGCGGGCGAGACGCTGCAACTGCTCGATCCGGCCAAGGGCCAGCCGGCCCCGCCGCCCCAACGCAGCAACCGCCACCTCTATACCGATGCCTCGCCGCTCGATCTGGTGCCGTTTGCCCAGAAGGTAAAGCTGCTGGAAACGATCGATGCCGCCGCCCGCGCGCGCGACCCGCGCGTGGCGCAGGTTTCGGCAAGCCTTGCCGCGAGCTGGTCGGTGGTCGAAATTGTCCGCGCCGATGGCTTTGTCGGGCATGATGTGCGCCCGCTGGTGCGGCTCAACGTCAGCATTGTTGCTGAACAGAACGGGCGGCGCGAAACCGGCAGCTTCGGGATCGGCGGACGGCGGCTCTATGACGATCTGTTCGCACCCGAAACCTGGAACCGCGCGATCGATCAGGCGCTGGCCCAGGCGCTGAGCAACCTTGACAGCGTGGCCGCACCTGCGGGTGAAATGACTGTGCTGCTCGGCCCCGGCTGGCCCGGCGTGCTGCTGCACGAAGCGGTCGGCCACGGGCTGGAAGGCGATTTCAACCGCAAGGGCACTTCGGCGTTCTCGGGCCGGATCGGCGAACGTGTTGGCGCCCCGGGCGTGACCGTGATCGACGATGGCGCGCTGGCCTCGCCGCTCGGCGGGGGGCGGCGCGGGTCGCTCTCGATTGACGATGAAGGCACGCCAACGGGCGAAACCGTGCTGATCGAGGACGGGATCCTCAAGGGCTATATGCAGGACCGGCTCAACGCCCGGCTGATGGGGGTGGCGCCCACCGGCAACGGCCGGCGCGAAAGCTATGCCCATGCCCCGATGCCGCGGATGACCAACACCTTCATGCAGGGCGGCAACGACGATCCGGCTGAACTGCTCTCGCGGATCAAGAACGGGATCTTCGCCAAGAGCTTTGGCGGCGGGCAGGTCGATATCGTCTCGGGCAAGTTCGTGTTCTCCTGCACCGAGGCCTACAAGGTCGAGAACGGCAAGCTCGGCGCCCCGATCAAGGGCGCGACCCTGATCGGCGATGGGCCGACCGTGCTGACCCGGGTCAAGGGGATCGGCAATGACATGGCGCTCGATGAAGGGGTCGGGATCTGCGGCAAGGGCGGGCAAAGCGTGCCGGCCGGGGTCGGGCAGCCGACCTTGCTGGTCGAAGGGCTGACCGTGGGCGGCACGGCCTGATACCTTTCAGGCGGGGTTCAGGATGGCCGGCTATGCTGGCGGCACAGGGGAAAGGAACGGTATCATGCGCACTCTCGCATTGGCACTTGCAGGCACGGCGGCCTTGTTGGGCGCCAGCGCGCTTGAAGCGCGGCCCAAGCTGACCCCCAAGCAGGAACTGGCCAAGCTGGTCGAAGGGCGCGAGGCCGGAAAGCCGGTCAGTTGCATCAGCCTTGACGACACGCGCGACATGACCGTGCTCGACAAGACCGCGATCGTCTATCACAGCGGCAGCGTGATTTGGGTCAACCGGCCGCGCAATGCCGAACAGGTCGATTCCGACGACATCCTGGTGACCTATCCGACCGGCAGCCAGCTGTGCAGCCTCGATATGGTCCACACGGTCGATCGCGTTGGCCATTTCCCGACCGGCTTCCTCAACCTTGGCGATTTCGTCCCCTATCGCAAGGTCAAGCCGGCGAACTGATCCGCCGCCCGTTTCAGCCATGACAGTGAGCGCCGCCCGGACCTGTTCCGGGCGGTGTTTTCGTCTGGGCTGCGGCTGTTGCGGCGAGCCTTGACTCTGGGGGGGTCTGAATTAGGGTAATCACCCTAGAACAGAATCCACACCGGATCGGGAGAGAGCCATGGCCACAGCCGCCACGCAGGATCGGAACATTGCGCCGATCGACGTCAGCCTTGCCGCACTGTACGCTGAGGATCGTTGGCAGGAGCCATTTCGCCAGCTGCGCGCCGCCGCGCCGATCCAGTATGTGCCGGATTCCAAGTTCGGCCCCTATTGGTCGGTCAGCACCTACAAGCCGATCGTCCATGTCGAGGCGCTGCCCAAGATCTTCTCCTCCAGCTGGACCTACGGCGGGATCTCGATCGCGTTCGATTCGGACAAGCTGCTCGAAAACGAAGTGCGCCAGCCGATGTTCATCGCGATGGACCCGCCGCACCATACCGCTCAGCGCCGCACCGTTGCCCCCTCGTTCGGGCCGAGCGAAGTGGCCGAGATGAAGGCCGAGGTGCGCGCGCGCACCGCCGCAGTGCTCGATAGCCTGCCGATCGGCGAGCCGTTCGACTGGGTGCAGCGCGTCTCGATCGAACTGACCACGGGTATGCTCGCCCGGCTGTTCGATTTTCCGTGGGAGGAGCGCCACAAGCTGACCCACTGGTCGGACGTGGGCGGCGATGTGGAAAAGATCCGTTCGCCCGAAGGTCTGGCGGAGCGCAATGCCAAGCTGCAGGAGATGGGCATGGCCTTTGCCGCGCTGTGGCAGCAGAAGATGCAGCATCCCGGCAAGGATCTGATCTCGGTCATGCTGCAATCGCCGGCGATGAACGACATGAGCCCCGAGGAGTTTATCGGCAACCTGGTCCTGCTGATCGTCGGCGGCAATGATACCACCCGCAATTCGATGTCGGCCTATGCCTATGGGCTGGCGCAGTTCCCCGATGAGCGCGCCAAGCTGGAAGCGAGCCCGGCGCTGATCCCCAATGCGGTCCAGGAAATCATCCGCTGGCAGACCCCGCTGGCGCATATGCGCCGCACGGTCGAGGAAGACACCGAGCTTGACGGCCACCGGATGCACAAGGGCGACAAGGTCGTGCTGTGGTACATTTCCGCCAACCGCGACGAGAGCGTGTTTGCCGATCCCGACAAGCTGATTGTCGATCGCGAGAACGCGCGGCGGCACCTGTCCTTCGGCTATGGCATCCACCGCTGTGTCGGCGCGCGGGTGGCCGAACTGCAGCTGGTGACCTTGCTTGAGGAAATGGCCGCGCGGCGACTGCGGGTCAACGTGCTGGCCGAGCCCGAGCGCGTGCCGGCCTGCTTCGTGCACGGTTACAAATCGCTGCAGGTCACGCTATCGCGCTATTGATGACCAAGCGCCAGACCACCCGCGACCGCATTGTCGAGCAAGCGCGCCACCTGTTCAACGAACAGGGCTACGAAGCCGTGACCACGGCGGCGCTGGCCGCGCATCTCGGGATGGCTGAAGGCAACCTGTGGTATCACTTCAAGACCAAGCGCGCGCTGCTCGATGCGATCGGCGCGCGCTACGCCGAAGTGATCGAGCAGCGCCTGCGGATGGTGCCCGGGGCCGATGCCGTGGCAAGCTACGCCGCGCTGCTCGGCACGATGATGGCCGAGTTCCGGGCCTTCCGGTTCCTTTACCGCGACCAGCGCAGCTATGGCCAATTGGCCGAACTGATCGAGCAGAACGCCCGGCAGTGGACCGAGATCACCTTCGCCCAGCTGGAGGCGCATCTGGCCGCGCTGGTCGATGCCGGCCTGCTCGACTGGCCGCGCGAACGGTTGGGCGATGTGGCGATCAATGCCACGATCATCCTGCGCTATGGCCTCGAACATTACCGCGAAATGGGCGTGCCCGTGGGGGCCGGGTCGGGCGCGGTGCAGCGCACCTTGAAGCAGCACCTGACCCTGTTCGAGCACCGGCTCGATCCGCAGGCCGCGGCCCGGCTCAACGCCGCGATCGCCGCGATCGAAGTGCGCGATCTCGCCGCCTAGAGCCTAGACCGGCCGGGGCTCCCCGCGCTAGATGGGCGGCATGACCCAGCAAGCGATCCTCGTGCTCACCACCGGCGGCACGATCGACAAGACCTATTTCGACGCGCTCAGCGAATACCAGATTGTCGAAAGCGGCATTCCGGCCCTCCTGCGCGAAGCGCGCGTCGCGCTGCCCTTCCGGGTCGAGGAGGCCTGCCGCAAGGACAGTTTGGAACTGACCGATGCCGATCGCGCCGCGATTGCCGCGCGGGTGGCCGCCGCGCCCGAAACCCGGATCGTCATCACCCACGGCACCGATACGATGACCGACACCGCCCGCGCCCTGGCGGGCATTCCCGGCAAGACCGTGGTGCTGACCGGCGCGCTCAGCCCGGCGCGGTTTGCCGAAAGCGATGCCGCGTTCAATCTCGGTATGGCCTTTGCCGCGGCGCAGGTCGCCCCAGCTGGCGTGTGGATCGCGATGAGCGGGCAGGTGTTCGATGGCCTCAAGGTTCGCAAGGATCGTGCGGCGGGCAGGTTTGTTGATACAGGTGCATGAAATTACAGGCTTCCACCTGTAAGATTCTTGGTATATTATCACAAACTCAAGCATCGGACGCGAAGGCGTTTTGCAAACGATTGCAGGTTGAGTATGCGACGCTCATGACCACCACTGCCGAACCTACCATTGTGCGCCTGTTGAATCTCCTTGGCGCGATCCGCGAGCTGTCCTCGTTCAACGAGCTGACCGGAGATGAGGAGCAGTTGCTGGGGGAACTGCTGGTGCGCTGGCAGCGCGGCGAAGTGCTGACTGTCAGCGACGTGATGCTTGATCTGGGCGATCGCTCGTCGTCGAGCACGGTCTATCGCCGGCTGGTGGGTTTGCAGGGCAAGGGCATGGTCGCCTTCCGGGTCGATGGCCGCGACAAGCGTGTGAAGTTCGTCGAACCGACCGCCAAGGCTGATGCCTATGTCCAGCAACTCGATCAGGGGCTCAGCCAATTGATCAGGGACGCGCAATCGGCGTGACCGGGGCGGGGGGCAATCTACTGCGCAAGGCGCTGGTTGTTCTCGGGGTGGCCGTCAGCTGGGCGGTGTTGTTTCACCTCAACGCGGTGCTGTTTGCCCATCTCGAACATTCGAACCGCGCGCACTGGATTTTCCTGCCAGCGGCATTGCGGGTGCTATCGGTTCTGCTGTTCCAGGGCGCGGGCGCGGGCGGGCTGATGCTCGGCGCGTTTTTCACCCTGCCGCACCACGGGCTTGCCAGTCTGGTGACCGATCTGCTGATCTCGGCATCGTCGGCCATCGCGCCGCTCGTCTCGGTGGTGATTTGCCGCCGCTGGATCGGCATCGCGGCGGACCTGTCGGGCCTGCGCGGGCTGCATATCGTCGCGGTATCGGTGCTCAGCGCGGCGGCCAATGCGCTCGGACTCAATATCGCGCTGGCCGCTGCCGGCCAGTACAAGGGCGACGTCGAACAGGTCGCCACGGTGTTCGTGGGCGACATGCTCGGCAGCGCGATAGTGCTCGCGCTGATTTCGCTGGCGCTGTCGGCCTTCACCCGCCACGCCGCGCGCCGGGCCTGAGGCGTTTACTCAGGCGAGGCTTGCGTCGCTTTCGGCGATCAGTTCAGCCACGATCTCGGCCGCGGGCTGTTCCTTGCTGACCATGCCGACCGACTGGCCAGCCATCACCGAACCGTTCTCGACATCGCCGTCGATTACCGCGCGGCGCAGCGCGCCCGCCCAGTAATGCTCGATCTGGAGCTGGGCTTCGCCCATTTCGATCTCGCCGGCGTCGAGCCGGGCGGCGACTTCGCGCTGCTTGGCGGTGAATTCCTCGGTGCCCTTGTTCTTGAGCGCGCGCACCGGGATCACCGGCAGGCGCGGATCGACTTGGACCGAGGCGACCGCATCGCGGGCATTGGCGCGGAAGAACGCCTGCTTGAAATTGGGGTGGGCGATGCTTTCGCTCGCGCAGGCAAAGCGGGTGCCGAGCTGGACGCCCGATGCGCCCATTTCGAGATAGGCCGCGATCATTTCGCCCCGGCCGATCCCGCCGGCCACGAAGACCACGTGGTCTTCGGCCAGCGCGGGCAGGAATTCCTGCGCCAGCACCGAGGTCGCCACCGGGCCGATGTGTCCGCCCGCTTCGCTGCCTTCGATCACCAGCGCGTCCGCGCCCGAGCGCAGCAGCTTCTTGGCAAGCGCCAGCGTGGGCGCGAAGACCAGCACCTTGGCGCCGAAGTCCTTGATCGCCTCGACGCTGCCCTTGGGTGGGATCCCGCCGGCCAGCACCACGTGGCCGACCTTGTGCTTCGCGCAGACCGCGATCAGGTCGAACAGCTGGGGGTGCATGGTGATGAGGTTGACGCCGAAGGGCTTGGTGGTGAGCGCCTTGGTGCCGGTGATTTCCGCGTCGAGCAGTTCGGGGGTCATCGCCCCGCAGGCGATCACGCCAAAGGCCCCGGCATTGCTGATCGCGGCCACCAGATTGCGCTCTGATACCCAGCTCATCGCGCCGCACAGGATCGCGTGCTCGGTGCCCAGAAACGCGGCGCCGCGCGCCATGAGAGACTTGGTCTTGCTCGTCACGATATTCCCCAGCCGGTCAGTCAGTCAGGCCCTATAGGGGGCAGGGGCGGGCAATGCCAGTCTTGCCGCCACCCTTGCCACAGCTTCGGCTTGCGGGGCTTTATGCAATCGATTGTTAGATGGCCGCGCGCGCGGTATTGAGGCAGCACTTGGCCAAGGGAGCAGGCACCGCGATGATCCGTTTTCGAACTCTTGCCGCCAGCTTCGCGCTGCTTTTCGCCAGCATTGCGCCGGCCCTGGCCGAAGATCGCGGCGGGGATCAGGGCGCGCAGTGGCGGGTGGCCTCGCCCGATGGGGTGATTACCGCGGTGGTGCGGCGGGCCGGTGATGGCGGGCTCGAATATAGCGTGGCGCGCGGCCAGCACACCGTGGTCGAATGGTCGCGGCTCGGGCTGGTGCTGTCCTGGTTCGATCAGCGCCGGGCCGATCCCGCGATGCGCGCCGATTTCGGCAGCACCGTGGCCGTCGCTGCTGCCCGCCGCCGCGCGGTGCGCGATGACTATACGATGGTCACCGGCAAGCGCGCGGTGAACCACTACGCCGCGAACGAACTGGCGCTCGACATTACCGATAGCGAAACCGGCCAGCCGATGACTATCGAGCTGCAAGCGGCGGATGATGGCATCGCCTTTCGCTATGTCCTGACCGGGCAGAGCCAGATCTATTACCGGGTGGAGAGCGAGCAGACCGCCTTTGCCTTCGGGCCGGGCGGCACCCATTGGGGGCAGCACTATGACAAGGCCAGCCTGTGGCAGCCGGCCTATGAGGCGCCCTATAATGCGGGGGTTCCGATCGGCACGGCAGTGGCGCCGGCCGAAGGCGCGGGCTGGGGCATCCCGGCGCTGTTCCGGGACGAGGCGGGCACCTGGGTGCTGCTCCACGAAACCGGTTTGAGCCGCGCCTACCACGGCTCTCACCTTGCCGCCGAGGCGCCGGGCGGCACCTACCGGATCGCCCCGCCGCTGGCCGAGGATGGGCTGGGCACGGGCTCGGTGGTTCCCGCAACGACCCTGCCCGCCGCGCTGCCGTGGCGGTTCATGGTGATTTCGGACAAGCTCGCCGACATTGCCCAGTCGAACCGCGTGTTCGACCTAGCTCAGCCTACCGCGATTGCCGACACGGCCTGGATCAAGCCGGGGGTATCATCGTGGAGCTGGGCTTCCGACCATGACAGCTCGCGCGATTACGCCAAGCTGGTCAGTTTCATCCGCCTTTCGCATGATCTGGGCTTTGCCTATTCGCTGGTTGACGCCAACTGGAACACCATCGCCCCTGACGTGGTTGAACGCTTGGTGGCCGAAGGCCAGCGGCAGGGCGTGGGGCTGTTATTCTGGTACAATTCGGGCGGGGCGCACAATGCGGTCACCGAAGAGCCGCGCAACCTGATGGACGATCGCCAGCGCCGCCGCGCCGAATTTGCCCGGATCGCCCGGATCGGGGTTAAGGGCGTGAAGATCGATTTCTTCCAGTCCGACAAGCAGAACCGCGTGCGCCAGTATCTCGACATTCTGGAGGATGCGGCCGAGTTTCACCTGATGGTCAATTTCCACGGCTGCACCATCCCGCGCGGGTGGCAGCGGACCTGGTCCAACCTGATGACAATGGAAGCCGTGCGCGGGGGGGAGCATTACTCCTTCACCTCGGAGCCCAACTTTGCCGAACTTTCGACCGCGCAGAACACCGTGCTGCCCTTTACCCGCAACGTCATCGGCTCGATGGATTTCACGCCGGTGCAGTTCGGGCCGCAGGTCCGCCAGCACCTGACCAGCAATGCGCACGAGGCAGCACTTGGCGTGGTTTTCGAATCCGGGATCCAGCACCTCGCCGATAGCGCCGCGGCTTACCGCGCGGCTGCGCCCGAGTTCCGCGCCTATCTTGCTGGCCTGCCGACCGCTTGGGATGAAACCCGGCTGCTGTCAGGCTATCCGGGCAAGAGCGTGGTGATCGCCCGGCGCAAGGATGCGCGCTGGTATGTCGCGGGGATTTCGGCCAGCCCGGCGCCGGGCGCGCTGCCGGTGGACCTCGGGTTCCTCAAAGGTGCGCGCTATACCGCAACCGTGCTGTTCGACGGCAAGGGCGCGGGCGGCTTTTTCGCGCGCACGGAAGTGGTGCGGTCCGCGGTGCGGACCATCCCGGTTGCCCGGTATGGCGGCTTTGTGATGATCCTCGATCCGCTGCGCTGATCGGCGCAGCGGACAGGAAGGCTTAGTCGGCGTCGAGTTCGTAGGCCGAGTGCAGCACGCGCACGGCCAGTTCCGTCTCGTCTTCGTCGATCAGCACCGACACCTTGATTTCCGAGGTCGAGATCGCCTGGATGTTGATGCCGCGATCGGCCAGAGCGCGGAACATGGTGCTGGCAACGCCCGCGTGGCTCTTCATGCCGACGCCCACGACCGACACCTTGGCAACCTTGCCGTCGGTGATGATGCGGTTGAAACCGATCGCTTCCTTCTGGGCTTCGAGCACGGTCTGTGCGCGCAGCAGGTCGGCGGCGGGGACGGTGAAGGTCACGTCGGTCTCACCCTTGTCGCGGCCGACGTTCTGGATGATCATGTCGACGTTGATGTTGGCGGCGGCCAGCGGCGAGAAGATCGTCGCCACGGCGCCCGGACGGTCGGGCACGCGGGTAAGGATGATCTTGGCTTCGTTCTTGTCGGCAGCAATGCCTGTGATCAGCTGGCGTTCCATTTCGAGTCCTTCGAGTTCCTCGTCCGAGACGATCATGGTGCCGGGGATCGTGTCCGCCGCCGGCGCGTCGTCGTCGATGAAGGATGACAATACCTGCACCCGCACGCCTTCCTTCATGGCGAGGCTGACCGAGCGGGTCTGCAGCACCTTGGAGCCGACGCTGGCGAGTTCCAGCATCTCTTCATAGGTGACGTACTTGAGCTTGCGGGCCTTGGCGACGATGCGCGGGTCGGTGGTATAGACCCCGTCAACGTCGGTGTAGATGTCGCAGCGGTCAGCGCCGATCGCGGCGGCCACGGCCACGGCCGAGGTATCCGATCCGCCGCGCCCCAGCGTGGTCACGCGGTTGTCGTGGGTCAGGCCCTGGAAGCCCGGGATCACTGCGATTTCGCCCGCCGCCATGCTGGCCAGCAGTTCGGGGCTGTCGATCGTTTCGATCCGGGCCTTGGCATGGGCATCGTCGGTGCGGACCGGCAGCTGCCAGCCCAGCCACGAACGCGCCTTGCAGCCCAGCGCCTGCAGGGTCATCGCCAGGAGGCCCGAGGTGATCTGTTCGCCCGCGGCGACGACCACGTCGTATTCCGCCGGATCATAGAGCGGGTTTGCCTCGCGGCAGAAGTTCACCAGCCGGTCGGTCTCCCCGGCCATGGCCGAAACCACCACCGCCACTTCGTGCCCGGCCGCCTGCTGGCGGCGCACGATATTGGCGACGCGGCGGATGCGTTCCGAGCCGGCCATCGAGGTGCCGCCGAATTTCATCACGATGCGGGCCACGCGTGTCCCACCTTTCCGCAATAATCTTTCCCGCGCGACCCCTCGCCGCACGGAGCGCGTCCTGTTAGGGACGGGGGATGAGCAATGCAACCTCTCCTGCAACGATCCGGCCCGAGGAAGCGGCCCATTTTGGCCAGTTGGCGGCCGATTGGTGGGATCCCAAGGGTTCATCGGCCATGCTGCACCGGCTCAACCCGGTCCGGCTGGGCTTTATCCGTACGGCGATCGATGCCCATTGGCAGGGCGATTCGCGCAGTGTCCGCCCGTTGGCGGGCAAGCGCGCGCTCGATGTCGGGTGCGGCGCGGGGCTGTTGTGCGAACCGCTCGCGCGGCTCGGCGCGGCGGTGACCGGTGTTGATGCGGCGGGTGAGAACATCGCCGCGGCATCGGCCCATGCCGCCGGTGCTGGCCTCGCGATCGACTACCGCCACGGCGAGATCGGCGCGCTGGGGCTGGCGGGGTTTGATCTGGTCTGTTCGATGGAAGTGATCGAGCACGTGGCCGACAAGGCGGCGTTTCTCACGGCGCTGGCCGGATGTCTGGCGCCCGGCGGGCTGATGATCCTTTCCACCCCCAATCGCACCGCCAAGTCGAAGTGGCTGATGGTCGAAGCGGCCGAGCGGATCGGCATGGTGCCGCGCGGGACGCACCACTGGGACGATTTCATCACGCCCGAGGAGCTGCGCGAGCTGTTGGCCGGAGCGGGGATGGCGATGGGCGAGCTGCGCGGGATCGGCTTCTCCCCGATGAAGGGGTTGCACCTCTCGGACGATCTTGCGCTCAACTATATCGTCACCGCGCAGCGGGCCTAGCCGCCCGCGCCGCCGCTTAGCGAACCGCCGCGCCCGAGCGAATCTGGCTCAGCACCGCGCGGACCTGCTCCTCGCGCTCGGCCCAGGTGCCGCCGATGCGCTGCCACGGCACATTGGCCCGCAGCAGCATTTCCTCGGCCAGCGCCGCGAACCGCGTGCGCAGCGGGCTCTTGCCGAAAAACCGCGTGCCATCGTCGATCCACGGCACGTCGGGGGTGAACAGCAGGTAGAGGTCGGCCTTGGGATAGGCGAGCAGTGCATCGGGCACCGTGCTGTAGAGCATTTCGGCCCAGGCCGCGGTCATCAGCGGATCGGTATCGAGGATCAGCAGCGGCGGATTGCTGGCGAGCGCGGCCTGGACGGCCGCCTCGTGGCCCTCGGCAATCGCCAGCAGATCGTCCATCACCAGATCTGTGCCGCGTTCTTCGCAATAGGTCCGGCCATATTCGGGCACCCACGGCACGCCGAGTTCGCGCGAGAGCTTGTCCGCCAGCACCGACTTGCCGGTGCTTTCCGCGCCGTGGAAGCAGAGCCGAAAGGTCATGCCGGGGCCTGCTCCTGGGCTGAAAAGCGCATCCATTCGCGCAGGCCCAGCACCGAGAGGATCATGAAGGCCACATAGAGCCCGGCGGTGGGATAGAGCCCGCGCCACAGATAGAGCGACACCGATGCCGCATCGATCACGATCCACAGCACCCAGTTTTCGGTCCGGCGGAACACCAGCAGGATCTGCGCGGCGATCGAGGCCACGGTGATCGGTCCATCGACATAGGGCGCGGCGGCATTGGTGAAGCGGTGCATCAGCCAGCCCGCGTTGAGCGAGAGCGCGGCGATCCCCATCAGCCAGACCGCGCGGCTGCGGGCATCGAGCCAGCGTACCGGCACGCCGCTATCGGCGCCCTTGACGCGCAGCCACAGCCACCAGCCCCAGCCCTGGGCGATGAAGAAGAACACCTGCAGCCCGGCTTCGCCATAGAGCCGGGCTTCCCAGAACACCGCGACGTAGAGCGCGACCATCGCCATGCCGAACGGATAGTTCCACACGCTGCGCCGCACCAGCAGCACGACATTGGCAAGGCCAAGGGCCGCCGCGATCCATTCCAGATGGCTCATGGTGTCAGCCCAGCGCCGCGGCCCATTCGTCGGGCTTGAAGCCAACCAGCAGGCCGCCGGGATGTTCAACGATCGGGCGCTTGATGCACGAAGGGTTCGCCGCCATCAGTGCCGCGGCCTTGGCGGCATTGAGATCGGCCTTGTCGGCCTCGGGCAGCTTTTTGAACGTGGTCCCGGCGCGGTTCAGCACCTTGTCCCAGCCGGCAGCCTCGCACCAGCGCGCGATCTGCGCGGCATCGGCTCCGGCCTTCTTGTAGTCGTGAAAGGCATGGGCGATCCCCTGCGCATCAAGCCAGGTCCGCGCCTTCGTGACCGTGTCGCAGTTGGGGATGCCGTAAAGGGTAACGCTCACGCGGGGTCTCTTTCGAAGCGGTGGGTGCGCGGTTCATCGCAGGTGTAGAGGGTATAGTCCTGATAGTAATCGGCCCGGCCGCGCGCCTGGGTTTTGGCGTGGTCGGGATGCGCGCCCCAGGCGCGTGCGGCCTCGGCGCTGGCCCATTCCGACAGGGCGATCACTTCGCCGTCATCGGCGACATAGGACTTGAACGAGACGAACCCGGGCTGGGCGCGGGCAAGGCTGTCCATCCGCGCCGCATCGGCCTGATAGGCGGCGGCGTCGATGTCGGCGCGCTTGCGATTGCGGAACACCACGATGAACATGGCACCCCGCTTAGCGGGCGCGCGCTTGCGCCGTCCACCGTTTTTGGCCAAAGCGGCTCTCATGTCCGTCAACACTTTTGGTCGTCTGCTGCGTTTCACCACCTGGGGCGAAAGCCATGGGCCCGCGCTGGGCGCCGTGGTCGATGGGTGCCCGCCGGGGCTGGATATCAGCGAAGCGGTGATCCAGCCGTTCCTCGATGCGCGCCGCCCGGGCCAGTCGAAGTTCACCACCCAGCGGCAGGAACCCGATGCGGTGACGATCCTTTCGGGCGTGTTCGAAGGGCGCACCACCGGCACGCCGATCTCGCTGATGATCGAAAACGTCGATCAGCGCAGCAAGGACTATTCGGGTGTCGCCAAGGCCTATCGCCCGGGCCACGCCGACTATGCCTATGACGCCAAATACGGCTTTCGCGACTATCGCGGCGGTGGGCGCTCCTCTGCGCGTGAAACCGCGGCGCGGGTGGCTGCCGGTGCAGTGGCGCGGCTGGTGATCCCTGAAACCACGATCCTGGCCTATGTCTCCGAAATCGGTGGCGATGCGATCGACATGGCCAATTTCGACGCGGCCGAGATCGGCAACAACCCGTTCTTCTGCCCCGATGCGGCCGCGGCGGCGCGCTGGGAAAAGATCGTCGATGATGCCCGGCTGGCCGGATCGTCGGTGGGCGCGGTGGTCGAATGCGTTGCCACCGGCGTACCGGCGGGCTGGGGTGCGCCGCTTTACGGCAAGCTCGATGCCGATCTGGCCGCCGCGATGATGGGCATCAACGCGGTCAAGGGCGTGGAAATTGGCGATGGCTTTGCCGCCGCACGCCTGACCGGCGAACAGAACGCCGATCCGATGCGCCCGGGTTCAGGTGCGCCGCAGTTCCTGGCCAACCATGCCGGCGGGATCGCGGGCGGGATTTCCACCGGCCAGCCGGTGGTGGTGCGCGTGGCGTTCAAGCCGACCAGCTCGATCCTCACCCCGCAGCAGACCATCACGCCTGACGGCGAGGCGACCGAGATGTTCACCAAGGGCCGCCACGATCCCTGCGTCGGCATTCGCGGCGTGCCGGTGGTCGAGGCGATGATGGCGCTGGTGCTGGCCGATCACAAACTACTGCACCGGGGACAGTGCGGCGCGGTTTAACCGCGCAGCACTGCGCCCAGCTTGGCAGCCGCGGCGGTGATCCGCTCGGCAATCGCCTTGAGTTCGGCTTCGTCGTAGCTCTTGTCGCCCGGCTGCAGCGTGACTTCGACCGCCAGCGACTTTTGCCCTTCGGGCACGCCGGCCCCCCGGAAATCGTCGAACAGGCGGGCAGCGACCACATTGGCCTTGTCCGCGCCCTTGACCGTGCGCACCAGATCGCCCGCCGGGGTTTCCAGCGGCACGAGGAAGGCGAAGTCGCGCTTCACCGCCTGTAGCGCCGGCGGCGCATAGGCGCTGCGGGCAAAGCCGCCCTGCCCGCGCTTGGCCGGGATCGCATCGAGGAACAGTTCGACCGCGGCCACCGGCACGTCGATATCGAACTGCTTGAGCACGGCGGGATGGAGCATCCCGAAGCGCGCCAGAACGGTCTTGGGGCCAAGGCGCAGCGTGGCCGACTGGCCCGGATGGAACTGCGGCCCGGCTTCACCCATGACCTGCAGGTTGTCGACCGGGGCGCCGGCTTCGGCCAGCAGCGCCAGGGCTTCGGCCTTGGCGTCATAGGCGTCGAAGGGCTGCGGCTTGCCGGTGGCCCAGCCGCGCGGGGTCTTTTCGCCCGCCAGCACCACGCCCAGCGTCAGGCGCTCGTCGCTCGCCCCGCCAGCACCGCGCAGATAGCGGCGGCCCAGCTCGAACAGGCGCAGGCTGGCCGCGCCGCGATCGACGTTGCGCTGGGCGGCTGACAGCAGCCCCGGCAGCAGCGAGGGGCGCATCGCCTTCATGTCCTCGCTGATCGGGTTGGCCAGCACCCACAGGCTTTCGGCGCTGTCGGCAAAGGTCAGGGCTTCGGCTTCGGGCAGGAACGACCAGGTAACGGCCTCGTTCAGCCCACGCGCGGCAGCGGCTCGGCGGGCGCGGCGCTCCAGCTTCTGGGCCGGGGTGGCGGTCGGCCGGGCCACGCCATCGGCGCGCGGCAGCGCCACGCTGGCGACATTGTCGATCCCGTGGATGCGGACCACTTCCTCGACGATGTCGGCGGCGCCATCCACGTCGGGGCGCCAGCTCGGCACGATCACGTTCCACTTGGCATCGGTGCCAAAGCCGAGCGCGGCCAGCGTGGCCTTCTGCGCATCGTCAGGGATCTCGACCCCGCCAAGCTGCAGCGCGAGCTGCGGGCGATAGGCCACGACCTTGGTCGCGGCAGGGGCTGCGCCCGCGCGCACGACCTTCGAGGCCTCGCCGCCGCAGATTTCGAGGATCAGCTGGGTCAGCAGATCCAGCCCCTTGTCGAGGAACGCGGGATCGACCCCGCGTTCGAAGCGCTGGCGGGCATCCGAGGTCAGGTTGAGCTTGCGCCCGGTATCGCCGATCCGCTTGGGATCGAAATAGGCGACTTCGAGCAGCACATCGGTGGTCGTATCCGCGCAGCCCGAATGTTCGCCGCCCATGATCCCGGCAATGTCGTGAACCTGCCGGTCATCGGCGATCACGGTCATCTCCGCGTCAAGGGCATAGTCCTTGCCGTTGAGCGCCAGCACGGTTTCGCCGTCCTTGGCGCGGCGGGCAACGATCGCGCCGCTGAGCTGGGCAAGGTCATAGGCGTGGGCCGGACGGCCATAGGCCAGCATCACGTAGTTGGTGATGTCGACCAGCGCCGAGATCGGGCGCTGGCCCGCGCTCTTGAGCCGGGCCTGCAGCCATTCGGGCGAGGGGCCGTTGGTCACGCCGCGGATCACGCGGCCGAAGAAGGCCGGGCAGCCTGCCGCATCGTCGGTGCGGATTTCGGTCGGGCAGTCAAAGCTGCCGGCCACCGGGTTTGCCGCAACCGGCTTGAGCGTGCCGAGGCCGGCCGCCGCCAGATCGCGGGCAATGCCGTAAACGCCCATGCAATCGGGGCGGTTGGGGGTGATCGCCACGTCGAACACCGGATCAGAGCCGTGATAGTCGGCAAAGGCGGCGCCCAGCGGGGCATCGGCGGGCAGTTCGATAATCCCGTCGTGATCCTCGCCCAGTTCCAGCTCGCGCGTGGAGCACATCATGCCGTTCGATTCGACCCCGCGGATCGCCGACTTCTTCAGCAACATGCCATTGGCGGGCACGACCGCGCCGGGCAGGCCCAGCACGCCGACCAGCCCCGCACGGGCATTGGGCGCGCCGCAGACAACCTGCAGCGGCTGGCCATCGCCGAGGTCAATCGAGAGCACTTGCAGCTTGTCGGCATCGGGATGGCGCACAGCGGTCAGCACCTTGGCGATGCGGAAGCCGGTGAGGCTGGCCGAAGGATCTTCGACCGCTTCAACCTCAAGCCCGATGGCGTTGAGCTTGGCGCTGATCTCTTCAACGGTGGCGGTGGTTTCAAGGTGGTCCTTGAGCCAGGAGAGCGAGAATTTCATCGTACCAGTCCTCGCTTATGCCGGGGTGCCGACGCCGGCCGACAGGGTCGGCACGTCGTTTGCGGAGAAGCCGTAGTGCGACAGCCAGCGGGCATCGCCATCGAAGAAGGCGCGCAGGTCATCCATGCCGTATTTGAGCATGGCGATCCGATCGACCCCGATGCCGAAGGCAAAGCCCTGCCATTCCTCGGGATCAAGCCCGCCGGCGGCGATCACGTGGCGGTTGACCATGCCGCTGCCCAGCAGCTCCATCCAGCCGTGGCCCGGCGCATCGCCGCTGCCGCCGAGCACGCGCTTGCCGTTCACGATGGCAAAGCCCACGTCGACTTCGACCGAAGGTTCGGTGAAGGGGAAGTAGCTGGGGCGCAGGCGCAGCACGATGTCCTCGCGCTCGAAGAACGCCTTGAGGAAGGTCTCCAGTGTCCACTTGAGGTGGCCAAGGTGGATGCCCTTGTCGATCACCAGCCCTTCGACCTGATGGAACATCGGGGTGTGGGTGGCGTCGCTGTCAGAACGGTAGACCCGGCCCGGCGCGATGATGCGGATCGGCGCGCCGCCGGGATTGGCTTTCACCACGTCCAGCATGGTGCGGATCTGCACCGGGCTGGTGTGGGTGCGCAGCAGCATGGCGCGGCCTTCGGCGTCCTTGTCGGGGAAGTAGAAGGTATCGTGCATCGCGCGCGCCGGGTGGCTTTCCGGGATGTTGAGCGCGGTGAAATTGTGCCAGTCGTCCTCGATCTCGGGGCCGGTGGCGACGGCAAAGCCCATGTCGGCGAAGATCTCGGCCAGTTCGTCGAGCACCTGGCTGACCGGGTGGACCGATCCGCGCGGGGCTTCGGGGGCGGGGAGCGACAGGTCGATCCCCTCGCTGGCGAGGCGCGCTTCGAGCACGGCGGTTTCGAGCGTGGTCTTGCGCTCGGTCAGAGCATCGCTGACCCCTTCGCGCAGCGCATGGATCTGCGGCCCCACGCTCTGGCGTTCGTCGGGCGACATCGCGCCCAGCGTCTTGAGCATGCCCGAGATCGAGCCCTGCTTGCCAAGAAACTCGACCCGCAGCTTCTCCAGCGCGTCAAGATCCTGCGCGGCGGCGATGCGCGCCAGAGCCGCTTCACGGGTTGCTGCGTAGTCCACTGGTTGTCCGGTCCGTTCGATAGGCAAATGTCAGGAACCGCGCCTTTAGCCATGCCGGGCGCGCCTGCAAAACCCAAAATGCGCCAAGCTTCAGGCGGCGGGGCCGGCAGCCGGGCGGGGCTGGTCCATCGTTTGCACCGCCGCGCCGCGGATCCGCGCGCGTTCCTGCATGAAGCGTTCCAGCACGGGGTGCGGCTGGTGGGCATATTCGCGCGGGCTCATGCCCATGAATTCGCGGAAGTCGCGCACGAACTGGGCCTGATCGTGATATTGCCCATCCATCGCCCCGATCCACTTGAGCGAGGGGTCGAGCATGAACTGCGCAAGGCTGCGCATGAACCGTTGGCGGCGCAGTAGCAGCTTGGGGGAAAAGCCGAAGGCCTGATCGCAGACCCGTTCGATCGTGCGCTGGCGCATCCCCACCGCTTCGACCAGTTCGTGAACGCTGGCGATCTGCGGATCGACCACCGCGGCGTGGATCGCCAGGATGCGCTGCTCATCAAGCCGGGGTGAAGGGGGCAGACCGCGAAAGAAGGCGCAGATCCGCTCGAACTCGGCCAGCGGATCGGGCGCGTCGGCAAACAAGTCGGCGGCCAGCGGGCGGAACTGCGCGAAGGATGGGTGGCTATCGCCATCGGCGATCAGGTTGGCGTGCTGCTCTGCCGGATGGCCGATGAACCGCGCCCAGCCGAGCGGAAGCAGGCCGATCCCCCAGAACCGGGTCGCCCCGATGACGAAGTTGGTGCAGCGGCTGGATGGGCCGGTGGCCACGAAGCGCCGGTCTTCGAGGCTGTCGCCGCCGTCGATCCAGCAGCGGGGATACTGGCCGGAAAAGATCCGCAGGTTGGCCCATTCGGGCTGGAGCGCATCGGCCACCACCGGGCTTTCGCTCGGGATGATCTCGGTCAGGTAGAAGGTCGTGAAATAACGCTGCAGATCGGGCGGAGGTGCATGAAACTCGACATTGACTGTCGTTTGCCCCGACACGCAAAGCTCCCGCATGATCTCGTTATTCTACGTATAGTGAAGCGCAGTCAGGGGCTTGGCAAGGTGTTTCGGGCGGGGGGCTGTCCCGCGCTGCAACGCAAAGGGGCGCGGATGGCATCCCATCCGCGCCCCTTGTATGGGTCTTGGCGACTGTCGGCTTAGGCCGGCAGAGCAGCCTTCGCCTGAGCGATCACGGCGCTGAACACGCCGCCTTCGTTCATCGCGAGGTCGGCCATGGCCTTGCGGTCGAGTTCAATCCCGGCCAGCTTGGTGCCGTGGATGAACTGCGAATAGGTCAGGCCTTCGGCGCGGACGGCAGCGTT
The DNA here is from genome assembly GCA_937996535.1 of uncultured Novosphingobium sp. Taxonomy (GTDB): domain Bacteria; phylum Pseudomonadota; class Alphaproteobacteria; order Sphingomonadales; family Sphingomonadaceae; genus Novosphingobium. The sequence goes on along the minus strand of CALKVF010000097.1, from coordinate 6,061 downwards.
GATGCGCTGGATCCACAGGGCGCGGAAGGTGCGCTTCTTAACCTTGCGGTCGCGATAGGCGTACTGGCCAGCCTTTTCCACGGCCTGACGGGCGACGCGGATCGTGTTCTTCCGGCGACCGCGGTAACCCTTGGCCTGTTCCAGAATGTTCTTGTGCTTGGCGCGGGTGGTAACACCCCTTTTGACACGTGCCATACTTCAGTACTCCTCAGTTCAGCCCGTAGGGCGCCCACTTCTTGATCGTCTTCGCATCAGCGTCAGAGATCGTGTCGGTGCGGCGGTGCTGGCGGATGTACTTGGCGTTATGGCTGATCAGCCGGTGGCGCTTGCCGACGGCGCCGTGCTTGATCTTGCCGGTTGCCGTGAGCTTGAAGCGCTTCTTCACGCCGCTCTTGGTCTTGAGCTTGGGCATTTTCGTCTCCTTGTCTGAGACACGTCCAACCTGCCATGGCAGCCCTAGTTAGCCAGGCGGGTCATCGAATCCGTGTCAATGAAGGGCGCGCCCTAAAGGCGAATCGGCTGATTGGCAAGCCCAAGCACGATTTCGAGCAGCTTTTCGGGCTGGTCGGCCATCACATCGTGCCCGCCGCCAACCTCGTGCAGTTCCCAGGCGGGATTGCTGCGAACCTGATCGCGAAAGCGCGGGAAGGGCGTGGGCTGCCATTCGCTGGCGAAGATATAGACGTGGCGGGGCACCTTGGCCTCTTCGCCAGTGAAGCGCACCCCCTGAATGAGGGTGAGCAGCGGGTGGCGGCCATAGCGCGGATTGTCGAGCAGCTTGACCCCGCCGATCGGCGCGCAGAGGCCCGGCGTGTCCTTCTGGCTGTCGATATACCAGTGGTGCTCGTAATCGCCGGTTATGTCCCACAGCGACTGGCCGTCGCCCGGCAGAAACGCGTCGATATAGCACAGCGCATCGATCCGCGCGCCGAGCCGGGTGGCGACCCCGGTGATGACCATCCCGCCATAGGAATGGCCGCACAGTACGAAGCGGTCGAACCCGGCGGCCTCGACCTGGCCGATCACGTCGCGGACGTGGGTGGACAGGTCGATCGCGGGATTGAGCCCATCGCGGCGGGTGCCGAGCCCGGCAAGCTGCGCCACCAGCACGCGGTGGCCGCGCGCGGTCAGCTCGCCGGCAAGGCGATCGTAGGACCAGCCCCCGCCCCACGCGCCGTGGACGAGGACATAGTCGGTCACTTCACGTGCTTCCGGTTGTATTCCTCGACCCATTCGACGGTCTTGCGGATGCCGCCGAAGGGATAGAAGTGCAGCCGCACCCGGCCGTGTTCGTCGGCGAGGCCCTTGGCAAAGGCATCGACCAGCTTGTCCGGCCCGGCGGTGCCGAGCAGGTTGGTGATCGAGACGCCGTACTTCTTCATGACCGAAGCCGAAGCGCCCACGCCGCAGCGCGCGGCAAAGGCGAGCAGGCGCTTGATGCCGGCAGGACCAGGCACGCCGATGCGCACCGGCACATCGAGGCCGCGGCTGCGCAGCTGCTTGAGCCAGGCGAGGAAAGCATCGGGATCGAAGCCGAACTGGGTGACGACGAGCGGAGCCATGCCGCGCGCCTCGATTTCGCGGACCTTGGCTTCGAGCACCTGCCAGCATTCCGCTTCGGACATGTTGGGATGCCCTTCGGGATGCCCGCCAACGCCGATCGCCTTGATCCCGGCACGCTCGAAGGCGCCGGTGGCGATGAGCGCGGAGGTATCGAAATAGGGGCCCTGCGGCTCGGGCGGATCGCCGGCGACGATGAAGCAGCGGGTCACCCCGGCGCGTTCGACCACGGCTTTCAGGTAGCCTTCGAAATCGTCTTCCGAGGTAATCCGGCGGGCCGAGAAATGGGGCATGGGTTCAAAGCCCAGTTCGCGCACGGCAATGGTGGCGGCGATGCGGGCTTCGGCTTCCTCGCCGGGGAGGAAGGTCACGGCGACGGGGGTGTCGGCCGGAATAAGCGGGGCGGCTTCGCGCAGCGAATCGATGTCCTTGGCGGTCATCTCGAGGCTGAAGCCGTCAGTGATGCCGTCGGGCGCCTTGTCCCAGTTGGGGTGGATCAGCGGTTTGCCCATCGGTTCATCCTCTTGAATAGAGCGTCGGCAGCCCGCGCGTTGTGACGCTGCGGGCTGCCGGGCTTTGGGTCAGGCTCAGCGGCCGGTGCGCCAGCCTTCTGCGTAGTTTTCGCGGGCCACGCGGCTGTAGGGCACGGAGCTGACGATCGCGCGCACTTCGAGCTGCTTGTGGGGTTCGACGGTGGTCTTCTTGGTGCCGCCGTTTTCTTCACCCCAAACCACGCGCAGTTCGGTGCCGACCGGGATTTCCGGATCGACGGTGGCGAGGCTGAGGGCCTGCTTTTCGTTGAACGAATAGCCGGTGAACATCGACAGGCCGACCGTCTTGCCGCCGGCATCGACCACGCGGTCGTAGTTCGACGAGGCATAGTTGGCGAGCGGCACGTCGAAGAACTTGTACTGGTCGCCATCCGGGTTGAAGAGCGAGGCCATGATCTTGGCCATGTCTTCCGGGTGCCAGGCCAGGGTGACCTTCTTGCGCTGTTCGGCGGGGTTCAGGGCTTCGAGGGCTTCGCGGCCGTGGAAGTCATGGTCGAACTTCACGAACGAGCCGTAACCCAGTTCCCACGGATTGAGGTAGTAGTCCTCGATGTTTTCCGAAACGAACGAACCACCGATCGAACCGGTCGCTTCGTACGAATCGGCGCCGAGCCATTCGCGGAAGCCCTTCATCTTTTCGCCGGTGTAGATCGCCGGCAGCGGGCTCGGGATCCAGCCCGATTCCAGCGTGTTCGACGGATAGGCGCGGCTGCCGCAAGCAATCAGGCCGAATTCCTTGCCGGCTTCGAGGATCGCGGCGCGGATTTCGTCCTGCTCTTCATAGGGGCCCCAGATTTCAAGGCCCGGCGCGCCCGACATGCCGTGGCGCAGGGTGCGAACCTTGCGGCCGGCAATGTTCATGGTGCTCATGTTGAAGAACTTGAGCTGCTCCAGCGGGCCGCCGTGGAGCTTTTCGATTACCGCCCAGGCGTTGGGCCCCTGGATCTGGAAGCGCCATTCCTTGCGCTTGGCGGGCTTGCCCATCAGGCGCATCGGCGAACGGTCGTCCAGCTCGATTTCGACGTCATAGCCGCCGGTTGCGGCGTGGTAGCGCAGCCAGTTCGAGGCCGGCGCGCGGCCGACGTAGGTGAAGCTCTGCTCTTCTTCCCAGAAGATGATGCCGTCGCCGATGACGTGGCCATACGGCGTGGTCGGCACGTACTGCTTGGCCTTGTTGACTTCCCAGCCCTTCGAGCTGTTGATCATGGTGTCGCTGAGCAGCTTGGCGGCGTCCTTGCCGCGGATGTACAGGTTGACCATGTGGTGCGACTGGTCGAACAGCACGGCGCTGTGCTGCCAGGCCCACTGTTCGCTGCGCCAGTTGGAGAATTCCGGCGCAACCACCGGGTACACATAGGCACCCAGCTGCGAGTTGCGCAGCATCGACACGATATTGCCCTGCTGGGCCAGCAGCTGTTCAAGGTTGGTGGCGGACATTTGCCCCGACTCCCTCTCTGGTTGAATTTTGTATGCACTGCTTACTATATTTTGCTATGAGTGCAAACGAAAAGCGATGCGGGTACGCAGCGCTGGTCAACTGGGAGACTGACTGATGGCCGAGGAACAGATCCTCACCCTTTCGTGCCGGGACAAGCCTGGCATCACTGCGCGCGTTACCAGCTATCTGTTTGAAAAGGGCGGAAATATCCTTGAAGCCCAGCAGTTCAACGCACAGGATAACGGGCACTTCTTCATGCGCGTCGAGTTCGCGCCGGGCGATGCCGGCATCGAAGCGATTCGCACCGGATTCGAAGCGCTTGCCAGCGAATATGGCATGACCTGGAGCCTGCGGGCCAAGAATGCACGGCGCAAGGTCGTGCTGATGGTGTCGAAATTCGATCACTGTCTGGGTGACCTGCTGTATCGCAACCGGATCGGCGAACTGAACATGGATGTGGTGGCCATCATCGGCAACCATCCCAAGGAAGCGCTGTCGATCTCGCTTCTGGGTGACACGCCCTATTACCACTTCCCGATCACCAAGGACAGCAAGCCGCAGCAGGAAGCGCAGATCAAGCAGGTGGTGACCGAATCTGGCGCCGAGCTGGTCGTGCTGGCGCGCTACATGCAGATCCTTTCGGACGATCTGGCCGCGTTCCTGTCGGGCCGCTGCATCAACATTCACCACTCGTTCCTGCCCGGCTTCAAGGGCGCCAAGCCCTATCACCAGGCGCACGCGCGCGGGGTGAAGATGATCGGGGCGACCGCGCACTACGTCACCGCCGATCTCGACGAAGGTCCGATCATCCATCAGGATGTCGAAACCGTGACCCATTCGGACACGCCCGAGGACATGGTCCGCAAGGGCCGCGACGTGGAACGCCGCGTGCTGGCCGAAGCGGTGCGGATGCATCTTGATGACCGCGTGCTGCTCAACCACGACAAGACGGTCGTGTTCCGCAGCTAAGGGGAATTTTGCCAGAGGAGGCAGCAATGCAGGTCAATGCGCTCGATCACGTCAACATCATCACCGATGATCTCGATGGCACGGCCCGGTTCTACGAGGCTTTGCTGAACCTTGAGCGCCGTGACGCGCCGCCTCCTCTCACCCCCCAGACCGCGCAGTGGATGTACGACACCGGCGGCAAGGGCATCCTGCATCTCAATTCGACCGATTGCGTGCGCGCCTATGACCGCGAGGTAAAGCCGGGCGAACTGACCGGCGCGGTCCACCATGTGGCGCTCAACTGCATCGGCTATGACGAGGTGATCCGCCGGATCGAGGCCGCCGGGCTCGATTATCAGGTCAATCTGGTTGCCGCGATCGGGCTGCGCCAGGTGTTCACCGCCGATCCCAACAACGTGCTGCTGGAACTCAACTTTTTCGGGGATTGAGCGGGGGTGGTCCGGCTCAGGCCGGCCGTTCGCCCGCCATCGTCGTGCGGTACATTTCGCGGCGGAAGCCGTCGTAATCGTTGGCGGCAAGGTGCAGCGCGCTGCGATTGTCCCACATCGCCACCATGCCCACGTCCCACTTCAGCCGGAAGGTGAAGTGGTGCTGGGTGATGTGGCGGCAGAGGAAATCGAGCAGCGCATGGCTCTCCGCCGCGCTCATCCCTTCGATCCCCACGGCATAGACCTCGTCCACGAACAGCGAGAGTTCGCCGGTATGGGGATGCTCGCGCACCAGCGGATGGGCGTTGCCGGTAAAGGCGGCCTCGCGCGCGGCCTCGCTCGCAAAGTTCAGCTCCTTGCCGTCGGCCTGCTTTTGGGTCCAGGCGTTGTTGCGCGCGCTCATCCGCACTTTCAATGGGCGGAGCATGGCCTGCATGGCCGGGGACAGCATCCGGTAAGCCAGCGCGCAATTGGCCCAGACGGTATCGCCGCCATAGGGCGGAATCTCGATCGAGCGCAGGATGGTCATGCCCGGCGGTTCGGGCAGGAACGGCGAATCGGTGTGCCAGCCAGAGCCGAACAGCCCCTTGGACTTGTGATCGGCTTCCTTGATCAGCGGCTGGACCCCGGGATGGCCTAGCACGCCGTGGGTATAGGCATCGGGCGCAAACGGGCCCCAGCGCAGCGCGAACTCTTCGTGCTGGGCGTGGGTCAGCGGCTGATCCTTGAAGCAGATCATCTTGTGCCGCCACAGCGCGTCCTGCACTTCGGCAAAGGCGGCGTCGGTCAGGTCGGGAATGTTCACGCCCGAAATCAGCGCGCCCATCGCACTGGCCATCGGCGTGGCCTTGATGTGGGCATAATCGCGCGCCGAATTGTCGTAGCTGCCCGCCGGGCTCAAGCGAACTTCGCGCATCAGGTGCTCCCCTTGGCCAGCGCCCGCGGCGCGGTTTCAGCCAGCATCAGCGCGGCGGCGGCCGCCGCCAGCGCCAAACCGGCGCAGATCACGAAGACTGCTCCCAGACCATAGACGTCCGCCGCCTTGCCGGCGAGCGCCGGAGCCAGCACGCCGCCGAGCAGCTCCGCCGTGCCCATCGCCAGACCCACCGCGCTGG
>CALKVF010000096.1 GCA_937996535.1 uncultured Novosphingobium sp. | reverse complement strand
CCGAGATCTGCTTGAGCAGCGGATCGGGAACTTCGATGATTTCGCGGATAGCCATGCGGCGCAGATAGGGCCGAAGCGCGCGACTATCAACCCACCGGGCGGCGCGCGCGCAGCGCCTGAGCCAGCGTGCCTTCGTCGAGGTAGTCCAGCTCGCCGCCCACCGGCAGGCCGTGTGCCAGCTGGGTGATCCGCACCGGATAGGCTTCGAGCCGCTCGGCAATGTAATGCGCGGTGGTCTGCCCTTCGAGCGTGGCGTTCATCGCCAGCACCACTTCATCGATCCCGCCCTGCGAGACTCGTTCGATCAGGCTGCCGATGGCAAGATCCTCGGGCCGCACCCCTTCAAGCGCCGAGAGCCGCCCGCCGAGCACGTGATAGCGCCCGGTGAACAGCCGCGCGCGGTCCAGCGCCCAAAGGTCGGCCACGTCCTCGACCACGCAGAGCGAGCGCTGATCGCGGCGCGCATCGGCGCAGATTGCGCAAGGATCGCTGGTATCGACATTGCCGCAGGTGGCACATTCGACCAGCGTGCCGCGCACCGCCGCCAGCGCATCCAGCAATTGCAGCAACGAGGTTTCCCGCCGCTTGATCAGCCACAGCACCGCGCGCCGCGCAGAGCGCGGGCCCAGCCCCGGCAGGCGCGACAAGGCGGTAGTCAGCGTTTCGATCTCTTGCGATGCCATGACGCGACAGATAGGGCGCAACCCAAGGAAAGGCAAAGTCACCATGTCGCCCAAAATGCGGATAGTTTTCATGGGCACCCCCGATTTCGCGGTTCCCGCGCTCGTCCAGCTGGTCGAAGCCGGGCACGAAGTCGTCTGCGTCTATACCCAGCCGCCGCGCCCGGCGGGCCGGGGCAAGCAGCTTCAGCCCTCACCCGTTCAGCGCGAGGCCGAGGCGCGCGGTATCGCGGTGCGCCATCCGGTGTCGCTGAAAGGCGCGGACGATCAGGCCGAATTTGCCGCACTGGGCGCCGATGTCGCGGTGGTGGCCGCCTATGGCCTGATCCTGCCGCAGGCGGTGCTCGATGCCCCGCGCCACGGCTGCCTCAACGTCCATGCCAGCCTGCTGCCGCGCTGGCGCGGGGCGGCCCCGATCCAGCGCGCGATCCTCGCGGGCGATGCGGTCACCGGGGTGACGATCATGCAGATGGAAAAGGAGCTCGATACCGGGCCGATGCTGGCCACCTGCCGCACGCCCGTCGATGCCAAGACCGCGGGCGAGCTGACCACCGAGCTGGCCGCAGCCGGCGGCGCGCTGATGATCGATGTGCTGGCCGATCTGGCGGGCCACGCCGCCCAGCCCCAACCCGACCTCGGCGTGACCTACGCCCACAAGATCGACAAGGCCGAAAGCCGGATCGACTTTACCCGCGCGGCCGAACACGTCGAACGTCAGGTCCGCGCCTTTGCCCGGGCGCCCGGCGCCTTCTTCGAGTTCGAGGGCGAGCGTTACCGCGTGCTCCAGTGCGATGTGATCGGCCGCGAAGGCGCGCCGGGCCATACGCTGGACGATGACCTGACCATCGGCTGCGGCCACGGCGCGATCCGCCCGGTGCTGATCCAGCGCGCGGGCCGCCCGGTGCTGGAGCGCGAGGCATTCCTGCGCGGGCGCGCCGTTCCAGCCGGGACGCGGATCGCTTGACCCGCTTCGCGCTCACCCTGGAATTCGATGGCACCCCGTTCATGGGGTTGCAGCGGCAGGCGCACGGCCCGTCGGTGCAGCAATCGGTCGAGGACGCGGTCCACGGCGTGACCGGCGAACGCGTGATCATGCACGCCGCCGGGCGCACCGATGCCGGCGTCCATGCGCTGGCGATGCGGGTGCATGTCGATGTGGCCAAGGCGATCGAACCCTTCCGACTGATGGAAGCGCTCAACCATCACCTGCGCCCCGACCCGATCGCAGTGCTCGATTGCATGGTGGTGGCCGACGATTGGCACGCCCGGTTTTCCTGCGTGGGCCGCCAATACCTCTACCGCATCGCCAACCGCCGCGCGCCGCTGACCCTGGAGCGGAACCATGCCTGGCAGGTGGCCCAGCCGCTCGATGCCGAAGCGATGCACCGCGCAGCGCAGGCGCTGGTCGGGCGGCACGATTTCACCACCTTCCGTTCAGCCCATTGCCAAGCGCAGAGCCCGCTCAAATCGCTCGACCGGCTCGATGTCGAGCGGGTCGGCGGCGAAGTGCGCATCCATGCCGCCGCGCGCAGCTTCCTCCACCATCAAGTGCGCTCGATGGTCGGGTGCCTCGCGCTGGTCGGCATGGGCCGCTGGCGCGAGGAGCAGGTCGGCGAAGCCCTTGCCGCGCGCGATCGGCAGGCGCTGGGCCTCAACGCGCCCAGCGATGGGCTCTACTTCACCAAGGCGCTTTACCCCGGCGAGTGACCGGTTAGGTTGCATTCCGAAACGCCGATCACGGCGAGACAGATTCGGGAGACACAACCATGACCTTCACCGGCAAGCAGCTGACCACCCAGCTCGATGCAGACGGCACGCTGACCCTGCAGCTCAATGACAAGACCTGGGATGCGCCCAAGGCGGGCCAGGTGCTGATCAAGGTCGAAGCCACCCCGATCAACCCGTCGGACCTCGGCCTGCTGTTCGCCTCGGCCGATACCGACAACGCGGTCTATTCGCCCGGCAAGGTCGTGGCGCAGATGCCCGCCAATGCCACCCGCGCGATGAAGGCCCGCCACGGCCTGCCGATGCCCGCCGGCAACGAAGCCGCCGGGACCGTGGTCGCCGCCGGTGAAGGCGCCGAACACCTGCTGGGCAAGCGGATCGCCTGCGTGCCGGGCACAGCCTATGCCGACTATGCCTATGCCGATCTCACCATGGCCTTTGCCGTGGATGACGCGGTCAGCGCCGAACAGGCGGCCTCCTCGTTCGTCAATCCGATGACCGCGCTGGGCTTTACCGAAACGATGAAGCTCGAAGGCTTTACCGGGATCGTCCACGCCGCCGCCGCATCGAACCTGGGGCAGATGCTGGTCAAGATCTGCCTTGAGGACAACATCCCGCTGGTCAACATCGTGCGCTCGGATGCGCAGGTGAAGCTGCTCAAGGATCTGGGCGCGACCCACGTGCTCAACATGACCGACGAAGATTTCATGCCCAAGCTGATCGACGCGATTGCCGAAACCAAGGCGATGATCGGGTTCGATCCGATCGGCGGCGGCACGCTCGCCGGGCAGATCCTCACCGCGATGGAAGCCGCCGCCAGCCGCGGCGCGGCCTTCAGCCGCTATGGCTCGTCCGAGGCCAAGAAAGTCTACATCTACGGCGCGCTCGATCTCGGGCCGACGATCCTCAACCGGGCATTCGGCCTGACCTGGGATCTCGCCGGCTGGCTGCTCACCCCGTTCATGATGAAGGCCGGCGCCGAAGTGGTGGGCCGGATGCGCGCGCGGGTGATGAAAGATCTCACCACCACCTTCGCCAGCCACTACAAGGCCAAGGTCAGCCTCGAAGGGATGCTGAGCAAGGACGCGGTCAGCGAATACAACGCCCGCCGCACCGGCGAGAAGTATCTGGTCGTGCCCTGACCAGGGCGGCGTTAAGCCCCAACGAAAACGGCCCCCGGATAGTCTCCGGGGGCCGTTTTCGTTTAGCGATCGCGCTGCGGCTTATGCCTTGGCGACCACGCTTTCGGGCAGTTCGGTGCCGAACACGCGCTGATAGTACTCGGCCACCAGCATCCGCTCGGTCTCGTCGCACTTGTTGAGGAACGAGAGGCGGAAGGCAAAGCCCGGATCCTTGAAGATCGCGGTGTTCTGCGCCCAGGTTATCACGGTGCGCGGGCTCATCACGGTGGAGATGTCGCCATTGATGAAGCCCTGGCGGGTCAGATCGGCGACCTTGACCATGTTGGCGACCACATCGGCCGCCATGTCGGTCACCTTCTTGAGCACGATTTCGCTTTCGACCGCAGCCGGCAGGTAATTCAGCGCGACGACGATGTTCCAGCGGTCCATCTGCGCCTGGTTGATCGCCTGGGTGCCGTGATAGAGCCCGCTGGTATCGCCAAGCCCGACCGTGTTGGCCGTGGCGAACAGACGGAAGAACTTGTTCGGGCGGATCACGCGGTTCTGATCAAGCAGGGTCAGCTTGCCTTCGGTTTCCAGCACGCGCTGGATCACGAACATCACATCCGGGCGGCCCGCGTCGTATTCGTCGAACACCAGCGCCACCGGGTGCTGGAGCGCCCAGGGCAGGAGCCCTTCGCGGAATTCGGTAACCTGCAGACCGTCGCGCAGCACGATCGCATCGCGCCCAATGAGATCGATGCGGCTGATGTGCGCGTCAAGGTTGATGCGCATACACGGCCAGTTGAGCCGGGCGGCAACCTGTTCGATGTGGGTCGACTTGCCGGTGCCGTGATAGCCCTGCACGATCACGCGGCGATTGTAGGCAAAACCAGCCAGGATCGCGAGCGTGGTGTCCGGATCGAAGACATAGGCGTCATCGATATCGGGCACGCGTTCATCGGCCACGCTGAAGGCCGGAACCTTCATGTCGATGTCGATCCCGAACATCTCGCGCACGTCGACCTCGCGATCGGGCGCTTCGAGAATGGTGGTGCCGGAAGTGTCGAGCTGGCTGGAAGAATTGGTCATCGCGCACCCCGCCTATACGGGCGCGCGGCGTGCTGCAATAAGCTTTGCGTTGCAAAAAACGACTCATCGGGAGAATTTGGATGAAGGTCTTCGGCTTTCCGCTTTCGCCGTTCGTGCGCAAGGTTCACCTCGTTGCCGCCGAAAAAGGCATCCGCGTCGAGGCCCTGCCGGCCAACCCGCGCAGCCCGTCGCCCGAATTCGCCGCGGCCAGCCCGTTTCGCAAGATCCCGGCCTTGCAGGACGGCGATTTCAGCCTCGCGGATTCGACCGCGATCGTGACCTATCTCGATGCCCTGCACCCCGCCCCGGCGATGACCCCGGGCGATGCCCGCGCCAAGGGCCGCGCGATCTGGTTCGAGGAATTTGCCGATACGATCCTGAGCGCGGCCGGCGGCAAGGTGGTGTTCAACCGCTTCGTCGCCCCCAAGGTTCTGGGCGTGCCAGGCGACGAGGATGCCGCCAAGGCGGGCGAGGCTGAGCTTGGCCCGGTTTACGACTACCTTGAAACCCAGGCCCCAACCGAAGGCTGGCTGGTGGGCGAATTCTCGATCGCCGACATTGCCGTCGCCTCGGTGCTGCGCACGCTGCGCTATGTCGCCCTGGAACCCGATGCCGCGCGCCACCCGCGGGTTGCGGCGTGGTACGAGCGGGTCCAGGCCCGCCCCGCTTGGCAGGCCGTTGCCGCCGGTGAAGCCAAGGCCATGGCGGCCTTCACCTGACGCCGGACCCACATCTGCCGCGCGCCCGGCACGGCCGGGCGCGGCAGCCATGACAACGGCCTTCAAGCTGTCATGATCGGCTTGCAGACTTGCGCGCAAGCCCTTCAATAGTGGGAGAAGTTCGATGGCCACCCTGCAAGGTTCGTGGATCTGGTACGAACTGATGACCCCCGACCCCGAAGCCGCCCGCGCGTTTTACGAACCGGTCGTCGGCTGGTCGATGACAACCGCGCACGGCGCGGATGACAGCTATGGCTTCATCACCGGCGCCGATGGCCAGATGACCGGCGGCGTGCTGCGCCTGTCGCAGGAGATGCGCGATCACGGCGCCGCGCCGCGCTGGCTGGGCTATGTCGCGGTTGATGATTGCGATGCGGCGGTGGCCGCGATCACCGCGGCGGGCGGGCACTGCACCATGCCGCCGCGCGATGTGGAGATGGCCGGGCGCATGGCGATGGTCAGCGATTGCTGCGGCGCGCCGTTCTACATCATGACGCCAACGCCACCGCCCGGCGGCGGGCAAAGCACGGCCTTTTCCCCGGCCCGGATCGGCGCCTGCGGTTGGAACGAGCTGCTTGCCGGCGATCAGGCCAAGGCGCTGGAATTCTATACCGGCCTGTTCGGCTGGACCCTGCCCGAAGGGATGCCGATGGGCGATCTGGGCACTTACCAGTTCATCGCCCATGACGGCGTGCAAATCGGCGCGGTGGTGCAGCGCCACCCGCAGATCTCCACCCCACCGGGCTGGAACCACTATTTCCGGGTCACCAGCATTGCCGATGCGGTGCGGGCCATCGAAACCCATGGCGGGCAGATCGTCACCGGGCCGCATCCGGTCCCCGGCGATGACTGGATCGTGCAGGCCACCGATCCCCAGGGCGGGTTCTTCTGCCTGGTCGGCGCGAAAGGCGATTGAGGCGATGCTGGCGCTCTACGGCCACCCGTTCTCATCCTATACCTGGAAGGCGCTGATCGCGCTTTACGCCAATGCCACGCCGTTCGAATTTCGCATGGTCGATCCCGATCACGGCGAAAACAGCGCCTTCGTTGCCGCCGCCAGCCCGCTCGGCAAGTTTCCGGTGCTGCGCGACGGGAGTCGCACCGTGTTCGAGGCGAGCGCGATCATCGAGCATCTGGCGCTACACCACCCCGGTCCCGCCCCGCTGTTGCCCGCAGATCCCGCCGCCGCGATCGAGGTGCGGATGCTCGACCGGGTGTTCGACAACTATGTGATGACCCCGGTGCAGGCGATCGTGGGCGAACACATCCGTTCGCCGGGCAATCCCAATCCGCTGATCGAGGGCCATGCCCGCGGCCAGCTTGACCGCGCCTATCGCTGGATTGACGCTTGGCTTGGCACCCTCACGCCCGGCAGCGCGATCACGCTGGTCGAATGCGCTGCCGCCCCGGCGCTGTTTTATGCCGATTGGGTCTATCCGATCCCGATGGAGCTTGACCGGCTGCGCCAGTGGCGGGCGCATTTGCTGGCCCTGCCCGCGGTTGCCCGTTGCATCGACGAAGCGCGGCCTTATCGTGGCTTCTTTCCGCTCGGCGCGCCCGACCGGGATTGATAACGAAAAACAGGATTGGATGCTGCGATGTTCGAATTGTCCGTGACCCGCCTGATTGACGCTGCGCCCGACAAGGTCTGGGACGTGCTGGTCAATCGCACTGCCGAATGGTGGTGCCCCCAGCCGTGGCGGGCCGAAGTGGCGCGGATGGACCGCCACGCCGGCGGCACTTCGGAAATCGTAATGTATGGCCCCGATGGCGAAGTGAACCGCCACCCGGGCTTCGTGCTTGCCTGGGATGAAGGCCGCCGCTTTGCCATTACCGACGCGATCGAAGGCGATCTTCAGCCCTCGGGCCCGTTCATGATCGGGATCTGGGAAGTGGCCGCCGAAGGCAGCGGCACGCGCTATACCGGCCGCGCCCGGCACTGGTCGCAGCAGAGCCACAACCAGCACCGCGATATGGGCTTTGAACAAGGCTGGGGCGTGGTCGCCGATCAGCTCAAGGCGCTGTGCGAGGGCTGACCCCTCAGGCGAACGCCGCCGCTTTCCTCAGCAATTGATAGGCTTCGACCACGGCCTGCAGACGCTTTTCGCTCGACCGGTCGCCGCCGTTGCGATCGGGATGCAGCGCGTGGACCAGTTCGGTATAGCGGCGGCGCAGCTGGGTGCGATCGGCATCGATCGCCAGCCCCAGAACGCCCAGCGCGCGGCGTTCGTCCGGGGTCACGGCCCGGCCATCCTTGCGCTCGGCCGGGCGGCGCATCCGCGCGCGGGCGCTGATCGCTTCGAGCGGGTCACTGAAATCACCCCAACGCGGCGCGGCATCGATCCCGGCGGTGGGCGAAAAGGCCCGTGTTTCGCGCTCCCAGCCGTGGATCGGGCTTTGCGCGCGCATAATCTCTTCGGGGCTCATGCCCTCGAACCAGTCATAGCCGGCGTTGAACTGGCGGATGTGTTCAAGGCAGAACCAGCGATAGTCGCCCGGCCCGTCAAAGCTAGAGGTGCGCAGGCCCGGCGCGCGAAATTCGCCCGCTTCAACGCAGCCCGGCGCATTACAGCCGCGCCCCGCGCCGCCCACCCGGCCATGAAATCGATCCTGCCTCACACATTCGTCCAAGTTGTCAGAGCGCTTCCACATGGCGATTGATGCGTTAGAAGGGAAGGCATGAAAGGCCCTCTCGCTCTCGAAATCGAGGCGCTGCTCAGCGCAGCCCTTGCCCCCACCCACCTTGCGGTGATCAACGACAGTGCGCAGCACCACGGCCATGCCGGGCATGACGGATCGGGCGAATCGCATTTCACCGTCGAGATCGAAAGCACAGCCTTTGCCGGCAAGACCCGGCTGGCCCGCCAGCGCATGGTGATCGGCGCGCTGGGCGACATTCCCGGTCAGCGGGTCCACGCGCTGGCGATCAAGGCGCGGGCACCGGGAGAATGAGCAGCGCCATCCTCGCCGCGATCCGCCCGGTCGATCACGACCTTGGCGGGATGATGGTGCGCCGCGTGCTGCCATCGCGCGAAGCGGGGATGGTTGGCCCGTTCATCTTCGTCGACCAGTTCGGCCCGGCCGAGCTGCCGGCCGACCGGGCGATGGACATTGCCCCGCACCCGCACATCGGCATTTCCACCGTGACCTGGTTGTTCGATGGCGCGATCCATCACCGCGATAGCCTGGGCAGCAGCGCGGTGCTCGAACCGGGGCAAGTCGGCCTGATGACCGCCGGGCGCGGCATCACCCATTCCGAACGCTCGCCGCTGGATCGGCGCGGTCAGCCGCAACGCATCTACGGGATGCAGACCTGGCTCGCCCTGCCCGACGATCTGGAGGAGATGGCGCCCACTTTCGAACTTCAGACCGCGCTCCCCGTGATCGAGGAAGGCGGCGCCCGCGCCACCGTGATCATGGGCACGCTGTGGGGCGAAACCGCGCCAACCACCTGCCACGCCCCGACGATCTATGCCGAAATCGTGCTGGAGCCGGGCGGGTCGATCCCGATCGATCCCGATGCGCTCGAACGCGCCGTGATGCTGGTGGGCGGCGGGGCGCAGATTGATGGCGAAGAGCTGGTGCTGTTCGGCCTCCATCTGCTGGATGCCGGACGGCAGGTGCGGCTGACCTCGGCCCACGGCGCGCGGCTGATGCTGCTGGGCGGCCAGCCCTTCTATACCCCGCGCTACCTGTGGTGGAATTTCGTCTCCTCCTCGCAGGAGCGGATCCGGCAGGCCCACGCCGACTGGCGCGAGGGCCGCTTCCCGCCGGTGCCGGGGGATCCGGACAACTGACAACGAAAACAACAATCAGGGAGAATGTGGATGAGCTTTGCAGGACAAACCGCGTGGATCACCGGCGCATCGTCGGGGATCGGGGCCGCGCTGGCGCGGGCGCTTGATCAGGCCGGGGCCCGGCTGGTGCTATCGGGCCGCAATGTTGCCGCGCTGGAAGACGTTGCCGCCGGATGCCGCGAGGCGCTGGTCCTGCCCTTTGAAACCACCGATCATGCCGCGATCGCCCCCGCCGCCGCGCAGGCGTGGGATTGGGCCACACCCCGCTCGGGCGGGATCGATCTGCTGGTCAACAACGCCGGGATCTCGCAGCGCAGCCTCGCGGTCGATACCGATTACGGTGTCTATGAACGGATCATCGGGGTGGATCTGCTCGCCCCGATTGAACTCACCCAGGCCATTCTCCCCCAAATGACCGCACGTGGCTGCGGGCGGATCGCGATGATCTCGTCCATCGCGGGCAAGGTCGGGGTGCCGATGCGCACCGCCTATTGCGCCGCCAAGTTCGGCCTTGCCGGTTATGCCGACGCGCTGCGCGCCGAAACCGCACACCTCGGGCTCAAGGTTCACAACATCTACCCCGGCTCGATCCGCACCGGCGTGTCGCGCAATGCGCTGACCGCCGATGGCTCGGCCCGCGGGGTCAGCGACAAGGCGATCGAGAACGGGATCGATCCCGATGTCGCGGCACAGGCGATGCTCGATGCCATGGCCCGCGACGAGCGCGAAATCATCGTTGCCGTGGGCGGCGAGCAGCAGATGGGGGAACTGCGCCGCACCCCTGATGCCCTGCTCGATCAGGTCGCGGCGATGATGGCCGCCGGCTATGCCGAAAAGATGAAGGCAGAAGGATGACCCAGCTCCAGCAGCACCGCGTCACCCTCGCCAATGGCATTGAACTTGATGTGGTCGACAGCGGCCCGCGCGATGCCCCGGCGCTGATCTTCCTCCACGGCTTTCCCGAAAGCCACCGCACCTGGCGCCACCAGATCGCGCACCTTTCGGGCCGGTTCCGCTGCATCGCGCCAGACCAGCGCGGCTATCGCCATTCCTCCAAGCCCGAAGGCGCGGCCAATTACAGCCCCGACAAGCTGATCGGCGACATCTTCCTGCTGGCCGATGCCCTGGGGGTGGAGCACTTCACCATCGTCGGGCACGACTGGGGCGGCGCGATCGCCTGGGGCGTGGCGCTGATGGGGCAGGCCAACGGCCGGGTCACCCGTGCGGTCATCGCCAATGCGCCGCATCCCACGATCTTCCCGCGCCTGCTCTACACCAACCCGGTGCAGCGCGCGGCAAGCCAGTATTTCCGCGACTTCCGCGACACCGGCAATGACGAACTGGTCCGCCAGTTCGGGCTTGGCGCCCTGCTGCTCAAGGCCTTTGGCGAGCGCGAGCAATCGCCGATGATGGAAGTCGAAGAGCGCGAGGCGCTGCTGGCGGACTGGGCAAACCCCGAGGCCGCCATCGCCATGCTCAACTGGTATCGCGCCAGCCCGATGGAAGTCCTGCCGATGGACGCGCCCTATGCCCTGCCCGATGGCTGGAAGCCGTTCCCGATCCCGCAGCTGACCATTCCGACGCTAGTGATCTGGGCACTCGACGATCATGCCCTGCCGCCCGAGAACCTTGAAGGGATGGACGCGATCATCGATGACCTGACCGTCGTGAAGGTGCCCGATTGCGGCCACTTCGTGCCGTGGGAAGCCCCGGCGGCGGTCAATGCCGCGCTGGACGAATTCCTTGGCCGCACCGGCTGAGCGGCGCCCGGCGGGCGGGATCGGGGCGGCCGTTGCCGCCGCGAACCAACGCGCCCGCCGTTCGCTGCTGCGCGGCCACGGCGGCGGCCACGCGCCGGTCAGCAATCTCGAACTGTTTTTCGATCTCGTCTATGTCTTCGCGATCACCCAGCTGTCGGGCTTCATCCACCATCACCTGAGCTGGCACGGGCTGGCCCAGGGCACGGTGCTGTTCCTCGCGGTGTGGTGGGCGTGGATCTATACCACCTGGGTCACCAACTGGGCCAATCCCGAGCGCTTGCCGGTCCGGCTGCTGCTGCTCGGCCTGATGCTGCTCAGCCTTGCGCTGGCCGCCGTGATCCCCGATGCCTTCGGCGCGCGGGCCGGCGCCTTTGCCGGCTGCTATATCGCCCTGCAATTGGGGCGTTCCCTGGTCACGGCGGCAATCTTTCGCGGCGAAGGCGCAGCCCGGGTGCGCAACATGCTGCGGATCGCGGCGTGGTTTGCCCTCTCCGCGCCGCTGTGGATCGCGGGTGCGCTGGCGCCGGAATCCGCCCGGCTCGGCTGGTGGCTTGCCGCGCTCGCTATCGAATATGCCGGGCCGATGACCATGTTCGTCACCCCCGGTCTTGGCCGCTCTTCCGCGCAGGACTGGGACATTTCGGGCAGCCACATGGCCGAACGCTGCGCGCTGTTCATCATCATCGCGCTGGGCGAAGGGATCGTGGTTACCGGCAACGCCTTTGCCAGCTTGCCACCCGGCAGCGCGCGGCTTGGCGGCTTTGTCCTCGCGTTCCTGTCGGCGGCGCTGATGTGGTGGCTCTATTTCGACCTTGGCGCAGAGCGCGGTGCGCGGCTGATCTCGGGCCACGAACAGGCCGGACGGGTGGCCCGCAACGCCTATACCTATCTGCACATGCCGATCGTGCTCGGCGTGGTGATCAGCGCGGTTGGCGATGCCTTGCTGCTCGAACTCGGCCCCGCCCCGGCCACGCCCGCCTATATCCTCGTCCAGACCGGCGGGGCGATGCTGTTCGTGGCCGGACTGGGGCTGTTCAAGCGGTTTGCCAACACGCTCGGCAATTTCCCGATGTCGCACGGCGGCGCACTGGTTCTGCTGGCGGCGCTGGGCGCGGCGGCATGGCGCAATCCGCCGGGTGCAGACCGCTTTGCGGCGCTCGGCGCAGCGATCCTCGCGCTCACCTGCCTGTGGGAATGGGTGTCCTACCACGGCGGCTGGGTGGAGCGGATGGAGGCGCTTGGTCTGCCCGTCCCCGCCCGGTTCAAGGCCCGCGCCGAACGCCGCAGAGCCCTGCGCGAAGCCAGCGGGGCCTAAACCTTCCAATCGATCGATGCGCCGTGCGGATGGGCGCGCGCCAGCATCACCGGCTCGCCCCCGCCCGGCCAGTGGCGCACCACCAGTTCGTGCAGGTGCAGCACCCGGTTCGCTTCGAGCGAGATCCACGCCAGCTGCCGCTCCGCCGTGGCCCTGGCCCCAGCCGCTTCCATCGCCGCCGTCACCCGGGCCTGCTGGTCAGCCGGGACATATTGCCAGACGATCGAATGCATCAGCACGCGGGTGGTGCCCGCCTCCTGCGGCTTGGCAAGTTCGGCTTCGATGAATTCGGCCGCGTTCATCTGCACCAGATCGGGCGGGCTTTTCGCCGCCTCGGCAATCGCCGCCGCCATCCGTTCAAAGCGCACAGTGTGTTCAGGCCAGATATAGGCCATGAGCCGCAGCGCCTGCACCGGATCGGCCAGGTCAACCGGCGCGACATCGCAGCCTTTGGTGGCGGCGATTTCGATCGCGCGGGCGGGCGGCGCACTGCCCTGCCACTCGGGCTTGAAGCGCATCGCCCCGGGCTGCGGCCCAACTTCCGCCCCGCCAAGATCATAGTGATAGCGCGCCAGCATCAGATTGATCCCGGCGCTCGATCCGATTTCAAGGCACTGGAAACGCGGCGGCAGCCCCTGCTCGGCGAGCCACAGCATCGCCGCGATGAAATTGGACGAGCGCCCGGCCTCGTTGGTTTGCGGCGGACCATCAAGCCAAGGCAGCAATTCGGCCTCGTGCGCGCGGATCGCGGCGCCGACCAGCGCGGCATCGTCGCAGCCCGCCTCATCGCGGTAGATCGCGCCCAAACCGGCGTCGCGCCCGGCAAGGTGCAAGGCGTGAATTCCGCCCGCCAACCGCAGCGGCACGGCATCGGCCAGCGGCGCCCCCTGCCAGCCGCGCACGGCATCGAGCAGAGCGCCGCGCTCCTCGCCTTCGATCAGCGCCTGCAGCGCAGCCACGACCCGCGCGGTGACCGTCGCCCCAGCCTGGAGACAATAGGCCACCTGGTTGGCAAAGGCCGCCGCGACGATCCCCGGACCGCTCGCGTTGATGTCGATGAATTGATACTTTTCCGCCATCGCCGAATCCTTGCCCTTTCGCCGCGCCGCGCCTAAACGCCGCGGCATGTCCCGTCCACTTACCTTCGCAATTCCCAAGGGCCGCATCCTCGATGAGGCCTTGCCGCTGATGGCACGTGCCGGCGTGGTGCCCGAAGCGGAGTTCCACGACAAGAAGTCGCGTGCACTATCTTTCGCCTGCGAAGGTTCGGACATGCGCCTGATCCGCGTGCGCGCCTTCGACGTGGCGACCTTTGTCGCCCACGGCGCAGCGCAGGCCGGGATCGTCGGCTCCGACGTGGTTGAGGAATTCGCCTATTCCGATCTCTATGCCCCGGTCGATCTCGACATCGGGCACTGCCGCCTGTCGGTCGCCGAACCGGTAGATGCGCGTCAAGGCGCCGGCCACGCCAGCCACCTGCGGGTTGCCAGCAAGTATCCCAACCTCACCCGCAAGCACTTTGAAAAGCTCGGGGTGCAGGCCGAAGTGGTGAAGCTCAACGGGGCGATGGAACTGGCGCCGGGGCTTGGCCTGGCCAGCCGGATCGTCGATCTCGTCTCGACCGGGCGCACGCTCAAGGACAACGGGCTGGTCGAAACCAGCACGATCCTGCAGATCTCGGCCCGGCTGATCGTCAACCGCGCCGCGCTCAAGACCGATGAACGGGTCGGTGCGCTGGTCGAACGCTTCCGCGCCCTGGTGGCCGAACAGCAGGCCGCCTGATGCTGCGTCTGCGGTCCAGTGATACCGGCTTTGCTCAAGCCTTTCGCCGCCTTGTCGCCGACCGGCGCGAGAGCGAGGACAATGTCGCGCGCGACGTGAAGCTGATCCTCGATGACGTGCACAATCGCGGCGATGCCGCACTGGCCGAACTCACCGCGAAGTTCGACGGCCACACCCTTGCGGGCGAGGACGACTGGCGCATTTCGGCAGAGGCCTGCCGCGCCGCTTTTGAAGACCTCGCGCCCGATCTGCGCGCCGCGCTGGAACTCGCAGCGCAGCGCATCCGCGCCTATCATGTGGCCCAGCTTCCCGAAAACCGCGACCATGTTGACGATGTGGGCGTGCGGCTGGGTGCGCGCTGGCGCGCGGTTGATGCCGCCGGGCTCTATGTGCCGGGCGGACGCGCGGCCTATCCCTCGTCGCTGCTGATGAACGCGATCCCGGCCAAGGTCGCCGGGGTTGAGCGGCTGGTGGTCGTTACCCCCACCCCCAAGGGACAGGTCAACCCGCTGGTGCTGGCCGCCGCCCACCTTGCCGGGGTCGATGAAGTCTGGCGGGTCGGCGGCGCGCAGGCAGTTGCCGCGCTGGCCTATGGCACCGCGCAGATCAAGCCGGTCGATGTGATCACCGGGCCGGGCAATGCCTGGGTCGCCGAAGCCAAGCGCCAGCTGTTCGGCGTGGTCGGGATCGACATGGTCGCCGGGCCGAGCGAAATCCTCGTCATCGCCGATGGCAAGAACGATCCCGAATGGACCGCGGCGGATCTGATGAGCCAGGCCGAACACGATCCTTCGGCCCAGTCGATCCTGATCACCGACGATCCGGTGTTCGCCGATACCGTGGCGGACCGGGTCGGGGTTGAACTCGCGATGCTGCCCACCGCCCGCGTTGCGGCGGAAAGCTGGAACACCCACGGCACGATCATCGAGGTCGCCAGCCTTGATGAAGCCCCGGCGCTGGCCAATGCGCTGGCCGCCGAACACGTGCAACTGGCAGTCGATGATCCCCAGCCGCTGATGGATGCGATCCGTCATGCCGGCTCGGTGTTCATGGGCCGCATGACCCCCGAAGCGGTCGGTGACTACGTCGCTGGGCCGAACCACGTCCTCCCCACAGGGCGGCGCGCGCGGTTTTCCTCGGGCCTCTCGGTGCTGGACTTCATGAAGCGCACCAGCTTCATCCAGCTTGACGAGGCCGCGCTCAAGGCCGTTGGGCCAGCCGCAATTGCGCTGGCCCAGGCCGAGGGCCTCCCCGCGCACGCCCGCTCGATCGAAGTAAGGCTCGGCATATGAAAGCCCGTTCCAAGGAGCGCGCTGCTGCGCGCCTCGCCGCCGTCCAGGCGCTCTACCAGCTCGACATGGAGGGCACGCGCATGGCGACCCTGCTGGACGAGTTTCACCGTCACCGGCTCGGCGCCGAAATCGAAGGCGCGCAGTATGCCGACGCCGAGGTCGAATTCTTCGACGCCGTGGTCAAGGGCGTCGACGCCCGCCGCGACGAGATCGACGCTCTGCTGAGCGAACGGCTCGCCGATGGCTGGAAGCTTGAACGGCTCGACAAGACCATGCTGCAGATCCTGCGCTCGGGCGCCTGGGAACTGATAGCCCGCCCCGACGTGCCGACCGCCGCCGCGATCAGCGAATATGTCGATGTCGCGCACGCTTTCTTCGAGGCGCGCGAGGCCAAGTTCGTCAACGGCGTGCTCGATGCCGTCGCCAAGGCGGTGCGCTGAGCAGCGAACGCGCCTTTATCGAGGCGCTGCGGGCCCTGGCCACGCATCCGGCGGCGCGCGGGCTCGATGACGATGCCGCCGTGCTTGAATTCGGCGGCGAGGCGCTGGTCCTGACCCACGATGCGATGGTTGAGGGCGTGCATTTCCTGCCGGGGCAGGATCCCGCCGATATCGCGTGGAAACTGGTCGCCACCAATATCTCCGATCTCGCCGCCAAAGGCGCCAAGCCGCTGGGCGTGCTGCTGGGCTACCAGTTCGGCCCCGATGACGCGCGCTTTCTCATCGGACTGCAAGCGGCGCTGGCGCATTACGGCGCACCGCTGCTCGGCGGGGATACCGTTGGGCGGGCGCCAACCGGGGGCCAGACGCTCGGCCTGACCGCGCTGGGCCGCGCCGTCCACCGCCCCGTACCTTCGCGCGGCGGTGCCAAGGTGGGTGACGGCCTGTGGCTGACCGGTCCGCTCGGCGGGGCGATGGTCGGGCTCGAAGCCCTGCGCGCCGGCAGCGGTGACAGCACGGCCTATCGCCGTCCCGCAGCGCGGCTGGCAGAGGGCTTCGCGCTCGCCCCGCAGGTCAGCGCGATGATGGACGTATCCGACGGGCTGCTGCTCGATGCCGCGCGCATGGCCCGGGCCAGCGGGGTGTGCTTCGATATTGCCGCCGCCAGCGTGCCGCTCGCCTGCCCCGAAAGCCGCCGCGGCGAAGCCCTGCGCTGGGGCGATGATTACGAACTGCTGTTCACGCTGCCCCCTGCGGCCACCCCCGCGGTGCCGGCCTTCAGGATCGGCACGGCGCTGCCCGCCGGGGCCGACGCCATCCTGCTCGATGGCCAGGCTTTGCCGCAAAATCAGCCCCTTGGCTACGAGCACGGCGGGGCCTGATCCCCTGCTCGCAGCGCTCCAATTGGAGGGCTTGCGCGCGCCCTTTGCTGCCTTATACCTTGTTGCCGAGAACAGTCCCGCACAAGCGGGCGTCTTGGGGAACGTATACGTTCAAGGATAGCCAGAAGGGGGGTACCCTGAAGTGAGTCTAGTTGTAATCTCGATTGCCCTGGGGGCATTGGCCGTATTGTACGGCTTCATCACCAGCCGCCAGGTGCTTGGCGCACCGGCCGGCAACGCAAAGATGCAGGAAATCGCCGGCGCCATTCAGGAAGGCGCACAGGCCTACCTCAAGCGCCAGTATACGGCCATCGCCGTCGTCGGCGTGGTCGTGGCGGTCATCGTCGCGGCAACGCTGGGCGGAATCTCGGCCACCGGCTTCGTGCTGGGCGCGTTCCTTTCGGGCGTGGCGGGCTTCATCGGCATGAACGTGTCGGTGCGCTCGAACGTGCGCACGGCGGCTGCCGCGCAGCAAGGGCTGCAACAGGGCCTCACCCTCGCCTTCCGCGCGGGCGCGATCACCGGGATGCTGGTGGCCGGCCTGGCGCTGCTCGCGATCGCGGGCTTCTTCTGGTATCTCACCGGTCCGGCCGGCCATGCGCCGAATGACCGGGTCGTCGTCACCGCGCTGACCGCGCTGGCGCTGGGCGCCAGCCTCGTGTCGATCTTCGCGCGCCTCGGCGGCGGGATCTTCACCAAGGCCGCTGACGTCGGCGCCGACCTCGTCGGCAAGGTCGAAGCGGGCATTCCCGAAGACGATCCACGCAACCCGGCCGTGATCGCCGACAACGTGGGCGACAACGTGGGTGACTGCGCCGGCATGGCTGCCGACCTGTTCGAAACCTATGTCGTCACCGTCGGCGCCACCATGGTGCTCACCGCGCTGCTGCTCAAGGGCGCGGCCAACCTGGCCGATCTGATGGCCATGCCGCTGCTGATCGGCGGCGTCTGCATCATCACCTCGATCATTGGCACCTATTTCGTCCGTCTCGGCGGGGGCAAGAACATCATGGGCGCGATGTACAAGGGCTTCCTTGTCACCGCCGTGCTGTCGATCCCGGCCATCTGGTGGGCGATCAGCCACACCCTGGGCGGCGACATGGAAACCGCCATCGCAGACCAGGCCTACAACGGCCGCACGCTGTTCTACTGCGGGCTGCTGGGTCTGGTGATCACCGGGCTGATCATCTGGATCACCGAATACTACACCGGGACCAATTACCGCCCGGTGCGTTCGATCGCCAAGGCTTCGGAAACGGGCCACGGCACCAACGTGATCCAGGGCCTGGCAATCAGCCTTGAATCGACCGCGCTGCCCACCATCGTGATCTGCGCGGGCATCATTGTGGCCTACCAGCTCGCCGGGCTGCTCGGCATTGCCTATGCTGCCACTTCGATGCTGGCTCTGGCCGGCATGGTTGTCGCACTCGACGCCTACGGTCCGGTGACCGACAACGCCGGCGGCATTGCCGAAATGGCCGGGCTCGACGATTCGGTTCGTGAAAAGACCGACGCGCTCGATGCGGTGGGCAACACCACCAAGGCCGTAACCAAGGGTTATGCGATCGGTTCGGCCGGCCTTGCCGCGCTGGTGCTGTTCGCCGCCTACACCACTGACCTTCGCGAGTTCTTCCCGAACCTGACGGTCAACTTCAGCCTCGAAAATCCCTATGTCATCGTTGGCCTGCTGCTCGGCGCGCTGCTCCCGTACCTGTTCGGTGCGATGGGCATGACCGCCGTGGGCCGTGCCGCCGGTGACGTGGTGATCGACGTGCGTGACCAGTTCCGCGACAATCCGGGGATCATGGCCGGGACCAGCCGTCCTGACTATGCCCGCACCGTGGACCTCGTTACCCGCGCGGCGATCAAGGAAATGATCATTCCCTCGCTGCTCCCGGTGCTGGCACCGATCGTGGTCTACTTCGTGATCGGCAAGGTCGCGGGTCAGGACAACGGCTTTGCCGCGCTTGGCGCGCTGCTGCTCGGCGTGATCGTCGGCGGTCTGTTCGTCGCACTCTCGATGACCTCGGGCGGCGGCGCTTGGGACAACGCCAAGAAGTACATCGAAGACGGCAACCACGGCGGCAAGGGCTCGGAAGCCCACAAGGCCGCCGTCACGGGTGATACCGTGGGCGATCCTTACAAGGACACCGCCGGCCCGGCCGTGAACCCGATGATCAAGATCACCAACATCGTCGCGCTGCTCCTGCTCGCGGCACTGGCCCACAGCGCGATGTAAACCGCGCTGCCACCGCCAGGGTGAACGAAGCCCCGCCCGGAGCGATCCGGGCGGGGTTTTCGTTTGCGTTAGCCAATCCTTGGCAATTCCCCGCCTAGAGCCGGCCGGGCAATGGCAACCAACCCGCATCCGGAAAACGAGGCGCCAAGCCTGCGCGCGCTCGATTGGGCCGCGCTCGACACGGTCGAGGGTCGCGCCCAGTGGGATGCGCTGGCGGCTGGCGCGGCAGAGCCCAATCCGTTCCACGAAAGCTGGTATCTGCTCCCGGCCTTGCGCGCGCTCGATCCGCAGCCGCGGGTGCGGCTGCTGTGCCTTGAGCACGATGGCGCGCTTGCCGGGCTGATCCCGCTGACCTGCGAACCGCGCTATTATCGTTGGCCGATCCCGCAGTGGTGCAACTGGGTCCACGGCAACTGCTTCCTCGGCGCGCCGCTGGTCGCCGCCGGGTACGAACAGGCCTTCTGGGCCGCGCTGCTCGATTGGGCCGACCACCACGCCGGGGCCGGGCTGTTCCTGCATCTTGCACAGCTCCCGCTCGAAGGACCGCTCCACACTGCCTTGCAGATCGTGCTCGCCGCGCAGCGCCGCCCTGCCGGGCTGGTCTGGCACGAAGATCGCGCCCTGCTCGCCTCGGCGCAGTCACCCGAGGCCTATTTTGAAGCCAGCCTTTCGGGCAAGAAGCGCAAGGAGCTGCGCCGCCAGTTCACCCGCCTGTCCGAGCTGGGCGAAGTGCAGATCGAACGCGAAACCGGGGACGCGGACCTGCCGTGCTGGATCGAGGACTTTCTCGCGCTCGAACATTCAGGCTGGAAAGGCGCGGCGGGATCTGCGCTCGCCTCGCACCAGGCGACCAGCGCGCTGTTTCGCGAGGCGCTGGCCGGCGCTGCCGCGCGCGGCAAGCTTGAACGGCTGACCTTGCGGCTCGGCGGACAGCCGATTGCCATGCTCGCCAGCTTCATCACCCCGCCCGGCGCCTTCTCGTTCAAGACCGCGTTCGACGAACGCTATGCGCGCTATTCGCCGGGTGTGCTGCTCCAGCGCGAAAATCTGGCGCTGCTCGATCATCCAGAGGTCCGGTGGTGCGATAGCTGCGCCGCGGCCGACCATCCGATGATCGATCATATCTGGCGCGAACGCCGCCGCATCGGGCGGCTGTCGATCGCGATCGGCGGACGGTTGCGGCGCGCGCTGTTTGCCGGGCTGCTGCGCGCCGAACTGCGCGGTGGCCCTGCGCGGGTATAGGTTGCCACTTGCGACCTATTGACGCCCCCGCCCCCACGCCGCAAAGGTCCAGCAATGGATAGCGAACGCACTCACGAACAGATGGTGGCCGGCCTTGTCAGGCTGCTCGAAGCCAAGGACCAGGGCGAGGACCAGTTCCTTGGCCGGATGAAGCGCGGCGGCGTGGGCCGCGTGTTTGGCGGGCAGGTGATCGCCCAGGCCCTGGCCGCGGCCGAACAGACCGTTGATCCGGCGCGCCCGGCCCATTCGCTCCACGCCTATTTCCTGCGCGGCGGCAGCGAAGGCATGGAGATCGACTACAAGGTCGAACGCGACTTCGATGGCGGCTCGTTTTCGAACCGCCGGGTCGTGGCCAGCCAGCAGGGCCGCCCGATCCTCAACCTGACCGCCTCGTTCCAGAAGCACGAGGAAGGGCTGCACCATGTCGATGCGGCCATGCCCGATGTGCCCCCGCCCGAGGAACTCGAATCCGAAAGCGTGGTGCGCCGCCGCTTTGCCGAACAGGCCCGCCCCGAACAGCGCCATCATTTCCTTGCCGAACGCCCGGTCGAAATGCGCGCGGTCGAAGGGCGGCACTGGACCAATCCGCAGCCCGCTCCGCCGCGTTCGCATTCGTGGTTCAAGACCGTGGCCGCCCTGCCCGACGATCCGCGCATCCACCGCGCGATCCTCGCCTTTGCCAGCGACATGACCCTGCTGGGCACCTGCGCCCTGCCCCACGGCCTGTCGTGGGCGCGCGGCGAAGTGGTCAGCGCCAGCCTGGACCACGCGGTGTGGTTCCACGCCCCGTTCCGGGCTGACGAATGGCTGCTCTATGCCACCGACAGTCCGTGGTCGGGCAGCGGGCGCGGGTTCAACCGCGGGCGGATCTTCACCCGCGATGGCCGGCTTGTCGCCAGCGTCGCGCAGGAAGGCATGATCCGCAAGGTCGCGCCCAAGGGCTGAGCACCATGACCGGCCCCGCCCCGCTCTATGACCGCATCGGGGTGGACTATGCCCGGCTGCGGCGCCCCGACCCGCGCATTGCCGCGCAGATCCACCGCGCACTCGGCCCGGCGCGCAGCGTGCTCAATGTCGGCGCGGGGAGTGGCTCTTACGAACCCGAAGACCGCGACCTCACCGCGCTTGAACCCTCCGCTGAGATGATCCGCCAGCGCCCCCCCGGCGCCGCGCCCGTGGTGCAGGGCAGCGCCGAAGCCCTGCCCTTTGTTGATGACGCCTTCGATGCGGTGATGGCGGTGCTGACGGTTCATCACTGGCAGGATCAGGCGCGCGGTCTTGCCGAACTGCGCCGGGTATCGCGTGGACCGGTGGTGATCCTGACCTACGACCCGGCATTCCGCGGGTTCTGGCTGCACGACTATGTCCCCGGCCTGATCACGCTGGATGAAGCGCAGATGCCGCCGCTGGCGCGCTATCCCGAAACGCTGGGGCCGGTGCGGATCGAACCGGTAGCCATTCCCCACGATTGCGAGGACGGGTTCCTTGCGGCCTATTGGCGGCGCCCGGCGGCCTATCTCGATCCGCGGCTGCGCGCGGCGATGTCCTCGTTCCGGATGCTGGCGGACACCGGCCCGCAGATCGCCCGGCTCGAAACTGATCTAATCAGCGGGGCGTGGCAGGCGCGCTATGGCCACCTGCTAGGCCAGGACAGCTGCGATTGCGGGTACCGGCTGGTGATCGCCTAGGCGGGGCTAACCGCCCGGATGATAGAAATCATAGACCGTCTGCGCCACTGCCGCGCTGACGCCGGGCGCGCGCTGCAAGTCATCCAGACTGGCCGCGCGCACCTTGCTGGCCGTGCCGAAATGCAGCAGCAGCGCACGCTTGCGGGCCGGGCCGATCCCGGCAATCTCATCGAGCGGACTGGCCGTGATCGCGCGGCTGCGCTTGTCGCGGTGGGCGCCGATGGCAAAGCGGTGAACCTCGTCGCGCAGCCGCTGCAGGTGGAACAGCAGCGGTGAATTGACGGGGAGCATCTTTTCCCGGCCATCGGGGAAATGGAACACCTCGCGCCCGTCGCGCCCATGGTGCGGGCCCTTGGCAATCGCGATCAGCGGCACGTCCTCGATCCCCATTTCCTCAAGGCAGTCGCGCACCGCGCTCATCTGCCCCTTGCCGCCGTCGATCAGCACGAGATCGGGCCAGGTTCCGCCATCGCGATCGGGATCTTCCTCGGCGGCGCGGGCAAAGCGGCGGCCGAACACCTCGCGCATCATGCCGAAATCATCGTTGGTCTGGGCCTGCTTGATGTTCCACTTGCGGTACTGGCCCTTGATGAAGCCCTCGGGCCCGGCAACGATCATCGCGCCCAGCGCATTGGTGCCCTGGATGTGGCTGTTGTCGTAAACCTCGATCCGCTGCGGCACATCGCCCAGTTCGAGGAACTCGGCCAGTTCGGCCATGACCTTGGCCTTGGTGCCGCTTTCGGCCAGTCGCCGCTCCAGCGCTTCGACCGCGTTGCGCTCGGCCTGCTGGATCAGCCGGCGCCGGTCGCCGCGCTGGGGCACCGAAATCTCGACCTTGCCGCCTGCCGCCCCTGCGAGCGCCTCGGCCAAGAGGTCGGCCTCAGGCAAGGCGCGATCGACCAGGATCGTGCGCGGCGGCGGCACTTCCTCATAGAACTGAGCCAGGAAGCTGGTCAGCACCTCGGCTTCGTCGAGACCGTCGGTGTGGCTCGGGAAGAAGGCGCGGTGGCCCCAGTTCTGCCCACCGCGGATGAAGAAGGCCTGCACGCCAAAGTGCCCGCCCTTGGCCGCAATGGCAAAGACATCGGCATTGCCGACCCCTTCGGCGTTGATCGCCTGGCTGCCCTGGATGAAGGTCGCCGCGCGCAGCCGGTCGCGCAGCAACGCCGCGCTTTCGAAATCGAGCGCATCGGCCGCGGCCTGCATCTGGGTTTCGATCTCGCGCTGGACGGCGCTGGACTTGCCGCCAAGGAAGTCCTTGGCCTGACGCACCAGTTCGTCATAGCCCGCAGCATCAATCCGCCCGACGCAGGGGGCCGAGCAGCGCTTGATCTGATAGAGCAGGCACGGCCGGTCGCGCCGGGCCATGAAGCTGTCGGTGCAGCTGCGCAACAGGAACAGCTTTTGCA
This sequence comes from uncultured Novosphingobium sp., assembly GCA_937996535.1. Taxonomy (GTDB): domain Bacteria; phylum Pseudomonadota; class Alphaproteobacteria; order Sphingomonadales; family Sphingomonadaceae; genus Novosphingobium. The sequence goes on along the minus strand of CALKVF010000096.1, from coordinate 3,644 downwards.
GCGCGTTGATCGTGGTGTTGACCGATCCGGCGCTGGCAAAGGGGCCGTAATAGTTGCCCTTGGCCTTGCGCGCGCCGCGATGCTTGGTGATGCGCGGGAATTCATGATCGGCGCGCAGCAGGATGAACGGGAAGCTTTTGTCGTCGCGCAGGAGGACGTTGTAGGCCGGACGGTAGCGCTTGATCAGCTGCGCTTCGAGCAGCAGCGCCTCGGCCTCGGAATTGGTGGTGACGATCACCATGCTGCGGGTCTGGGAAACCATCCGCTTGAGCCGCAGCGGCAGCCGATCGACCTGGGTATAGTTGGCCACCCGATTGCGCAGCGCCCGCGCCTTGCCAACGTAGAGCACATCGCCCCGCGCATCGAGCATCCGGTAAACCCCGGGCTTGGGCTTGAGAGTGGCCAGCACTTCGCGGATCGCGGCAACCCCGGCCTCGATATCGGGCTGGCTGCCCTGAATGGTCGAGGTGGCCCGCGCCTCGTTGAAGCGTTCGTCGCTTTGCGGACCGGGGGGAGGCGAATTGCGCGGCATCGCGTCGCAGATAGGTCGAACCACGCGGGCGCGAAAGGGGCTTGTTGCGCTTGCCCACCTCGGCCACCTTGCTGCGCGAGAGGAGCCTGCCCACCATGACCACCCGCCACCTCGTCGATCCCGAGATTCTGCCGCTGATCGACCTGATGCCATCGCGCGAATTCACCCGCGAGGACTTGCCGACGATCCGCGCCGAAGCCGAGGCCCGCTTCGCCTTCCTCGGCAATCCGCCGCTCATGGCAGAGGTCAAAGTGATCGACGGCCCGGATGGCCCGCTTGAGGTGCTATGGTTCGATCCCGCACCGGGCACCACCGGCCGCGCGGCGCTGCTGCACATCCACGGCGGGGGCATGGTGATCGGCTCTGCGCGTTCGATGCAGCACAATCCCTCGGGGCTGGCCGCCGCGCTGGGCATCCCGGTGGCCTCGGTCGAATACCGGCTCGCGCCTGAGCACCCCTTCCCCACCCCGCAGGAGGATTGCTTTGCCGCGCTGACCTGGCTCGCCGGCAATGCCGCCGCGCTGGGGGTCGATCCCGCGCGGATCGGGGTGATCGGCGAAAGCGCGGGCGGCGGGCTGGCGGCAGCAGTCGCGCTGATGGCGCGCGATCGGGGCGGCCCGGCGCTTGCCGCACAGCTGCTGACCTATCCGATGCTCGACCATCGCACCGGCGGGGCCGATTGTGCCTATGGCAATCCGGTGACCGGCGAATTCGTCTGGACCCGCGCGCTCAACCGGTTTGGCTGGGACGCCCTGCGCGGTGACTATGCGCCCACTGGCGCGCACAAGGCATGGTTCTCACCCGCGCTGGCGGATGATCTGGCGGCGCTGCCGCCGACCTGGATCGGCACGGGCAGCCTCGACCTGTTCCTCGATGAAGACCTTGATTACGCCCGCCGGTTGATTGCCGCCGGGGTGCCGGTTGAACTGCACTGCTATCCGGGCGCCATCCACGCGTTCAACGCCGTGGCCGAAAGCCATCTGGCCAAGACCTTCACCCGCGACCTGCTGGGCGCGGCGGCCCGCCTGCTCAAGCTCTGAGCCGGCGGACGGCCGGCGGCCACGCTCAGATCGCGTGGCCGTCGATCGTGACTTGCCGGATGCGCCCGTCGGCATCGACGGTGCAGGAAAAGGCCCCGCCATCGGCCCGGCCTTCCACCCGCCAGCCATCGCCGGTGCGGTTGACGCTGTCGACGCTATCGACCCGCGTACGGCCCCGGTCGATTTCATCCATGCAGCGGTTGACGGCGGAGTTGATCCCGCCGCTCTCGTTCCATTGCGGGCGGTCATCGACACCGTAGCCGGGCGCCGCAGGCTGCGGATAGCGCGGTTCGGGATAGCGGGCGCGCTGATCACGGTTCTTGGCGCTGTCGCTCGCCGCCCCCACAATCACGGCGACCCCGCCGAGGATCAACAGGCCGGTCAGAATGTCACCGCCGTCGATCCCGTCATCGTGATGGCGCCCACCGCCCCAACCGCCGCCCCAGCCCGGTCCGCGGGCCAGCGCGGGGGTGGCAACCAGCGACAGCGCCGCAGCCGATGCGAGCATGGCGGAAATCCGGGAAATCTTGCGCATTGCACTGCCCTCCGGCGCGCCCGTGCGGGGGCACTCCCCCCGCGAATCGATGCGCCTATCTTGTTGATATGATTAGGCGGTTCAGGCTTTCACGAGCCTGAACCGCCCAGCACTTGTCCACAGATCAGAGCCCGCGGAGCCCGTCGTAGTCGAGGTCAACCACCCGGCCGCGCTCGATCCGGCACTTGAACGAACCGCTGTCGTAACCACGCAGGTCGCTGTTCCATCTGCGATAGTCGCCGCCCCAGCCACGCCCGTAATTGGCGTCACCGCCGCGCCAACCGCGCCCCGCGGTGTTGACCGCGATCCGGCCGCGCACTTCATAGCCATTGCGGGTGTCGCGCACTTGGCGGATGTCGGTCACGTCGGCCCGGCCATAGCTGTAGCGGCTGGCACCGCGCTCGGCGGCATAGACGCACTGCTCGACCGCCTGGCGCGGGTTGCCATAGGCATAGCGGTCCCGCTCGCCATAATAGCCGCCATCATTGCCATAGCCGGCACGGTCATAGCGGTAGCCGTCTTCGCGGTAATCGCGGTCGCTGCGGCTGGCGGCAGTGGCAATCGCAGCGATCCCGCCGATCACCAGCGCCCCGGCGATCACATCGCCCGCGCTGATCCCGTCATGGCCGCGCCCGCGCCCTTCGGCAAAGGCAGGGGATACCGAAGCACCGGCCATCGCGCCCGCCGCGATGGTGCCGACAAGAGCTTTGGTCAGAGTCTTCATGGCAAATCATCCTTCAAACCCGACCGGACGGAACTGTCCGGCGTTGAGGATGATCTAGCGATTCGCAGGTGCCGCGATGCTGAACCCACCTGTTAGCTGAAGTTCAGGTTATCGCGCACTTTTATGAACAAACTCGGCCAGCCAGCGGCCCAAATGCAAAAAGCGGCCGCAAGCCTGAGCTTGCGACCGCTTTTGAATGCTGCGTTCGACGCGCGGTCGAAGCGGCTTATTCGGCTTCGTCGGTGAACACCGGACCCGAATCCTGGCCCTTGGCCGAGGTATCGCGGTCAACCAGTTCGATCACGGCGATCGGGGCGGCGTCCGAAGCGCGGATGCCGGCCTTGATCACGCGGGTGTAACCACCGGCGCGGTCGGCGTAGCGCGCGGCCAGAACGTCGAACAGCTTCACCAGCTGGGCGTCGTCGAGCAGACGGGCGTGGGCCAGACGGCGGTTCGAAAGGCCACCGTGCTTCGCCAGCGTGATCAGCTTTTCGACGTAGGGACGCAGTTCACGCGCCTTGGGCAGCGTGGTGGTGATCTGTTCGTGCTTGATCAGCGCGGCCGCCATGTTGCGGAACATCGCGGTGCGGTGCGACGAGGTGCGGTTCAGCTTACGACCGCCATACTTGTGACGCATAGGTACTTCCTTCAGTTCGTAGGGGGCCCGTTCAAGGTAGCCCGATCCCGGCAGCGCTTGCGGTGGCTGCCTTCACCGTGGTGTGGTGGGGCGCCCGAAAGCGCCCCGCCCAATCGCTTAGCCCAGCAGCTCTTGTTCGAGCTTCTTGGCCATTTCTTCGATGTTTTCCGGCGGCC
>CALKVF010000095.1 GCA_937996535.1 uncultured Novosphingobium sp. | reverse complement strand
TCATCCTTGCCGACACCCCCGGCATTTTCGCGCCCAAGCGCCGGCTCGACCGCGCGATGGTCAGCGCGGCATGGGACGGCGCGCAGGAAGCCGACGCGATCCTGCTGGTGGTCGATGCCCGCAAGAAGAAGCTCGATTACCTCGACACGATCCTAGAAGCACTCAAGGACCGGCCCGAGCGCAAGATCCTCGTGCTCAACAAGGTCGATGAAATCGCCAAGGAACCGCTGCTGATCACTGCTCAGGCGCTGGCCGGGGAAGACCAGTTCGCCGAAGTGTTCTTCGTCTCGGCGCTGACCGGAGATGGTGTGCCGCAGCTCAAGGCGCGGCTGGCCGAACTGATGCCCGAAGGCCCGTGGCACTATCCCGAAGATCAGGTGTCCGACGCCAGCGAGCGCCTGCTTGCCGCTGAAATCACCCGCGAGCAGCTCTACCGCCAGCTCCACGACGAGCTGCCCTATGACAGCATCGTCCGGCCCGAAAGCTATACCGCCCGCAAGGACGGCTCGATCGAGATCCACCAGCAGATCGTCATCGCCAAGGACAGCCAGAAGGGCATCATGCTGGGCAAGGGCGGCGCCAAACTGAAAGCCATCGGCGAGGCCGCGCGCAAGGAACTGGCGGAGATCCTCGGGGTCAAGGTCCACCTGTTCCTGCACGTCAAGGTCGACGAACGCTGGGGCGACGACAAGGAAATCTACGAGGAAATCGGGCTGGAGTGGGTGCGATAACCGCACCCTCCTCCCGCCAAAATGCTGCGATCTAGCGCAGCTTGGCGATCCCGATCCCGTCCTGCTTGGCGCGCTCCTTGGTCGATTCCTCGCTGCGGTTCAGCGCCTTGGCGATTTCCTTGAGCCCCTTGCCCTTGGCCGCCAGCGTGTGAAGCTTCTGGATCTCGTCGGCCTTCCAGGGCTGGCGGTGGCGCTCGAACTTCTCGGCCATCAGCTGTCCGCCGTCTTTGCAGCGGCCTTCTTGGCCGGAGCCTTCTTCGCGGGCGCCTTCTTGGCAGCGGGCTTCTTGGCGGCAGCCTTCTTCGGGGCCGCCTTCTTCGGAGCGGCCTTGCGACCACCCTTCTTGGCGGGGCCCTTGGCGGCCTTTTCGGTGATCAGGGTCACCGCTTCCTCAGCCGTCAGATCCTCGGGCTTCTTGTCGCGCGACAAGGTGGCGTTGGTGGTGCCGTCGGTGACGTAGGGACCATAGCGCCCGGCCATCAGCTTCATCTCGCCGCCGCTCTCCGGGTGGGGCCCGAAGGTCTTGAGCGGCTCAGCCGCGGTGCGCGCGACGCGCCCGCCGCCAGCGGCCGCCTCGGCCAGCCGGACCACCGCCGCGTTCATCCCCGTGTCGAACACTTCGGCCGTGCCGCGCAGCTTGGCGTACTTTCCATTATGCGCGAGATAAGGGCCATAACGACCTATATTCGCAACGATATCTTCACCCGTTTCCGGATGCTTACCGATATTGCGCGGCAGCGACAGCAGCTTCACCGCCCAGTCGAGGGTCAGTTCGCCAATGTCCTTGGGGATCGAGGCGCGGGCCGCTTCCTTGCCCTCACCCATCTGGATGTAGGGGCCAAAGCGCCCGGCCTTGCGCAGGATCGGCTCGCCGCTTTCGGGATGCTTGCCCACTTCGCCGTCACCGCCGCCATCGGCAGTGCCGCCCGGTTGGGCAAACTTGCGGGTGAACTTGCACTCGGGATAGTTCGAGCAGGCAACAAAGGCCCCATAACGCCCACCGCGCAGCGACAGGCGCCCTGCGGCACAGGCCGGGCACTTGCGCGGATCGCTGCCATCCTCGCTCGGCGGGAACAGGTAGTCGGACAGGAATTCGTCGAGCGCCTCGGTCACTTCCGAGGGCTTCTTTTCCATCACTTCGTCGGACTTGGGCTTGAAGTCCTTCCAGAAGGCTTCGAGCACGGCCTTCCACTGGGCGCGGCCGCCCGAGACATCGTCAAGCTCGTCCTCCATCCCGGCGGTGAATTCATAGGCCACATAGCGCGGGAAGAAGCGTTCGAGGAACGCCGTCAGCAGGCGCCCGCTCTCCTCGGCGAAGAAGCGGTTCTTCTCGGTGCGGACATAGGACCGGTCCTTGAGCACCTGGATCGTCGCGGCATAGGTCGAAGGCCGGCCAATCCCGAGTTCTTCGAGCCGCTTGACCAGCGTGGCTTCGGAATAGCGCGGCGGCGGCTGGGTGAAGTGCTGGTTGGCATCGACCGCGCGGCGTGCGGGGGCATCGCCGGCGTTGAGCACCGGCAGCATCGCGCTGTCATCGTCGTCATCGCCCGGCTTCTGATCGAGGCTTTCGTCATAGACCGCAAGGAAGCCCGGGAACTTCACCAGCTGACCGCTGGCGCGCAGTTCGTGCTGGCCGGTGCCATCGCGCAGCGCCACACTGGTCCGCTCGATCACCGCCGAGGCCATCTGGCTGGCGATGGCGCGCTTCCAGACGAGTTCGTAAAGCCGGGCCTCATCGCCGTGGCCATAATGATCCTTGCCAAAATCGGTCGGGCGGATGGCTTCGTGAGCCTCCTGCGCGTTCTTGGCCTTTGTTTCGTAATGACGCGGCTTTTCAGGCAGGTAGTGGCCATTGTTATAGCGATCACTGATCGCCTTGCGCGCAGCGGAAATGGCGCTCGGGTCCATCTGCACGCCGTCGGTCCGCATGTAGGTGATCGCGCCGGCCTCATACAGCGTCTGGGCCACGCGCATGGTGTGGCTGGCCGAGAAGCCCAGCTTGCGCGCGGCTTCCATCTGCAGGGTGGAGGTGGTGAACGGCGGATAGGGATTGCGGCGGGTCGGGCGGGTATCGACCTCCTCGACCTTGAAATTCCCGGCTTCGACCGCCGCCTTGGCGCGGGCCGCACTGCCCGCATCACCGAGGCTCAGCTTGTCGAGCTTGGTCCCTTCGAACTTGACCAGCCGGGCCGGGAACTGGGTGCCGAGATGCTCAAGCTGGGCGATCACCGACCAATATTCCTGCGGGCGGAACACCTCGATCTCGCGTTCGCGCTCAACGATCAGGCGCAGCGCCACCGATTGCACGCGGCCCGCGCTCTTCGCGCCGGGCAGCTTGCGCCACAGCACCGGCGAAAGCGTGAAGCCGAACAGGTAATCGAGCGCGCGGCGCGCCAGATAGGCGTCGATCAGATCCTGATCGAGTTCGCGCGGACGGGTCATCGCCTCGGTCACGGTCTGCTTGGTGATCGCGTTGAACGTCACGCGCTGAACGTCCTTGGGCAGCGCCTTGCGCTTGGCCAGCAGTTCGCGCACGTGCCACGAAATCGCCTCGCCTTCGCGATCAGGGTCAGTCGCGAGGATCAGGCGATCGGCGCCCTTGGCGGCATCGGTGATGGCCTTCACCTGGCGCTGCTTGTCACCATACAGCTCCCAGTCCATCGAGAAGTCCTCGTCCGGGCGGACCGAACCGTCCTTGGGCGGCAGGTCGCGAACGTGACCGTAACTGGCAAGCACCTTGTAGTCCTTGCCGAGATACTTCTCGATGGTCTTCGCCTTGGCGGGGGATTCAACGATGACGAGTTGCATGGCGGTCTAGAGCATTCCTCACGTGTATACGTACGCGCGATGGTGACGGCGGCGGCGGCGGCGTCAAGCCCGAGTAGGCATCAGGCTTCGCCCGACAGGCTGACCCGCCCGCCGGCATGGCGCGCCAACCGCCCGGCAAGTTCCAGCTCAAGCAGCGCAAGCTGCACAGACGCCGCGCCCGCCCCGCTCTGGCGGATCAGTTCGTCGATCGAAACCGGCGCGCGGGTGAGCAACGCCGCGATGTCTGCCGGATCGGCGCCCGGATCATCTCCCAGCGCGGTAAAATCAGCGGCGGCTTCGCGCAGGGTGCTGCGCGGGGCGCCATCGAACCCGGTAACCAGTTCGATCACGTCAGCCGCATTCTGCACCAGCACCGCGCCTTCGCGGATCAGCTGGTTGCAGCCCTGCGAGCGCACATCGAGCGGCGATCCCGGCACGGCCATCACCTCGCGCCCGGCCTCGGCCGCCAGCCTTGCGGTGATCAGCGAGCCCGATTTGGGCGCAGCCTCGATCACCACGGTGCCTGCGGCCAAGCCGGCGATGATCCGGTTGCGGGTGGGGAAATGGCGGGCAAGCGGTTCGGTGCCCGGCGGCTGTTCGGCGAGCAGCAAGCCCTCGCTGGCCACGCGCTCCTGCAGGTCGGCGTGCTGGGGCGGATAGGCGATGTCGATCCCGCTGGCGATGACGCCCACGGTGCCGCCCGCCAGACTCGCCTCGTGTGCAGCCCCATCGATCCCGCGGGCCAGCCCCGAGGCGACAACGAAGCCCGCGTCAGACAGGTCGGCGGCGAACTGGCGCGCCAGCTTGACCGCCGCGGCTGAGGCATTGCGCGCGCCCACGATCGCAACGCAGGGCCGCGCCGCCAGCGCCGGATCGCCGCGCAGGGTCAGGATCGGCGGCGGACTGTCACACTGGGCGAGCAGCGGCGAATAATCGGGAGAATCGTGGAACAGATAGCGCGCGCCGGCCTTGCGCACGGCGGCGATTTCATCGGTGATGCGCTGCTCGCTGGCGGCGCGGTAGGATGCCCCGCCCCGTCCGGCGAGATCGGGCAGCGCCGCCAGCGCGGCCTCTGCGCTGCCGCAGCGGTGCAGCAACTGGCGGTACGATACCGGACCGATATTGGGCGAACGCAGCAGGCGGATGCGGGCGAAGGCCTCCTCCTGCGACAGCGTGCCCATCAGGCTTTCGACCCGACTTTCGGTTCGGTTCCGGCAATCAGGCGCTGGATGTTGGCCCGGTGCAGCACGAAGATCAGCACCGCGATCCCGGCTAGCACCGGCACCAGCGCAGTATGGCCCAGCAGCCCGGCCGCAACCGGCACCGCCACGGCAGCGGTCAGGCCCGAGAGCGAGGAGATCCGGGTCAGCGCCAGCATCACCAGCCAGGTGCCTGCATAGACCAGCCCCAGCGGCCAGGCGAGGCCGAGGCACACGCCCATCGTGGTCGCCACGCCCTTGCCGCCCTTGAAGCGCAGCCAGACCGGGAAGCAATGCCCCAGCACCGCGCCAAGCGCCGCCATGCCGGGCACTTCGGGGAACCAGCGCCAGGCCAGCAACACGGCTGCCAGCCCCTTGAGCAGGTCCAGCAGCAGCGTTGCCGCGGCCAATTCCTTGCGCCCGGTGCGCAGCACGTTGGTGGCCCCAATGTTGCCCGAGCCGATGCTGCGCAGATCGCCAACGCCGAACCGCTGCGTCAGGATCAGGCCGAACGGCACCGATCCCAGTGCATATCCCAAGGCCAGAGCGTAGAAGCTTTCCATTGCATCCCTTCCCTTTGCGCCCCTGTCGTAGCTACAAGGCGGGCGAACCGGCAAGTCCGGCAGTGGAGTTTGCAACGATTATGGACGCCGAGGCCCCCATCCTGCTGTTTGATTCCGGGGTCGGCGGGCTTTCGGTACTGGCCGAAGTGCGCAAAATTCTGCCCGGTGCCCCGGTGATCTACGCCGCCGACAATGGCGGGCTGCCCTACGGCACCAAGAACGAGGCCGAAATCGCCGCCCGGGTCTGCGGCCTGCTGGGCCGGATGGCCGAACGCTATCGCCCGCGGCTGATCTGCATCGCCTGCAACACCGCATCGACCATCGCGCTGGGCATGGTCCGCGATGTGCTCAACGTGCCGGTGGTTGGCACGGTTCCGGCAATCAAGCCGGCGGCTGCACTGACCCGCAGTGGGGTGATCGGCCTGCTCGGCACCGCCGCCACAATCCGGCAGGGCTATGTCGACCGGCTGGAGGCCGAATTTGCCGCCGACAAGGTGCTGCTGCGCTTTGGCGCGGGCGAACTGGTCGGCGCGGCCGAAGCCAAGTTGCGCGGGCTGCCGGTCGATCCCGGCGTGATCCAGCGCGCGGTCGATGGCCTGCGCAGCCAGCCCGGCGGCGAGGCGATCGATACGGTGGTGCTTGCTTGCACGCACTTCCCGCTGCTGGTCGATGAACTGTCGGCCGCGTTCGGCCCGGGGGTGCGCTTTGTCGATGGCGCGGCCGGGATCGCCCGGCGCATCGCCGCCCTGACCAGCGGCCAGCCTTTTGCCCGCACCAAGCCCGATCTGGCGCTGTTCACCCGTGATGACGGCACGCTGGATGCGCTGGGCGGCGCGCTCCACGCCGCCGGGCTGGAGCGGACCGAAATCCTCACCTGACCGCGCCCGCGCCGGATTGCCGGCAAAACCAAGCGCAATCCGCCACTTCGGCTTCGACGAACGACCAACCATTTCCGCCAGAACGCGCTAGTCTTCATCTGCAACTTGGAGTAGAGCGCGCCGGAACTGGGTCGCGGGACTCGCGCCCGACCGGAGGCTGCGCCGACGTGAATTACGAACATATCTTCGACCAGGCCATCGAGCGACTGCACGCTGAAGGCCGGTACCGCGTGTTCATCGATATCCTGCGCAACAAGGGGGCCTACCCCAACGCGCGCTGCTTTGCCGGGCACAACGGCCCCAAGGACATCACAGTGTGGTGTTCGAACGATTACCTTGCGATGGGCCAGCACCCCAAGGTGATCGCCGCGATGGAAGAGGCGCTCAACGATGTTGGCGCGGGCTCGGGCGGCACCCGCAACATCGGCGGCAACACCCACTATCACATCGAACTCGAAGCCGAACTGGCGGACCTGCACGGCAAGGACGGCGCGCTGCTGTTCACCTCGGGCTATGTCTCGAACGATGCCACGCTTTCGACGCTCGCCAAGATCCTGCCGGGCTGCGTGATCTTCTCGGACGAACTCAACCACGCCAGCATGATTGCGGGCATCCGCAATTCGGGCGCGGAAAAGCGCGTGTTCCGTCACAACGATCTGGAACACCTCGAAGAACTGCTGGCAGCCGAAGACCCGTCGATGCCCAAGCTGATCGCATTTGAATCGGTCTATTCGATGGAAGGCGATGTCGCCCCGATCCACGCGATCTGCGACCTTGCCGAAAAGTACAACGCGCTGACCT
>CALKVF010000094.1 GCA_937996535.1 uncultured Novosphingobium sp. | reverse complement strand
GATGGCAGATGCCGGTGCCCGGGGGCACGGCGTAGAAGTTGTTGAGCGACTTGGAACCCCACTTGAGGAAGTCATAGCGTTCCATGTTGCGGTGGTATTCGATTTCGACGTTTTCCTCGAAGGCCTTGGGGTGGCCGAATTCGTCGACCATCACCGAGTGGTCGATCACGAGGTTGACGGGGACCAGCGGGTTGATCTTGCTGGTGTCACCGCCGAGCGTGGCGATGGCATCGCGCATCGCGGCAAGGTCAACCACGCAGGGCACGCCGGTGAAGTCCTGCAGCAGCACGCGCGCGGGGCGGTACTGGATTTCGTTGGTCGATTCGCTGGGGTTCTTCTGCCAGTCGACCAGCGCCTGGGCGTCAGCGGTCGAAACGGTGAAGCCGCCGTCCTCGAAGCGCAGCAGGTTTTCCAGCAGCACCTTCATCGAGAAGGGCAGGCGGCTGATGTCGCCCAGCTTGGCCGCAGCCTTCTTGAGCGAATAGTACGCGTAGTTCTTGCCACCGAGGCTAAGCGTGCTGCGCGTACCGAGCGTGTCCTGTCCGACCTGGGTCATCCCTACTGATCTCCTGAGTAAAGCACCCTGCCCCGCGCGCCCTCTTCGCGAGTGCAGCAGGGCCAGATGTCGGCGCCGCCGATGCGCGCGAATCCCCGGCGCGTCAAGAGGGTGGGCCGCGATTGCGGCGCGATTAGACTAAAGTGCGGTCTGTTCGATGTGCGCCTTGCGCGGCGCGGCGATCCAGCACCCGATCACGATCAGCGCCACCCCGGCAATCGTGGGCAGGGTCAGCGCCTCGCCGAACATCGCCCAGCCCATGATCGCGGCCCAGATGAAAGCGGTATATTCGATCGGCAGCAGGGCCTGGGCCTCGGCCCGGCCATAGCCCCACGAAATGACCATCAGCGAGAGCATGGCGAGCACGGCGGCCAGCGCAATGTCGAGCAGCGCGCGCGGCGGCGGCAGAACCGCAAACCACGGCGCGCCAAGGCCAAGGAACAGCGCGACGAACACGGTCTGGAACAGCGCCACTTCGGCCGGTCCGGCCAGCTGCGCCTGCCGCCGCTGGAGGATCAGATTCCAGGCATAGAGCACCGCGGAAAACAGGATCATCCCGATCCCCCAGGCGGCATTGCCGCCGAGGGTCTGCGCGCTCAGCCGCGCGGCGGCGATCACCGCGACCCCGGCGAGCCCGAGCAGCGAGGCAAGGATGGCCCGCCCGCCGATCGTCTCGCCCAGCATTACCGCGGCGAGATAGAGCGCGATCAGCGGCGCGATGAATGACAGCGCGATCCCCTCGGCCATCGGCAGATAGACAAGGCCGGTGAAGAAGCTGGTGGCCATGGCCCCGCTGACCGCGCCGCGCAGCGCATGGAGCTTCATGTTGGCGCGGCTCGGCCAGGCGCCTTCACGCCAGCGCCACACCGGCGTCATCAGCGCGGTGCCGACGATCGAACGCAGCAGCATCGCGGTATAGGCCCCGGCGGCGATCGCGGCGCTTTTCATCAGCGCGTCCATCACCGAAAACAGCGCGATCCCCGCCGTCACCGCGATGAACGGCGCGAGATGGTGGTCACGGTGGAAAGGAGAGCGGCCCTGGTTCACCCCTCTGCCTTAGCCGCTCGCCCAGAGCTTGTCGAAGGGACTAGAGCGTCTTGATGATCGCGGAGAAATCGAGCCCGCCGTTGCCGGCCGCGTTGAAGGCTTCGTAAAGTTCTTCGGCGCGCTGGCCCATCGGCACCTGCGATCCGGCGGCCTGAGCCGCTTCCATCGCCAGCTTGAGATCTTTCAGCATCAAGGCTGCGGCAAACCCGCCCTGATAGCCGTTGTCCGCCGGGCTTTGCGGGCCGACCCCGGGGGCCGGGCAGTAGCTGGTCATCGACCACGACTGGCCCGAGGCCTTGCTGGAGATGTCGTAGAAGGTCTGGAGATCGAGCCCGAGCTTGTCCGCCAGGGCAAAGGCCTCGCAGGTGGCGATCATCGTCGCGCCCAGGATCATGTTGTTGCAGATCTTGGCGGCCTGGCCCGCGCCGCTGGCCCCGGCGTGGATCACCGCCTTGCCCATCGCGGCCAGGATCGGTTCGGCCTTGGCAAAGGCGGCGTCGCTGCCGCCGACCATGAAGGTCAGCGTGCCGCCATTGGCCGCCGCGATCCCGCCCGAAACCGGGGCATCGACCATGGCGTATCCTGCCGCAGCGGCGGCATCGGCCACCTTGCGCGCCGTGGCGACATCGATGGTCGAGCAATCGAGCAGCACCGACGTGGTCGGCGCCTGGCCGACCACGTCGGTGCCATAGACGCTGTCGACGATCTTGCCGTTGGGCAGCATCGAAACCACCGCATCGGCGCCCTCAACAGCTTCGCGCACCGAGGTGTAGGTCGCGCAGCCATTGTCCTGCGCGCGGGCGAGGGCGTCGGCGCTGAGATCGAAGGCGTGGACGTCATGCCCCGCCTTGACCAGGTTCGCGGCCATGCCGCCGCCCATGTTGCCAAGGCCGATGAATGCGATCTTCATGGTCTTACTTCCCTGTCCACACGCCGGGACGCTTTTCGATGAAGGCGGCCATGCCTTCGGCCTTGTCCTCGGTCGCGGTCAAAACCTGGAAGATGCGGCGTTCGATCAGCAGGCCCTGATCGAGCGTGGTTTCGAACGCCGCGCCCACCATTTCCTTGTTGGCGATTGCAGCCAGGGGCGGCATCGCGGCGATTTCGGTGGCGGTCTTGACTGCTTCTTCAACCAGCGAGGCCAGCGGCACCACGCGGGCGACGAGGCCGCTGCGTTCGGCTTCTTCGGCGCCCATCATCCGGCCGGTCAGGCACATTTCCATCGCCTTGGCCTTGCCCACGGCGCGGGTCAGGCGCTGGCTGCCGCCCATGCCGGGGGCCACGCCCAGCTTGATTTCGGGCTGGCCGAACTTCGCGTTTTCCGACGCGATGATGAAGTCCGCCATCATGGCCAGTTCGCAACCGCCGCCCAGCGCAAAGCCGTTGACCGCCGCGATCCACGGCTTGCGCGTGGTCTTGACGAGGTGGCTGGTCCAGCGCGCGAAGAAGTCCTGTGCGTAGAATTCAGCTGCCGGCTTTTCGGCCATTTCCTTGATGTCGGCGCCCGCGGCAAAGGCCTTTTCGCCAGCGCCCGTCAGCACCGCGCAGCGCTGCGCCGGATCGGCCTCGAAGGCGGCGAAGGCGGTGATCAGTTCTTCAAGCACCGCGGCATTGAGCGCGTTCAGTGCCTGCGGGCGGTTGAGCGTGATGAGCGTGACAGCGCCGCGCTGTTCGACGAGGATGGATTCAAAGCTCATAGGGGTTTCCATTCCTGATCGGCCGGAAGGGCCGCGAAGATGCTGTCCAGAAGCGCGGGGGTAACGCCTTCGGGGGTGGCCGGGTTCCATTGCGGATCGCCGGTCTTGTCGACGATCACCGCGCGCACGCCCTCCGCAAAGTCGGGGAGGGTCAGCACGCGGCTGGCCACGCGGTATTCCATCGCCATATTGGCGGCGAAATCGGCGCAGCCAAGGCTTTCGGCGAGCTGGCGCAGCGCGACCTTGCAGGTCTGCCGGCTCTTGGTGTGCAGGGTGGCGAGTTCCTTGGCGGCCCATTCGCTGCCATCGGCTTCGAGGCTGGCAAGAATGTCTTCGTAGCGGTCTGAGGCGAAGTGCCGCGCGATCAGCGGGGCATTGGCGTCGACCCGCGCCGGGGGCGGGTTCACCGCCAGCGCGGCGAGCACCTGCGCGGGATCGTGCCCGGCGGCGAGGCGGGTCTTGGCATCGGCCAGGGCGTCGCTTGGCAGGTAATGGGTGGCAAGGCCGGCCCACTTGCACTCGGCCCCGTCAAACCGCGCGCCGGTCAGCGCCAGGAACTGCCCGATCCGCCCGGGCAGGCGCGACAAATACCAGCCGCCGCCGACATCGGGAAACAGGCCGATCCCGGTTTCGGGCATGGCATAGCGGGTGTTCTCGGTCGCCACATGGAAGCGCGCCGGCTGCGAAATGCCAACGCCGCCGCCCATGGTGATCCCGTCCATGAAGGCCACGATCGGCTTGGCATAGGTGAAGATCAGGTGGTTGAGCTGGTATTCATCGTGGAAGAACTGCCGGCCCGATGCGCCGCCATCGTTCAGCGCCGAATTGCGCAGGAAGGCAATGTCCCCGCCCGAGCAGAAGCCGCGGCCTTCGGCATGATCGATGATCACCACCTGCACGGCCGGATCATCGCGCCATTCGAGCAGGGCTGCGGTCATCGCGTGGACCATCGGCAAGGTCAGCGCATGGATTGCCTTGGGGCGATTGAGCGAGAGGAAGCCAGCGGCCCCTTCGCGGCGGATCAGGACATCGTCGGTCATTGGCGCAGCAAGTCCCGGCCCACGATCATTCGCATTACCTGGTTGGTCCCTTCGAGGATCGAATGGACGCGCAGATCGCGCCAGAAGCGTTCGATCGGATAGTCCTTGAGATAGCCATAGCCGCCGAACAGCTGCAGCGCATCGTTGACGATCTTGCTGCCGTTGTCGGTGGCAAGGCGCTTGGCCATCGCCGAAAACCGCGATTTGTCGGGCGCGTTCGCGGAAACCTTGCAGGCGGCCAGATAGAGCAGCGCGCGCGAGGCTTCGAGATCGGTCGCCATGTCGGCCAGCATGAACTGGGTGTTCTGGAAATCGGCAATCGGCTGGCCGAATTGCTGGCGGTCCTTGGTATAGGCGATCGCCTCGTCAAGGCAGCGCTGCGCCCCGCCGAGCGAGCACGCACCGATGTTGAGCCGCCCGCCATCAAGCCCGGCCATCGCAAAGCTGAAGCCTGCGCCTTCGGCGCCGACGCGGTTGGCCACCGGCACGCGGCAATCCTCGAAAATCACCTGCGCGGTCGGGCTGGCATTCCAGCCGAGCTTCTTTTCGGGCGCGCCGAACGAGAGGCCGGGGGTGTCCTTGTCGACCACCAGGCAGGTCACGCCCTTGGACTTGTGATCGCCAGTGCGGGCCATCACGACATAGACGTCGTTCACGCCGCTGCCCGAAATGAACTGCTTGGTGCCGTTGATGACGTAATGATCGCCATCGAGGCGCGCCGTGGTCTTGAGCGCGGCCGCGTCCGAGCCCGAGCCCGGTTCGGTCAGGCAGTAGGAGGCGATCTTTTCCATGCTGACCAGTTCGGGCAGGTAGCGTTCCTTGAGGTCCGCCGAGCCGAAGGTGTCGATCATCCACGCGGCCATGTTGTGGATCGAGATATAGGCCGAGGTCGCCGGGCAGCCATAGGCCATGGCTTCCATGATCAGCGCGGCTTCCAGCCGGCCAAGGCCGATCCCGCCCGATTCCTCGGACACGTAGATCGCGCCGAAGCCCAGCTCGCCCGCCGCCTTCCAGACGTCTACGGGATAGTGATGGTCTTCGTCCCACTGCGCTGCGAAGGGGGTGATCCGGTCGGCGGTAAACTTGCGCGCCATGTCCTGGATGGCGAGCTGGTCGGCGGTCAGGGAGAACTGATCTATCATGATAATGGCCTATCTCACCCCATGGTCGGGATGACAAATGCATTCCCGCCGTCGCTTGAACCATCGGGCCAGCGGGCGGTGACGGTCTTGACCTTGGTCCAGAACTTCACGCCTTCCAGGCCGTGCTGGTTGGTGTCGCCAAAGGCGCTGCGCTTCCATCCGCCGAAGGTGTGATAGGCCACCGGCACCGGGATCGGCACGTTGATGCCGACCATGCCGACATTGACCCGGGCGGCAAATTCGCGCGCGGCGTGGCCGTTGCGGGTGAAGATCGCGACCCCGTTGCCATACTGGTGCTTGCTGGGCAGCGAGAGGGCTTCTTCGAAGTCCTTGGCGCGGACCATCTGCAGAACGGGGCCGAAGATTTCGTTGTGGTAGCTGTCCATGTCGGGAGTGACATGGTCGAACAGGGTCGGGCCGACGAAGAAGCCGTTTTCATGGCCCTGCAGGCTGAAGCCGCGCCCATCGACGACGAGTTCGGCGCCTTCCTCGGCGCACTTGGCGATCCAGCTTTCGACCTTGTCCTTGTGGGCCTGGGTCACGACCGGGCCGTAATGCGCCTCGGGATCGGTCGAGATGCCGACCTTGAGCGCGGCGATCGCCGGAATCAGCTTGGCCTTGAGGCGTTCGGCGGTGTCATCGCCCACCGGCACCACCACCGGCAGCGCCATGCAGCGTTCGCCCGCCGAGCCAAAGGCCGCGCCGGTCAGGTCGTTGACCACCTGATCGAGATCGGCGTCGGGCATGACGATGCCGTGGTTCTTGGCCCCGCCCATCGCCTGAACGCGCTTGCCGGCCGCGACGCCGCGGTTGTAGACATAGTGCGCGATGTCGGACGAGCCGACGAAGCTGACCGCGCCGATCGCCGGGTGATCGAGGATCAGGTCGACCATTTCCTTGTCGCCGTGGACGACCTGGAAGATCCCTTCGGGCAGGCCCGCTTCGAGCCACAGCTCGGCCAACCGATTGGTCAGAGAAGGATCGCGCTCGCTCGGCTTCAGGATGAAGGCATTGCCGGTGGCCATCGCCACGGCGCCCATCCACAGCGGGATCATGGCCGGGAAGTTGAACGGGGTGATACCCGCGCCGATGCCGATCGGCTGGCGCATCGAATAAACGTCGATCCCCGGCCCTGCACCCTGGGTATATTCGCCCTTGAGCACGTGGGGGATGCCGCAGCAGAATTCGACCACTTCGAGCCCGCGCTGGATATCGCCCTTGGCATCGGCAATGACCTTGCCGTGTTCGGTCGAAAGGATCAGCGCCAGCTCGTCCATGTTGGCTTCGACCAGCGCCTTGAAATTGAACATCACGCGGGCGCGGCGCTGCGGATTGGTGGCGGCCCAGCCGGGCTGCGCGGCCTGGGCGGCAGCCACTGCGCGTTCGAGCGCATCGGCGCTGCCCAGCACGACCTGCGCCTGGACGCCGCCGTTGTTGGGGTCGAACACGTCGCTCTTGCGGGTGGCGGACAGGCCAGCGGTGCCGCC
>CALKVF010000093.1 GCA_937996535.1 uncultured Novosphingobium sp. | reverse complement strand
CGGTGCTGGGCGTGCCGGTGCAATCGCGCGCGCTGTCGGGGCAGGACAGCCTGCTCTCGATCGTGCAGATGCCCGCCGGGATCCCGGTCGGAACGCTGGCGATCGGCGAAGCCGGGGCGACCAACGCCGGGCTGCTGGCCGCCGCGATCCTCGCCACCACCGACCCGGCGCTGGCCGAGCGGCTCAAGGCCTTCCGCGCTGCGCAAAGCGCCAGCGTCGCCGCGCGGCCGAGCTGAGCGGCATGATTGTAGCACCGGGCGAAACCATCGGCATTCTGGGCGGCGGCCAGCTCGGCCGGATGCTGGCGATGGCGGCGGCCCAGCTGGGCTATCGCTGCCATGTCTATGCGCCCGAGGCCGATTCGGTCGCGGCCGAAGTCTGCGCCGAGTTCACCCGCGCGGCCTATGATGACGCGGCGGCGCTGGCCGAATTTGCCGCCGACTGCGCGGTGATCACCTACGAATTTGAAAACGTCCCCGTGGCCCCGCTCGGCGCGCTGGGTCCGGCGCGGCTGCTGCCCGGCGCACGCGCGCTTGAAGTGGCTCAGGACCGGCTCAGCGAAAAGCGCTTCGTGACCGAGCTGGGCGGCCGCCCGGCCCCGTTCATGGCGGTCGATACCGCCGAAGATCTAACCCGCGCGCTCGCCGAAATCGGCGCGCCCGGGATCCTCAAGACCCGGCGCGAAGGCTATGACGGCAAGGGCCAGTGGCGGATCATGGCCGATCACGAGGCCGAAGGCCTGCGGATCGGCGACCAGCCGCTGGTCTATGAAGGCTTCATCCACTTCACCCACGAATTCAGCGTGATCCTGTGCCGCGCGCGCGATGGCGCCGTGGTGTTCTGGGACAGCGCCGAGAACGTCCACGTTGGCGGGATCCTCGACACGTCGAGCCTGCCGCCCGCGCGGCAGGTGCTCGAACAGATCGCGCCGGCCCGCGAACTGGCGGCCAAGGTGGCTGCCGCGCTTGACTATGTCGGCGTGCTGACGCTGGAATTCTTCGCCACGGCCGATGGCCCGGTGTTCAACGAAATGGCCCCGCGGGTCCACAATTCGGGCCACTGGACGATCGAAGGCGCGGTCACCAGCCAGTTCGAAAACCACATTCGCGCGATCTGCGGCTTGCCGCTGGGCGATACCCGCCTCGCCGCCAAGGCCGTGACGATGCACAACCTGATCGGCGATGCCGCCCACGATTGGGACCAGATCCTGTCCGATCCGGCCAATCACCTGCACCTTTACGGCAAGGCCGCGGCCCGGCCCGGGCGCAAGATGGGTCATGTCACCCGCCTCGGGTTCTAGGACCGCTGCCTTGGCCAGCCAGTCGGACATCTTCCTCGTCGTCGCGGTGGCCGACAACGGCGTGATCGGGGCTGGCGGCGGGATGCCGTGGCACATCTCGGCAGATTTCCGCCGGGTCAAATCGGTGACCATGGGCAAGCCGCTGGTGATGGGGCGCAAGACCTTCGATTCGCTGCCCGGGCTGCTGCCGGGACGCCGCCACATCGTGATCACCCGCGATAGCGCCTGGCAGGCCGACGGCGCCGAACGCGCGGGATCGCTGGCCGAGGCGCTGAAACTCGCCAATGCGCCGCAGATCGTGATTTTCGGCGGCGCGCAGATCTATGCCGAAGCCCTGCCGCTGGCGCACCGCATCGAGCTGACCGAAGTCCACGCCGCGCCCGAGGGCGACACCCGCTTTCCCGACTTCGACCGCGCCGACTGGCACGAAACCGGGCGCGAACACCACCCGGCCGAGGGCCGCAACCCGGCGTTTGATTTCGTCACGCTGGTGCGTAAGACTGCCTGAAAACGAGGAGGGGTGATGCGCAAGCGGTTCTGGATTCCACTCGGCGTGGCAGTTGCCGCCGCCATCGGCTTTTTCGGGATCGCGCCCGGCTATCTTGAAAAGGGCATGAACCGGATCGATGGCCAGCCGCTGATCCCGGTCAGCGCAGGGGCGCTCGCCCTGCACAAGACGCTCGCCATCGTCGATCTCCATTCCGATACGCTGATGTGGCGGCGCAGCCTGCTGGACAGCGCCAGCCGCGGCCACGAAGACCTGCCCCGGCTGGAGGCCGGCAATGTCGCGCTGCAGGTGTTCTCCTCGGTCAGCAAGACCCCGCGCGGGCTCAACTACGATCGCAACACCGGCGATAGCGACAATATCACCGCGCTGGCGATCGCCCAGCTCCAGCCGCCGCGCACCTGGACCTCGCTCGCCGAGCGCACGCTGTATCACGGTGAAAAGCTCGACCGGGCGGTGGCCACCTCGAACGGTCAGCTCGCCAAGGTCAGCGATCCCGCCGGGCTCGATGCGCTGCTGAAAGCGCGCGCGGGCAAGGATCGCCCGGTCGGCGCGCTGCTCTCGATCGAGGGGCTGCACGATCTGGAAGGCAATATCGCCAACCTTGACCGATTCCGCGATGCCGGCTTTCGCATGGCCAGCCTGACCCACTTCTTCGACAACGAACTGGCCGGATCGCTCCACGGGGTGTCCAAGGCCGGGCTGACCCCGTTCGGGCGGCAGGTGGTGCGCCGGATGGAAAACACCGGGATGATCGTCGACGTGGCCCATTGCAGCCATGCCTGCATCGGCGAAGTGCTGGCGATGGCGCGCCGCCCGGTGGTGTTCAGCCACGGCGGGGTCCAGGCGACCTGCAAGGTCAACCGCAACCTCTCCGACGACGAGATCCGCGCGCTGGCCCGCACCGGCGGGGTGATCGGGATCGGCTATTGGGATGCCGCGGCGTGCGACACTTCGCCCCGCGCGATTGCCAAGGCGATGCGCCACGTGCGCGATCTGGTGGGCATCGACACGGTCGCGCTGGGCAGCGACTATGATGGCTCGACCACGGTGCGCTTTGACACCAGCAAGCTGGTGCAGGTTACCCAGGCGCTGCTCGACGAAGGCTTCAGCCCTGATGAGGTGCGCAAGGCAATGGGCGGCAATGCGCTGCGGGTGATCCGCGAGGGCATGCTGCCCTATGCCGCGCTTCCCGCCCGACCGCAGGCCGCGCAATGACCATCCTGCGGCTCGATGCCAGCCAGCCCATGGCTGAAAGCCTGCGCGGCGCGGTGATCGCGCTGGGCAATTTTGACGGGTTCCACAGCGGCCACCAGGCCGTGGCCAAGGCCGCGCTGGACTGGGCCCGGGCCGAAGGCCGCCCCTGCATCATCGCCACCTTCGATCCCCACCCGGTGCGCTTTTTCGCGCCCGACGCCGCGCCCTTCCGCCTCACCACGCTTGACCAGCGCGAAGAACTGTTCGCCGAGGCCGGGGCCGATGCGATGCTGGTGTTCGGCTTCGATGCCGCGCTGGCGGCAACAACCGCTGCCGATTTCGTGACCGAGCTATTGTCTGCCCGGCTCGGCGCGGCGGGCGTCGTCACCGGCGAGGATTTCACTTTCGGCAAGGGCCGCAGCGGCACCGTGGCGACCCTGCGCGAGCTTGGCGCGACCTGCGGGCTGGCCGCGCGCGCGGTTGGCCCGGTGGCCGAGGACGGCGCGGCGGTGTCCTCCAGCCGGATCCGCGAGGCCCTGATCGCGGGCGACTGCGGACTTGCCACCCACCTCCTCACCCGCCCCTTCGCGATCCGCGGCGAAGTGCAGCACGGCGATAAGGTTGGCCGCACGATCGGCTTTCCCACCGCCAATCTCGCGCTCGGCACCTATCTGCGCCCGCGTTACGGGATCTATGCGGTGACCGGCCTGATCGAAAGCGGCCCGTTGCGCGGCACGCTGCTCCACGGTGCGGCAAACCTCGGCATCCGCCCCAGCTTCGATCCGCCCAAGGAACTGCTCGAACCGCACTTCTTCGATTTTTCCGGCGATCTCTATGGCGCGGAAATCGAAGTCAGCTTCCACCATTTCCTGCGGCCCGAGGCGAAGTTCGATTCGCTGGACGCCTTGACCGCCCAGATGGAGGCCGACTGCCTCCGCGCGCGCGAGCTGCTGGCGTGAGGCCAGCCATGAAACGGTGGGCGATGCGCATCGCGCTGGGGCTGGCGCTGGCCTTCCTCGCGCTGACCTTTCTCAATGCCAGCTGGCTGGCCGACAGCCCGCGCGGCTATGTGAAGTTGATCGCCCAGCGCGGCACGATGCAGCAGGTCGATCACCGCAAGGCGGACAGCCAGGATTGCCCGGCCCGCGCGATCGAGCCGCCGCTGCACGATTACCTTGAAAACACCGTGGCGGCGATCAATTCGGCCAAGCGGCTCGGCGCCCAGGCGATCGCAATCGACATCATGCCGACCGCCGATGGCAAGATCGTCCTGTTCCACGATTCCGCGCTCGATTGCCGCACCGATGGGCATGGACCCGCGAGCGCGGCGACCATGGCCCAGCTCAAGACGCTCGACGCGGGCTATGGCTATAGCGCCGATGGCGGGCAGAGCTTCCCGCTGCGCGGCAAGGGAACGGGGCAGATCGCCAGCCTTGATGAAGCCCTCGCCGCCGCCGGGCAAAGCGCGCTGATCTACAACCTGCGCAGCGCCGATCCCGCGCTGGCGCCGCGCCTCGTTGCCGCATTGAAGGCCGCCGGACGCGATCCGGTGGCGCGCGGCGATGGCTTTTCGGGCGCCGAGGCGGCGCTGGCGCCCCTGCGCACGGCCTTCCCCGGCGTCTGGACGTTCAGCCCCGATACGATGGCTGCCTGCACCAACGATTACCTCGCCTTCGGCTGGCTCGGGCAGACCCCGGCAAGCTGCCGCAATGGCACCCTGGTCATCCCGCTCAACCGGCAGTGGGCCTTTGCCGGCTGGCCCAACCGCCTGATCGCGCGGATGAACGCGGTGGGCGCGCGGGTAATCGTGATCGCCCCGCACGGCGATGGCGGGCCGATGGGGCTCGACCTGCCCGAGCAGCTGGGCGAAGTGCCGGCCAGCTTCAACGGCTATGTCTGGGTCGATGACATGTGGTCGGTCGGCCCGGCGCTGCGCCCGGCCTACAACAAGCGCAACCCGGTCGAGGAGGCGGAACTCGCCAAGGCGCTCGATGCACGCCGCGCGGCGCGGGACTAGCGCGCAATCCGCCTTTCCTCTAACGGCCAACCGTCATGACTCAGCAGCGCGATTTCCGTTCGACCGTCTTCCTCCCGAAGACCGATTTCCCGATGAAGGCCGGCTTGCCGCAAAAGGAGCCCGGCATCCTCGCGCGGTGGCAGGGCGAAGACCTTTACCGGCGGCTGCGCGAAGCGCGCTCGGCGCGTGAAAAGTTCATCCTTCACGATGGCCCGCCCTACGCCAATGGCGACATGCACATCGGCCATGCGCTGAACCACATCCTCAAGGACATGGTGGTGCGCACCCAGAGCCTGCTGGGCAAGGACGCGCCCTATGTTCCGGGCTGGGACTGCCACGGCCTGCCGATCGAGTGGAAAGTCGAGGAACAGTACCGCAAGAAGAAGCTCAACAAGGACGAGGTGCCCCCGGCCGAATTCCGGGCCGAGTGCCGCGCCTATGCGCAGAACTGGGTCAACACCCAGCGCGAGCAGCTCAAGCGGCTCGGCATCAATGGCGATTGGGATCACCCCTACCTGACGATGGACTTCGCCGCCGAAGCGACCATCGTGGGCGAACTGTTGAAGTTCGCGGCCAATGGCATGCTCTATCGCGGGGCCAAGCCCGTCATGTGGTCGCCGGTTGAAAAGACCGCGCTGGCCGAGGCCGAGGTTGAATACGAGGACATCGTCTCGACCCAGGTCGATATCGCCTTCGAAATCACCGAATCGCCGATTGCCGAACTGATCGGCGCCCACGGCGTGATCTGGACCACCACCCCGTGGACCATCCCGGTGAACCAGGCGCTCGCCTATGGGCCCGAGGTGGAATACGTGCTGGTCGAAGCCGGCGGGCGCAAGTTCCTGGTCGCCGCCGAACTGCAAGGCCAGTTCGCCGCGCGCACCGGGCTTGAGCTGACCGAGCTGCGCCGGATCGAGGGCCTGCACCTTGCCGGCACCGTGGCGCGCCACCCGATGCACGCGCTCGGCGGGTTCTTCGCCAAGCCGCGTCCGTTCCTGCCGGGTGATTTCGTCACCACCGAAAGCGGCACCGGCCTGGTTCACATGGCGCCCGATCACGGCGAGGACGACTTCGCGCTGTGCAAGGACAATGGCATCGAGCCGGTCTTCGCGGTCGAAGGCGATGGCCGTTACCGGGCCGACTGGGCCTGGCTCGGCGGCGAAGGCAGCGTCATCAATCCCAAGTTCAACGCGCCCGAAGGCCCGGTCTGCACCGCGCTGTCCGAAACGGGCGCGCTCTTGGCGGCCAGCCCGGACTACAAGCACTCCTACCCCCATTCGTGGCGCTCGAAGGCCAAGGTGATCTACCGCTGCACCCCGCAGTGGTTCGTGCCGATGGACCGGATCATGGCCCATATCGAGCCCAAGACCGCGGGCGAGCAGCGCTGGGAAGCCGAAGGCGGCGCGGGCAATCCGCTGGAAGAGCGCCGCGCCGATGCGCCGACCCTGCGCCAGGCCGCGATGCAGGCCATCGCCGAAACCCGCTTCGTCCCCGAAAAGGGCCGCAACCGCATCGGTGCGATGGTCGAAGGGCGGCCCGACTGGGTGCTTTCGCGCCAGCGCGCCTGGGGCGTGCCGATCACCCTGTTCGTCGATCGCAAGACCGGCCAGTACCTCAATGATCCTGCCGTCAACGACCGGATCATCGCCGCGGTCCATGCCGCCGGCGTCGATGCCTGGGATGAAACGCGCGCGCAGGAATACCTTGGGGCCGATTACCGCGCCGAGGACTACGAACGCGTCACCGACATTCTCGACGTGTGGTTCGATTCCGGTTCGACCCACGCTTTCGTGCTCGAAAGCGGCAGGTGGCCCGATCTGACCCGCCCCGCCGGCCATGCCGGGCCGCTGGCCGACCTCTATCTTGAAGGCAGCGACCAGCATCGCGGCTGGTTCCAGTCGAGCCTGCTCGAAAGCTGCGCCACCCGCGGCCACGCGCCTTACAAGGCGGTCCTGACCCACGGCTTCACGATGGATGCCAAGGGCATGAAGATGTCGAAGAGCCTGGGCAACACCATCGACCCGCTCAAGGTCATGGAAACCTATGGCGCCGACATCATCCGCCTGTGGGCGCTCTCGGTCGACTTTACCGAGGATCACCGCATCGGCGATGAAATCCTCAAGGGCGTCGCCGACCAGTATCGCAAGCTGCGCAACACCTTCCGCTACCTGCTCGGCGCGCTCGACGGGTTCGAGGAAGCCGAACGCATCGCGGTGGGCGAAATGCCCGAGCTGGAACGCTATGTTCTAAACTCGCTTTTCAATCTTGACGTGACGCTGCGCACAGCCGTCGATAACTACGACTTCAACACTTACGTCCGTGCGCTCGCGGACTTCTGCAACGAAGACCTCTCGGCCTTCTTCTTCGATATCCGCAAGGACTGCCTCTATTGCGACGCGCCCGGCGATCCCAAGCGCCGCGCCTATCGCACCGTGCTCGACACGCTGTTCCATGCGCTGATCCGCTATGCGGCGCCAGTGCTGGTGTTCACCGCCGAGGAAGTCTGGGGCAGCCGTTATCCCGAGGGCGGCAGCGTCCACCTGCTCGAATGGCCGGACGTTACTGGCGATTGGCATGATCCGGCATTGTCTGAATCGTGGCAGATTCTACTGGCTGCTCGTGGCGATATTCTTGAGGCAATTGAACCTCTCCGCCGGGAAAAGCAGCTAGGCACTAGTTTGGCTGCAGAGGTTCGTTACCCTTGGTCGATGCGCCAGAGTGAGTTCGGATCGACACAAGAACTCGATGCTCAATTGATGGCGGAAATTGCCATCACAGCGAGTGTTACGAGCGGAGATACCCTCACCGTAACCCCGACAGCTCATCACAAGTGCGGGCGTTGCTGGCGTCACCTTCCCGAAGTGAGCGAGGACGGCGCGCTCTGTTCACGCTGCGATCAGGTTGTTTCGGCAATGGACGGGGCCGAATGAGCCTGACCACTCGCAATCGCCTGATCGGCCTTGGCCTTGCTCTGCTGGTCTATCTCGCGGACCAGTGGCTCAAGGGCTATGTCACCGGGCCGCTCGGCCTGCGCAGCGATGGCGATCAGCTGGTGCTGCTGCCGTTCTTCAACTTCACCCGCACCTCGAATTTCGGGGTCTCGCTGGGGATGCTCACCGCGCATTCGATGGAAATGCGCTGGGGGCTCGTGGCGATGACCGGCGCGATCGCGCTGGTCGTGGCGGTGTGGTTGCTGCGCGAGCGCAAGCTCGCCGATATCCTGCCGCTGGGCGCGGTGCTGGGCGGCGCGCTGGGCAATATCCGCGATCGTTATGCCATCGGCCATGTGATCGACTATGCCGACCTCCACTTTGGCGAATGGCGCCCGTTCCTGGTGTTCAACCTGGCCGACGCGGCGATCACGCTGGGGGTCTTGTTTATCCTTGCCCGTTCCTTCCTTTCGCGCGACAAGCGCGACGATAACCACGCGGCGGCCGGCACCAAGCCCGCCCCTGCGACGGAGAACTGAGATAATGCGCAAATCTGCCGCCCTGATCGTCCTTGCCGCTGGCTCGGCCCTGCTTGCCGGCTGCGGTGGCAGTGGGCTGTTCAATCGCAACCGCCCCGACGAATTCGCCGTGCAGCGCCAGGCTCCGCTGGTGGTTCCGCCCGATTTCGCGCTGGTTCCGCCCGCGCCCGGCGCCCCGCGTCCGACCGATGCCGGTGCCGCCGCCCAGGCCCAGGATGCCCTGTTCGGCCCGGCCCAGCCGCGCAGCGCGGTTGAAGATTCGGTCGGCAACAAGGCCGGCAATGCCGCCCCCTCAATCCGCTCG
The DNA here is from genome assembly GCA_937996535.1 of uncultured Novosphingobium sp. Lineage (GTDB taxonomy): Bacteria > Pseudomonadota > Alphaproteobacteria > Sphingomonadales > Sphingomonadaceae > Novosphingobium. Next base: position 17,026 of record CALKVF010000093.1, on the reverse strand, counting down.
ACCGTGGGCGATCCGGGCACCAACACCGTCGCCAAGGGCGCGGTGACCCGCGACATCGTGGCCGCGCCCGAAGGCGATGGCCGCGAAGCCCAGGCCGCGATCGGCAACTGAGCCGATCCCGCAGGTTGAATGCATCAGGGCTCGCCGCAAGACGGGCCCTTTGCTTATGGACAGGTCAGTCGGTAACCGCGTCCCCGGGCGGTGACAGCGGGCTGGCGAGCAGCTTGTCGATCTTACGCCCGTCCATGTCGACCACTTCGAAGCGCCAATCCTGCGTGGTGAAATGCTCACCCTCGTGCGGCAGGCGTTTGAGCACCGACAGGGCAAAACCCGCCGCGGTCGCATAGTCGCGGTCATCGGGCAGATCGAGCCCGAGCCGGTCCGCCAAGGCATCAGCCGGCAGCGCCCCCGCCAGCAGCAGCGTGCCATCCTCTCGGGTGACGATCATCGGCGCGTCGCCCTCGTCCTGATGGCTGACGAAATTGCCGACAATCGCGGCGAGCAGGTCGGCCGGGGTCACCACCCCTTCAAGATGGCCATATTCATCGTGGACCAGTGCCATCGACACATCGGACTGCTGCAGCAGCCGCAGCGCGTCCATCGCGTCGAGCTGGTCGGGGATCACCTCGGCCTTCTTCATCAGCCGGGTGAGCTGAACCTTCTTGCCCGCCAGCAGCACCGCCAGCACTTCGCGCACGCGGACCACGCCGATGATGTTGTCAGGCGTGCCATCCGCCACGGGGAGCAGCGAATGCGGCGAATCCTTGATCGCAGCGCGCAGTTCCACCTCGCTCGCGCGGCGGTCGATCGTGTCGAGTTCGGTGCGCGGGGTCATCAGTTCGCGCACCGGCCGGTCGGCCAGCCGCATGATCCCGGTCATGATCGCGCGCTCGTCTTCCTCGATCACCCCGGCGCGGTGCGCCTCGGCAAAGATCATGTGGAGCTCCTCAGCCGTGACCGCGCTGTCATCGGCGGCGTGCATCCCGAGCAGGCGCAGCAGCAGGCTTGAGGAGCGATCGAGCGTCCAGACCAGCGGCGCTGTCACCCGCGCGACCACCGCCATCGGCACCGCCGCGATCACCGCAATCGGTTCGGCCGCGCGCAGGGCCACCTGCTTGGGCACCAGTTCACCCACGACGAGGCTGAAATAGGTGGTCAGCGCGATGACGATGGCAAAGCCGGCCTCGGGGGCCCAGCGCGCGGGCACGCCCAGCGCGGCCAGCCGCTCGCCCGTGGGTCCGCCAAGGCTGGCGCCCGAATAGGCACCCGCGATGATCCCGACCAGAGTGATCCCGATCTGCACGGTCGAGAGGAACTTGCCCGGATCGGCCGCCAGCGCCAGCGCGGTGCGCGCGCCGGCACTGCCGCGATCGGCCTGCACCTTCAGCCGCGCCGGGCGCGCCGAGACGATCGCCAGCTCCGACATGGAGAACAGGCCATTGAGCAGGATCAGCCCCGCGATGATCAGAACGTCGGTCCAGGGGAATGGGGTCACACCTGCAGCGCTAGCAGAAATGTGCGGCAAGGCGAAGTCCCTGTGCCAAATCGAGTCAAGCCCCGCATTTTATTGACAAATCGCAGAGACAGGCGGCATTCATCTGGGCAGGTTCAGGCTGCCTTGTCTGTTCCATTGCCGCAAAGGGGATACCGCATGATCAAGTCCCGCCTGCTCATTTCGAGCTTCGCCGCCGCTTCGCTGCTGACCGTTTCGGCCTGCGTGACCGACCCCAACACCGGCGAGAAGAAGATCTCGCGCACCGCGATCGGCGGGGTTGGCGGGGTATTGGCCGGCGGCCTGCTGGGCGGCCTGATCGGCGGCAAGACCGGCCGGATCATCGGCGCCGGGCTGGGCGGCGTGGCCGGCGCCGCGGTCGGCTACCAGATGGACAAGCAGATCAAGGAACTGAAGGAAAACACCGCCGGTTCGGGGGTCGATGTGACCAGCACCGATGGCGGCAAGGCGATTCTCGTCAATCTGCCCGATGGCGTCACCTTCGATGTCGGCAGCTATACGCTCAAGCCCGAATTCCGCACCACGCTCGACCAGGTCGCGCAGAGCCTCAATGAATATCCCAACAGCCTGATCGACGTTTACGGCCACACCGATTCGACCGGATCGGACGCCTATAACCAGACCCTGTCGGAAAACCGCGCCCGCACCGTGGCCAGCTATCTCGGCTCGCGCGGGGTGTCCTCAACCCGCATCCGCAGCCAGGGCTTTGGCGAAACCATGCCGCTGGCCAGCAATGATACCGATGCAGGCCGGGCCAAGAACCGCCGGGTCGAAATCAAGATCGTCCCCGTCACCCAGGAAGACGTCGCCGCCGCCAAGTCCGGGCAGTAAGGCGGCTTAACCGTCCTTGTGGGCTGCCAGTTCCTGCGCCCGGCTTGCCAGGCGCGCGACGGCAGCCCCGTGGATCGCGGGGGCAGTAACCAGCACCCCGAAGGCGCGCGGATCACGCTTGTTGTAGCCCAGTGGTGCGCCAAAGGCGTCGGTCACCGCGGCCCCGGCCTCGCGCGCGATCAGCGCCGCGGCGCCGATGTCCCATTCAAACCCCCAGCGCAGCGTGGCGACCAGGTCGGCCTCGTCAGCGGCGACCATCGCCATGCGCAGCGCGATCGAATTGGGGCGGTGAACCGGGACCAGATCGGCATCGATATGCGGCACGGCTTCGGCCGGCACCCGCGCCCCTTGCAAGCTCCGGCGGCGGCTGCCGACCAGTTGCCGGCCATTGCGCCAGCTGCCGCGCCCGGCCTCGCCATACCAGAACTCGCCGCCCTGCTCGGGCAACCGCGCCGGGGCATCGAGCATCCCGATCAGCGGACGCCCGCTGCTGACCAACGCCACCGACACCGCCCAGCCATCGCGCCCGCGAATGAAATCGCGCGTCCCGTCGATCGGGTCGACCAGCCACAGCAGGCCGCCCTCAAGCCGTTCGGGGGCATCGATCGTCTCTTCCGAGAGCCAGCCCGCAGAGGGAAGCAGCGCGCCCAGTTCGCGCTTGAGGAAAGCATCGACTTCGAGATCGGCCACGCTCACCGGGCTGCTCACCGGGCCGCCGGGATCCTTGTCCCACGAATCGAGCGCGTGGCCGTGGCCCGGCCAGCGCCCCAGCGCGATTCGCCCGGCCTCGCGCACGATCGCTTCCAGACGCGCGCGATCGATCACCGCCGGGCGCTCGCGGGGATTTTCGAGGTTGTTAAGAGTGACTCGCAACTAGCGTTCATATTTCTACCCTTGGACCCCCTGTCAGGCCTTTTCAAGCCCGCCCCACTGTGCTTATGCGGCCCGGCACAACCGGCCGGACGGCCTCTCCCGCATGGAGTATATGTCCCATGAACATTCACGAATATCAGGCCAAGGAACTGCTCGCAAAGTATGGCGTCAGCATTCCCAAGGGCATTGCCGCCATGACCGTGGCCGAAGCCGTTGAAGCGGCCAAGCAGCTGCCCGGGCCGCTCTATGTCGTGAAGTCGCAGATCCACGCCGGTGGCCGCGGCAAGGGCAAGTTCAAGGAACTCGGCCCCGATGCGAAGGGCGGCGTCCGCCTGGCCAAGAGCCTCGAAGAAGTCGAATCGCACGCCAAGGAAATGCTCGGCAACACGCTGGTCACGATCCAGACCGGTGATCTCGGCAAGCAGGTCAACCGCCTCTACGTCACCGACGGCGTCGACATTGGCAGCGAATACTACCTCTCGATGGTCGTCGATCGCGCCACTGGCCGCATCGCGCTGATCGTCTCGACCGAAGGCGGGATGGACATCGAAGAAGTCGCCCACTCGACCCCGGAAAAGATCACCACGATCATCGTCGATCCGGCCCAGGGCTTCATGCCCCACCACGGCCGCGCGGTGGCCTTCGCGCTCAAGCTCAAGGGCGATCTCAACAAGCAGGCCCAGGTCATGGCCAAGCAGCTCTATGACGCCTTCGTGGCGCTCGACTGCGCGATGCTTGAAATCAACCCGCTCGCCGAAACCGGCGACGGGCAGCTCCAGGTGCTCGACACCAAGATGAGCTTCGATTCGAACGCGCTCTACCGCCACCCCGAAGTGATGGCGCTGCGCGACGAAACCGAAGAAGATCCGATGGAAATCGAAGCTTCGAAGCACGACCTGGCCTACATCAAGCTCGATGGCGACATCGGCTGCATGGTCAACGGCGCGGGCCTCGCCATGGCGACGATGGACATCATCAAGCTCAACGGGATGTTCCCGGCGAACTTCCTCGACGTGGGCGGCGGCGCCAACAAGGAAAAGGTCACCGCGGCCTTCAAGATCATCCTGTCGGACCCGGCCGTGAAGGGCATTCTCGTCAACATCTTCGGCGGGATCATGAAGTGCGACATCATCGCTGACGGCATCGTTGCCGCGGCGAAGGAAGTGAACCTCTCGGTTCCGCTCGTCGTCCGCCTCGAAGGCACCAACGTCGAACAGGGCAAGCAGATCCTCGAAGGCTCGGGCCTGCCGATCGTTTCGGCAAGCGATCTCGGCGATGCCGCCGCGAAGATCGTGGCCGAAGTCAAGAAGGTCAGCTGAGCCAGGCATCACGCCTGATAACGAGCGATCCAAAGGGCCGGCCCCCGCACACGCGGGGGCCGGCCCTTTGCTGTGCGCCCCGCCCGCGCGATTGAGGGCTTGACCGGGCCGCGCCGAGCCGCAATGGCTAGGACACGGATGATTTAATCGCTCGGCTAAATTTTCGATAGTTGACGTTTACGTAAACGACAACTATCCGGCGATGCAGCATTTCGATGGGAAAGGCCTGAACCAATGAAAGCCCTGGTCTGCGTGAAGCGCGTGATCGACTACAACGTGAAGCCGCGGGTCAAGTCCGACGGCACCGGCGTCGATCTTGCCAATGTGAAGATGAGCATGAACCCGTTCGACGAAATCGCCGTCGAGGAAGCCATCCGCCTCAAGGAAAAGGGCGTGGTTACCGAAATCGTGGCGGTGTCGGTCGGGCCGGCCAAGGCGCAGGAAACGCTGCGCACGGCGCTGGCGATGGGCGCGGACCGCGCCGTGCTGGTGCAGGTCGATGACGGCGTGGACGTGGAACCACTGGCCGTCGCCAAGATCATCAAGGGCGTGGTGGGCGAAGAAGCCCCCGGCCTGATCATCACCGGCAAGCAGGCGATCGACGATGACAGCAACCAGGTCGGCCAGATGGTCGCCGCGCTGCTCGATCGTCCGCAGGGCACCTTCGCCAACGAAGTCACCGTCGAAGGTGACAGCGTGGTCGTGAAGCGCGAAATCGATGGCGGTCTGGAAACGGTCAAGCTGGCGCTGCCGGCGGTGGTCACCACCGACCTGCGCCTCAACGAGCCGCGCTATGCCTCGCTGCCGAACATCATGAAGGCCAAGTCGAAGCCGCTCGCCACCAAGTCGCCGGCTGACTACGGCGTCGATATCGCCGCCCGCCTCAAGACCCTCAAGGTCACCGAACCGCCGGTGCGCAGCGCCGGGATCAAGGTTGCAGACGTCGACGCGCTGGTCGGCAAGCTCAAGGAAATGGGAGTCGCGTAATGGCTAAAACGCTCGTTTGGGTCGAACACGACAACGCCTCGGTCAAGGATGCCACCCTGGCCGTCGTCACCGCCGCCGCGCAGCTGGGTGAAGTCCACCTGCTGGTCGCCGGCTCGGGCTGCAGCGCGGCTGCAGCCGCCGCCGCGCAGATCGCCGGCGTGGGCAAGGTCCACGTGGCTGATGACGCCGCCTATGCCAATGCGCTGGCCGAAAACGTCGCCCCGCTGGTCGCCGGCCTGATGGCCGATCATGACGCGTTCCTCGCGCCTGCCACCACCACCGGCAAGAACATTGCCCCGCGCGTCGCGGCCCTGCTCGACGTGATGCAGATTTCGGACATCCTCTCGGTCGAAGGCCCCAAGACCTTCACCCGTCCGATCTATGCCGGCAATGCCATCGCCACGGTCGAAAGCTCTGACGCCAAGCTGGTGATCACCGTGCGCGGCACCGCCTTTGCCAAGGCCGCCGCGACCGGCGGTTCGGGTAGCGTCGAAGCCGTCGCCGGCAAGGGCGATGCGGGCACCTCGGCCTTCGTCAGCTCGGAAATCGCCAAGAGCGAACGCCCCGAACTGACCAGCGCCAAGATCATCGTCTCGGGCGGCCGCGCGCTCAAGGATGCGGACACCTTCCAGGCCACCATCTTCCCGCTCGCCGACAAGCTCGGTGCGGCGGTCGGCGCCAGCCGCGCGGCGGTCGATGCGGGCTATGTCCCCAACGACTACCAGGTTGGCCAGACCGGCAAGATCGTCGCGCCTGAAGTCTACATCGCGGTCGGCATCTCGGGCGCGATCCAGCACCTGGCCGGCATGAAGGACTCCAAGACCATCATCGCCATCAACAAGGACGAGGACGCCCCGATCTTCCAGGTCGCCGACATCGGCCTCGTCGCCGACCTGTTCAGCGCGGTGCCGGAACTCACCGGCAAGCTCTGAACCAGGCGCACAGCCAAATAGAAAAGCCCCGCTTCGGCGGGGCTTTTTTGTTAATTCAGAACTGATCGGGAAAGTATGCGCTCAATGGATTCTCTGCAGACTGGGGGTCTTCAAGAGCACTGCGAATATGGTTAGCAATTTCAAGACGATATGTTTCAATCTTGGGCACAAAACTGTATATATCCGTGGTGTCAAATACGATTGTTCGACTTTGATTGATGTCAAAAGGAATTCTATCTGCCTTTCTTATTAATTGAACGGTTGGGAGATTTTTTGCATGCCTAATCGCCAATTCATAAAACACATTGGGATTATGATATGATAAATCAGCAATCGCCAACCTACTTCTTAGAAGATATTCAAAAATTTGCTTGTTTATTAGACCGGGGTTTTGAATTTCATCGGCGCGTTTAACTTCAAGGCCGAACTGCTCCATGGCAGGTCTAATTAACGACTCTAGCACCATATCAGAGTGCTGGCGGTGTTCTGAATCCGCCTCGCCAATAGGCCCTATAAAAAGCAAACTCTATCGAACTCTGCATCTGAATGTAAAATTATCGGATGTTCCGCCTGCCTATTAAGCGACTGCACACCAATATTGTTTGCACTTGGCCCTGTTGCCAGCTGATCCAAAGCATGATCAATGGTCATTATGCGTTCTGCACCCGAAAGAACTTTAAGAAGACCGACGAACCGAAGATTAACAACAAATATTTCTACGCATTCTTTCTTGTGCTGTGGCGCCAGCCCTGAATCAACAACTGCATCTTCAAGAATGGCAATCGAAGGCAATTTTTGGCCGGCGAATTTTTCGTACAGCACTTTGAATGCTTCTGTTGTGTTTATCGCCAGTTTTATTCTGGATCGGACCCGCTCGCGCTCGGATACATCGGGACTCGTGGCCACGTCTCCATCCGGTGTTAGCTGAAGCTGCTCCGATTGAACCCCTCCCTTAATCAAACCGTATTTTCCGGCTACGACAATCAACTGGCGACTAGTCCCGCTCTCAGGAGCCTTCTTAATTTCATCAAAAAGAGTTAGGCGCCTCACAGAATTGGCGCCTGCTGCACGTTGGATTGCAGCAGCAAATTCCAAAGCATCTTCGAAAGGTTGATGGGGGTATGGTCGCTGTGCCGCTCGTCCACGCAACTTTTGGGGCAAAGGTTCTTTTGAAGACTTTTCCCCTTGGATCACATCCGGTTTTGCTTTGCCCATTTGAATGCACCTTTCGAGCCTAGTAGATCAGCCAGCGCAACATGAGTCAATTTATTGTTTTTATTAATTAATTGCTCATTTCCCGTTCGTAGAGCACCAGCGCGGCGCCTGCTTCGGGCTGGTGCAGGCCGTAGCGCACAAACCCGAGCCTGCCCGCCAGCGTGTCCGACGCGGCGTGCCCCTGTTCGATCATGCAGGCGATCCGCTGACGGCCGTGGGTCGCATCGAACCAGGCCAGCGCGGCCTCCATCGCTTCGCGGGCAATGCCTTGGCCCCAGTGATCCTTGTGGACGATCCAGCCGGCCTCGGCCACGTCATCCAGCCCCTGACCAAACCCGCGATGGCTGCGAAACACGCCGCAGTTGGCAATGATCCGATCCGTCCCTTTGAGCCGGACCATGAACGTCCCGTAGCCGTGCAGCGCCCACGAGCCGGCGTTGCGATGCAGACGGTTGAAGGCATCCATCTCGCTCGGCACGAAGCTGCCGAGGAAGCGGCGGGTATCCTCGTCGCGGGTCAGGTCGAACAGATCGGCCAGATCACGCAGCGCGGGCTGCCACAGCTCGAGCCGGGGGGTGACGAGCAGCGGGGTCACAGCAGCTGATCCACCACGTGGATCGCCACGCCGACCAGCCCGCCGACCAGCGTGCCGTTGATGCGGATGAACTGCAGGTCGCGGCCCACCGCGCCCTCGATCCGGTCGGTCACGGTCTGCGCGTCCCAGCGCCGCACGGTTTCCGACACCAGCCGAACGATCTGATCGCCATAGCGCGTGGCGAGCCCGACCAGCGTGCGCCGGGCAAAGCGGTTGACGAGGAACTGCAGCCGCACGTCGCGCTGCAAGGCCTGGCCGAGTTCCGCGAGGCTCGCCCCCAGCTGCCCCGAAAGCGCCGCATCGGGATCGCGCGAGGCCCGCAGCAGTGCGGCACGAGCGCGTTCCCACATCCCTTCGAGCCAGCGCGCCATCGCCGGATTGGCGAGCACTTCGAGCTTCATCGCTTCGACCCGGGTCTGCAGCGCGGGATCGTGGGTCAGGTCGCTCGCAAGGCTCGCCAGCCCCTCTTCGATCTTGGCACGCAGGGGGTGATCGGGATCGACAATGGTTTCGGCGAGCAGCTTGTAGATCCCGTCGAGAATGCCATTGGCCAGCCGCTCATCAAGCCCCGTCCAGCGCAGGATCGTGTTGGCGCGGGCGTGGATCATGTCGCGCAGCAGGGCCTCGTTGGCCTCCAGCGTCAGCCCGGCCCAGCGGATCAGGCTTTCGATCAGCGGCTTGTGCCGCCCATCGGCAATTGCCGCGCTGGTCAGCTGGCCCAGCAGCGGCGCCACTTCGAGCTTCTCAAGCTGGCCGCGCAGCCCTTGTTTGACCATGCCGCCGAGCTGCTCGGGATCGAGCGACTGGAGCACGTCGCCGATCAGGCTGGCGGCGCCGCTGCGCAGCCGGGTTTCCGCCTCGCGCCGTGGCTCGGCCAGGAACCGCCCGGCAGCCTGGGCCAGATGCATCCCGCGCAGCCGCCGCGCGACGACTGGCGGGGTCAGGAAATTCTCGCGCAGGAAGGCCGCCATCGTATCGGCGATGCGGTCCTTGTTTTCAGGAATGATCGCGGTGTGCGGAATCGGCAGGCCAAGCGGCCGGCGAAACAGCGCGGTCACCGCGAACCAGTCGGCCAGCCCGCCAACCATCGCCGCCTCGGTGAAGGCCAGAACATAGCCCCACGCCGGATGGCTGCCGGCGAAATGCCGCGCGGCAAGGAACAGCGCGGCCATCAGCAGCAACAGCCCGGTCGCGGCGCGGCGCATCTGGCGGCCCCGGTTGGCAGGTGCGGCCGGAATGGCGGGCTGCGGCCCCGGACCGGTCAGCGGCGCGCTCACTCCGCCGGGAGTGCCTCGCCGCCCGCAACCGGCGCCTCGGCATGGCCCGGCTCATAGCTCAGGAACTTGCGCCGCAGCCACGGGCCCAAGCGCTTTTCAAAGCCATCGGCGAGGCTGAACAGCGCCGGGACGATCAGCAGGGTGAGGATGGTCGACATCAACAGCCCGCCGATCACCACGGTGCCCATCGGCGCGCGCCAGGCCCCGTCGCCGCCCAGCGAGACGGCGGTGGGGACCATGCCCGCGGTCATCGCCACGGTGGTCATCACGATCGGCTGGGCGCGCTTGTGCCCGGCCTCGACGATCGCGTCGAACTTGCTGGCGCCCTTGCTCATTTCCTCGATCGCGAAGTCGATCAGCAGGATCGAGTTTTTGGCAACGATCCCGAACAGCATCAGCACCCCGATGAACACCGGCATCGATACCGGCTGGCCCACCAAGAGCAACGCGATCAACCCGCCCAAGGGCGCGAGGAACAGCGAGCTCATGTTGACCAGCGGCGAGACGAAGCGGTGGTAGAGCAGCACCAGCACCGAAAACACCAGCAGCACCCCGGCGGCGAGCGCCTTGAGGAAGTTGCCGACCATTTCCTCCTGCCACTTGTCCTGCCCGAAGGGTTCCTTGGACACGCCGCGCGGCAGGTTCTTCATGATCGGCAGCTTTTCGATCGCGGCCATCGCCGTGCCCTTGACCACGCCTGGGGGCAGGTCGGCGCCGATAAACACGCGGCGGTTCTGGTTATAGCGCTGGATCGAAACCGGGCCCGAGCCAAAGCCGATGTCCGCGACGGTCGACAGCGGCACCGAGCCGCCGCTCGAGGTCGGCACGGGAAGGTTCTGGATCGTCGAGAGATCCTGGCGGGCTGCTTCCGAAAGGCGGACGCGGATCGGCACCTGCCGGTCGGTCAGCGAGAACTTGGCCGCGTTCTGGTCGATATCGCCGATCGTGGCGATGCGGATCGTCTGGCTCAGCGCCGAGGTGGTGACGCCAAGGCTGGCGGCGAGATCCAGGCGCGGGGTGATGATCACTTCGGGGCGGCGCATGTCGGCTGCCACGCGCGGGGCGACCACTTCCTTGAGGCCGCGCATCTGGTCAACCAGAGTGGCCGCAGTCTGATCAAGCAGCACCGAATCCGAACCCGACAGCATGATCGAAATCGGCCGCCCGGTGCCGCCGCCGGGGCCGCCACCGTTCATGTCCTGGAAGGTCACGCGGGCATCTGGAATCTTCTGCAGTTCGGGCGTCAGCCCGCGCTCGAATTCCATGCTGCTCTTGTCGCGCTTGGGCTTGAGCGTGAGGAAGACGCGAGCGCTGCCCTCGTTGATGCGTTCCAGCGCGGTCTTCACCTCGGGCTGGCGCATCGCCAGCGCGGCGACCTTGTCAGCCACGGCCTCGGTCTGGGCGAGCGTGGTGCCGGGCACCATTTCGATCCTGATCTGGCTGAAATCGCTGTTCACGTCGGGGAAGAACTGGCCGGGAATGACCATCATCAGCACCACGCTGAGCAGGAACGCCCCGATCCCGGTGCCAACCATCCACACGCGGTGATCGCGCAGCCGCGCCATGAAGCGCCGACCCAGGGTCAGCCGCCGCCCAGTCTCGTCCAGCCGCGCCTTGTAGGCCGCAACGCCCGAGACATCGAGCGTCCAGCGCAGCACCTTGAGGTAGCGTTCCATCCACGGCCCGCCGGCATGTTCGGCATGACCGTGGGCTTTGAGGAAATAGGCCGCGATCATCGGCGTGATCATGCGCGCAACCGCAAGGCTCATCAGCACCGAAATCACCACGGTGAGGCCGAAGTTCTTGAAGAACTGGCCCGAAACGCCCGGCATCAGGCCGACCGGCAGGAACACCGCGACGATCGAGAAGGTGGTTGCCACAACGGCCAGACCGATTTCGTCGGCCGCGTCGATCGAGGCCTGATAGGCGGTCTTGCCCATGCGCATGTGTCTGACGATATTCTCGATCTCGACGATCGCGTCATCGACCAGCACCCCGGCGACCAGACCCAGCGCCAGCAGCGACAGCGTGTTGAGCGTAAAGCCGAACCACACGCTCATGCACCAGAAGGTCGGGATCGCGGAGAGCGGGATCGCGATGGCGGAGATCACCGTCGCGCGCCAGTCCCGCAGGAAGAAGAACACCACGATGACCGCGAGGATCGCGCCTTCGACCATCGAGGAGATCGAGCTTTCGTACTGCTGCTTGGTATAGTCGACCGAGGTGAACAACCGGGTGAAATGCACTCCCGGATGGTCCTTCTCGAGCTTCCCGATCTCTTCCTGCGCCGTGTCATAGACGGTGACGTCAGACGCGCCGCGGGCTCGCGAAATCCCGAAGGTGACCACCGGCTTGCCGTTGATCTTCCCGGTCGAGGTGATTTCACTGTAGCTGTCGCTGACCCGGGCAAAGTCGGCCAGCTTGACCGTGCGGCCAGAGCCCAGCGGGATGTCGGTCTGCGAAAGCTCGAAGGCGTTCTGGGCATTGCCAAGCACGCGGACCGACTGGCGCGACCCGGCGATTTCCGCCTTGCCGCCCGCGGCATTGAGATTGAGCTGGCGCAGCGCGCTGTTGACCTGGCTGGCGGTCACCCCGAGCGACTGCATCCGCGCCGGATCGAGGGTCACGCGGATTTCACGCTTCACCCCGCCGCCGCGCGTCACCTCGGCCATGCCGGGGATCGAGAGCAAGCGCTTCGAGACGGTATCGTCGATGAACCACGACAGCTGCTCGATGGTCATGTCATCGGCCGCGACCGCGAAATAGGCGATCGGATCGGACGAGGTCTGGGCCTTGAACACCTGAGGTTCGAGAATGCCGTCAGGCAGGTCGCCGCGCGCCTGGTCGACCGCGTTCTTCACCTCATTGACGGCTTCGTTGATGTTTTCGCCGATCTGGAACTGGACCATCGTCTGGCTGGAGCCTTCCGACGCGGTCGAGCTGATCGTTTCCACCCCGCTGATCGTGCGCACGGCGGCTTCGACCTTCTGGGTGATCTGGGTCTCGATCTCGGTCGGGGCGGCGCCCGGCTGGGCGATCATCACGATCACCATCGGGAACTCGATGTCGGGGTCGTTCTGGATTTCCATCGACCGGAACGACATGATCCCGGCGAGCATCAGCCCGATGAACAGGACGATCGGCACCACCGGGTTGCGGATCGACCAGGCCGAGATATTGCGGAAGTTCATTGCCGGATCCTTCGCGACCGCGCCTTACGGCTGGGCCTGGGTGGGCTTCACGGTTTCGCCGGGGGAGAGGAACCCGCCCGCCCGCAGCACGACGCGTTCGCTGCCGTTCAGGCCCGCGGTCACGGCGATGCCATTGGCGGTCACCAGCCCGGTCTTGACGTTGCGGCGCTCGGCCTTGTTGCCCTTGCCGACGATGTAGACATAGCTGCCCTGGGTATCCGAGAGGATCGCGGATTCGGGCAGCATCGGCGCCACCACCGTGCCCGACTTGATCACCGCCGTGGCAAAGCCACCGGGACGCAGGTCCGCGGCATAGGTCAGCGCAATGCGGGCCACGCCCTGGCGCGAGGCCGGGTCGATCACCGGGGAAACCTGCCAGACCTGGCCGGTATAGGTGTGCTGCGAGCCGACCGGGGTCACTTCAGCCGAAACGCCGGGGGCGAGCTGGGCCAGATCAAGCTGGCCGAGCTGGGCCTTGAGTTCCATCTCGCCATCCTTGGCAAGGCGGAACAGCACGCCCGAACCGGCGCTGACGACCTGACCGGGTTCGATCTTGCGTTCGAGCACGAGGCCGGCCGAAGGCGCGACGATATTGAGCCGGCGGGTCTGAGCCTGAAGCACGCCGAGCTGAGCCGAGGCCACCCGGACCTGTGCCGAGGCGGCATCGCGGGTCGCGGTCAGACGGTCGATGTCCGCCTTGGAGACGAAGCCGCGATCAACCAGCTTGAGCCCGCGTTCGAGATTGGCCTGGGCGAGTTCGGCATTGGCGCGGGCGACCTGGATCTGGGCCGACTGGCTCGACTGCTGCTGCGATTGGACCGAACGGTCGATCACCGCCAGCACCTGGCCGGCGCGGACCCACTGGCCGGGCTCGACCAGCACCGAAACCACCTGCCCGCCTTCACCGGCAACCCCGACGGGAAGCTCGCGGCGCGCGGCCAGCGAACCGGTGGCGTTGATTTCACCGGCCACGGTGGCGCGGCCCGGGGTGACAACCGAGACGACCGGTGACTGGTTGTCCTTGGCGTCAGCATCGCTGGCGCTGCTGCGGTGGTTCCAGAACCACACCGCGACCAGCACGAGCACCACGGCCACCGCGATGATCGCGAGGCGGCGCCGCGCAAGGCGATCTTCCTCGGAGGTGTCGAGCAGGGGGTTGTGATCGTCGGAGCCGGGGGCCAGCTCGGCCGCGTCAATCCTCGAGTCGAAGTTCATTGCCGGAACCGCCTTCATTTTCGGGGCGAATCGCCATCGGCCGGCCAGATGCCGCCGCGCGTATTCTCCCGAGCTGTATTACAGTGCTATATCACCGCCCGCAAGTGTCCGAAATCAAGGCACCATGACGCGCGGAATTCACCGCTCGGGCAATAGGCACATGCGCCCGGCATGGCAATGGCGGGCTCGGCCAACCGCCATGCCCGGTCTGCAAACGGCAGGCGGGCGTGGCATCACGGCAACGCCCGGTGAACGCAAATGCAAACGGCCGGGGCAGCGGGGGGCTGCACCGGCCGTCAGATCCGCAGGCCCGAGGGGCCCGCGATGCCGCGATCAATACTTGAGCTGGCGCTCGTAGAGGTCGCGGTAATGCTGGATATGGGTAACCCTGAGGCCCTTGAGCCCCGAGCGTTCGATCGCCCGCTGCCACGAGGCAAATTCCTCAAGCGTCAGGCTGTAACGCTCGCAGACCTCGTCGATGGTCAGCAGGCCGCCGTTGACCGCCGCGACCACTTCGGCCTTGCGGCGGACCACCCAGCGCCGGGTATCGGGCGACGGCAGCGATTCCAGGGTCAGGGGCTCGCCAAGCGGGCCGATTACCATCGCGGGTCGAATCTTCTGGTTCTCGATCATCATTGTCCTCGACCGCCGGCTTCAAAATCTGCGGCGACACCGCTTTCAATGCCCGCGGTAAATTTGCCATCCGCTGAATCGTTTGGGTTAACGCCCCATGAGCCATGCCCCCGGGCCAACCCCGCGTGCCAGTTGGCAAAGCCGCCAAAAGCGCCGGGCAGCGCCCCCGGTGCGTCCCGGCCTTCGCGGCGGGCGCTATGCGCGGCAACCAGCCGAACGCGCAGATGTCCCCAATCGGGGACAGCCGCTTCGGGCGCGGGGCCGTGCAGGGTGATTGCGATGTCCATGACCCCGCTCTAGCCCCAACAAGGTCAAGATCGGGTAAAGCCCGGCTTTACCTTGTGTTGACCGAGCTTACCAAATTGCAGCCCGGGGCTGCGGAGATGCGGCAAAGCTTGGCGCGGAGGCCCCACAAGGTGTAAGGGCGCGCGGCAATGACCGACCAGGCCACCCTTTCACTCGATCCCGCTGCGCTGTTCCAGCTGGGCGCGCCGCTTGCCGGCAAGCGGATCGTCGTGGCCATGTCGGGCGGGGTCGACAGTTCGGTGGTCGCCGCGC
Organism: uncultured Novosphingobium sp.; assembly: GCA_937996535.1. Taxonomy (GTDB): domain Bacteria; phylum Pseudomonadota; class Alphaproteobacteria; order Sphingomonadales; family Sphingomonadaceae; genus Novosphingobium. The sequence continues at coordinate 1,887 of CALKVF010000093.1, read as the reverse complement.
TCGCCGCCCAAAGCGGGGCCGAGACGATCGGCGTCACGCTCCAGCTCTATGATTATGGCGCCGCAACCGGGCGCAAGGGCGCGTGCTGCGCCGGCGACGACATCCGCGATGCGCGGGCCGTGGCCGACCGGCTGGGCATCGCCCACTATGTGTTCGATCACGAAAGCGCATTTCGTGAAGAGGTCGTCGAACGCTTTGCCGACGATTACATGGCCGGGCGCACCCCGATCCCCTGCATCCGCTGCAACATGGGGCCCAAGTTCACCGACCTCTTGGCCATGGCGCGCGAACTGGGCGCTGACTGCCTGGCCACCGGCCACTATGTCCGCCGCGTGATCGGCCCGGCCGGCGCAGAATTGCACCGCGCGGCCGATCCGGCGCGTGACCAGAGCTATTTCCTTTACGCCACCACCGAAGCCCAGCTCGATTTCCTGCGCTTCCCGCTCGGCGGAATGCCCAAGAGTCAGGTCCGCGAACTGGCCGAGGCCGCCGGACTGCGCAACGCCGCCAAGCCCGACAGCCAGGACATCTGCTTCGTCCCCGATGGCGACTATGCCAAAGTCGTGCGCAGCGTTCGCCCCGAAGCGGAAACCGCCGGCGACATCGTCGATGTCACCACCGGCGCGGTGCTGGGCCGGCACAAGGGGATCATCCACTATACCGTGGGCCAGCGCCGCGGGCTGGAAATCGGCGGGCAGGCCGAACCGCTCTATGTGACGGGGATCGATGCCGCGAGCCACCGCGTGCTGGTTGGCCCCCGCCGCCTGCTGGCGGTAAGCGCGGCGCGGCTGGGGGACACCAACCGGATCGGCCCGCTGCCGGATGCGCCGCTGATGGCCAAGGTGCGCTCGCTGGCGAAACCGGTGCCGATCACGCTTGATGGGCCGCTGGGTGACGGGGCGGGAACGACGATCCGCTTTGCCCAGAGCGAATATGGCGTAGCCCCGGGGCAGGCGGCAGTGATCTATGCCGGGGACCGGGTGGTCGGCGGCGGCTGGATCGAGGAAACCGTGCCGGCCTGATCAGGCGCAGGGCTGCGCGATCAGGCAGCGCCCGGCCCATTCGACCGCATCCAGCGCAGGCGCAGCCGCGCATTCACCCGGTGCCACCGGCTCGCCATCGACCAGCACCGAAGCATCGAGCGGAATCACCAGCAGCGGCCCGGCATAGGCATTTGCCACCCCCGCATCGGGCGCGCCATCGAGCCGGTCGAGCCGGAAATGCGGACCATCGACCAAGTTCAGCGAGCCGCGTTCCGGCACATGGCGGCGCAGCGCGGGATCGTGCGCCGTGCCGCGTGCGACGGCGATGCCATCCCCCAGATGCAGTTCGCGCGGGCGGCCATAATCATAGAGGCGCCAGGTAATATCGGCGTTCTGTTGCACTTCGATCAGGCTGACCCCGGCGCCGATCGCATGGACCGTGCCTGCCGGAATATAGAAGAAGTCGCCCGCCGCCACCGGATGCCATTCGAGCAGCTGCTCGATGCTGCCATCGAGCGCGGCGGCGCGCATCGCCTCGGCGCTCAGGTCTTCGGTAAAGCCGATCCCCAGCCGCGCCCCGGGCTCAGCCGCGATCACCAGCCAGCATTCTTCCTTGCCGCGCGGGCCCAGCCCTCGCACCTGCGCATCAGCGTCAGACGGATGAACCTGCACCGACAGCGGTGCGCTGGTGAAGATGTATTTGACCAGCAGGCTGTCCAGACTGGGCGGCGGAGTAAAACAGACCTCGCCAATCACTTCGCCCGCAGGCGCGATGAAGGGCGGCGGCAACTCCGCCCGGCCCCACGGCCGGGGCTCCATCCTGACAGGCAGGCGGCGGCTCACTGGTTCACTGCGCCCTGAAGCTTGCCGACCTGCTGCACGCCGGCGCGGGTGGTGATCATCA